>DAIUEQ010000150.1:0-9251 GCA_036845025.1 Xanthobacteraceae bacterium | reverse complement strand
AGCAACGACGGAAGGGCTTTTTTGGTTACTGCCGGCGCGAATGCCGGGGACACCGGAAAGGCTTGTCCATCTTTGCCAGCAGTGCGGAACGGGGTTTCCCTCATCCGGACCAAGGCAGCAATCGCGGCGACGTAAGCGCTCTGTCTTTCAGCAGAGCAGTTTGCATCGCAGGAGGTTCACCTTAGGCGGCTACGCCGCCGGCCGGATTAGGAGTTGAGTGGCAATGACCACACGCATCCGCGAATTCCTCAAGCAGCGCACCGACAACGGACCCTGCCTCGTCCTCGACCTCGACGTCGTGCGCGAGAACTACCAAAACTTCGCCAAGGTTCTGCCCGACACGACCGTCTTCTACGCCGTCAAGGCCAACCCGGCCCCGGAAATCCTCAAGCTGCTCGTGGGGATGGGTTGCCACTTCGACGTCGCGTCGATCGGCGAGACCCATGCCGTGCTTGAAGCCGGCGCCACCGCCGACCGCATCTCCTACGGCAACACCATCAAGAAAGAGCGCGAGATCGCCGCTGCGTTCGCGCTCGGCGTCACCCTCTTTGCCGTCGATTGCGAGGCCGAGGTGGAGAAGGTGGCCCGTGCCGCTCCCGGCAGCCGGGTTATCTGCCGGATCGTCTGTGACGGCTCCGGCGCCGAATGGCCGCTGTCACGCAAATTCGGCTGCGAGCCGGTCTATGCCGCCGACATCCTCGAGCACGCGCATAAACTCGGCCTGGTGCCGTACGGTGTCTCGTTCCATGTCGGCTCGCAGCAGCACAATGTCGAAGCCTGGGACCGGGCGCTCGCCTCGACCGCAGCCGTCTTCCGGGCTTGCGCCGAGCGTGGCATCTCCTTGTCCATCGTCAATCTCGGCGGCGGTTTCCCGGCCCGCTACGTGCGCAAGACCCCCAAGCTTGAATCCTACGGCAAGGCGATCTTCCGCTCGCTGCGCAAGCATTTCGGCAACAACCTGCCGAACACCATAATCGAGCCCGGCCGCGGCCTGGTCGGTAATGCCGGCCTGATCGAGGCCGAAGTGGTTTTGATTGCCAAGCGCTCGCCCGAGGATGAAATGCGCTGGGTCTATCTGGACATCGGCAAATTCCACGGCTTGGCGGAAACGATCGGCGAATCGATCCGCTACCCAATCCGCACCACCAAGGATCGCGACGACACGGCGCCCTGCATCATCGCCGGCCCGACCTGCGACTCTGTCGACGTTCTCTACGAGAAGACGCCTTATAACCTGCCGGTGTCGCTCGCCATCGGCGACAAGGTCTTGATCGAGGCCGCCGGCGCCTACACGACGACGTATTCGTCAGTCGGGTTCAACGGCTACCCGCCGCTGCGCCAATACGTGATCTGATTTGCTCCTCCCCTACGCGGGGAGAATTTCTATTTCGGCTGAATGTTGGGATTGCCGCCGGGGGTGCCCGGCGGCGGAATAATGGCTTTATCGCCGGTGCTCGGCGTCGGCGCCTTCATGGCTGGGTCGACATCCGGCGGGCATATGACGGTCGCGGTGTCACCGAGCTTTTGACTAGGCTCGTTTTGCTTCGCTTGCTGCCGCTCTTGCGGGGTACAGCCGGTGGTATCGGCGGCCCGCGCATTTCCGATTGCGGCGCACAAAACCGCAAGCGCGACAACGCGCCCTATCTTGATCATCCTCATGCGAGTTCCCGGCGCAGAACTGGTTCTTAGTCAACGGACAGGCGGAGCCGGGGTTCCGCGCCGTTTTCGTCAGGCGACCCATTCGATATGGGCCTTGATGGCCTTGCGGTCGTCATCGATCCAGCCGTGCGGCCGCGCTTTCTCGATCATGGCTGAGAAATTCTGCTGCCATGCAGCGTCCTGGTCGATGCCGGACCACTGGCGCAACGCATCCTGGAAAATCCAGGCGGTCTCGGCGTCCGGCAATTCGGCTTTGCCCGCGGTCGCCTTGCGCACGGCGTCCAACCGGTCGCGCCCCCCCTCGACCACGAGCTTGAAAGCGCGAAAGTTGCCTCGGTCTTCGAACGACAATTCGCCGCCGGCGGTGACTTTCAGAAACACAGTATGCCCTCGACTCGCTCAGCTCAGGTCAACAATGCCGGCGTCACCGTCCTCGGTGCCGAAGGCAAGCAACTGACCGTCGGCGCTCCAGCCGAGTGCGGTCACAGGCGCCGCGGCCGGCTTTCGCGCCAAAATCTCCGCGCCATCGGCGACGCGGATAAGCAGTATCATACCGTGGTCGAAGCCCGTGGCGACAATCGCCTGACCCGGATGAGCGGCAACAGTCGTGACGCGGTGGTCGGACGGCGCCAACAGGCGCGGCTCTTTGCCCATGGGTCCGTCCTTGCCCTGGAACGGCCATAGGATGAGTTGCGTCGCACCCGACGTGACCAGCCAATCGCCATCGGCCGTCCAGGACAGCGAGGTCACCCGCGTGGCGTAACCGGACATGCGCATATGCTTGCCGTCAGTGAGCCGCCAACCATGCAGCATCGGCTCCTGCATGCTGGTGACGAGAAAGCGGCCGTCGGGGCTCACGGTCGCGCCGAGATGCGAGCCTTTCCATTCGAGCTTTTCGGCTGTCGCTTCGGTCGCGTTGGGAAACCACAGCGTCGCGCCGTTATAATGCGCGATGGCGAGGCGGAAGCCCTTGGGCAGGAAGGCGAGGCCTCCGACCGTCGAGGGCACCTCTAATTCCCGCTGCTCCTTGCCTTCCTTGGCTTGAGCGAAAGCCGTCTTGCCCGCCGACCAGGCGACAGCCCCGCCGCGCCCCAGCGCGACGTGATCGATCCAGCGGTATTTTGGATCATTTGCCAGCGCTCGGGTTTCGCCCTTTGCGTTCGTCGCCGCCAGCTTGCCGTCATCGCCACCCGAGAGGACACGCTTGCCATCCGCGGCCGTGGTGAGGATCGCGCCATCATGTACGGCGACGCGGCGCGGTTCGCCTTCGGGCTCGGCGAATACCATCGCCTCCTCGCCAAGCACGAACACCGCGGTGCGCCCGAGGAAATGCGCGGCGATGACCGCGCCATCCGCCGCTACAGACTGAGTGCGCTCAACGACGGAAACTGTCTCGCTGCGGGCGTCGGTCATGAAAGCATTAACGTCCCCGCACGACGAATTGAGCAGTCGTCACGCGATGCAGCTTTCAAAACCCGTCCGAATTGTCTCCTCCGGCAGGTTGCGGCCAATGAACACGGCGCGGCTGAGACGTTGCTCATCCTTCTTCCACGGTCGCTGGTGATCGCCATCAATGATCATATGCACGCCCTGGAAGACGAACCGCTGGTCGTCATTCTTGAATGAAAGAATGCCCTTGCAGCGCAGGATGTTCGGACCTTCGGTCTGCACCAAGTTCTGCACCCAGGGGAAAAACTTGTCGGGATCGAGCGGTTTCTGGGTCTTGAGAGAAACCGATTGCATGTCTTCGTCGTGATAATGCTTGAGCCCGCCATGGTCATGATGGTGCTCGTGTTCATGGTCGTGCCCGTGGTGATGATCGTGGTCGTGAACGTGCCCGCGTTCGGCGAGGAAGTCCGGCTCGATATCGAGGATGCGGTCGAGATCGAAAGCCTTGCGGTCGAGGACCTGATCGAGGGCAATTTTCGCCCGTTCGGTTTTGTGCAGCTTGGCGTAGGGGTTGATGCTGCGGATACGCGCCTCGACATCGCCTAGTTCTTCCGCGGAGACGAGATCGGTCTTGTTGATCAGGATCACATCGGCAAAGGCGATTTGATTCTTGGCTTCCGGGGCATCCTTCAGCCGATCCTTGAGCCATTTTGCGTCGGCGACGGTGACCACCGCGTCGAGTTTGGTCCTGCGCCCGACATTTTCGTCGATGAAAAAGGTCTGCGCGACCGGCGCCGGATCGGCGAGCCCCGTCGTCTCGACGATGATGGCGTCGAACTTTCCCTTTCTGCGCATCAGGCCGTCGAGAATGCGCACGAGATCGCCGCGAACGGTGCAACAGATGCAGCCGTTATTCATCTCGAAAACTTCCTCGTCGGCCCCGACGACCAAATCGTTGTCGATGCCAATCTCGCCGAATTCATTGACAATGACGGCGTATTTCTTGCCGTGCGGCTCCGACAGAATGCGGTTGAGCAAGGTGGTCTTCCCGGCGCCGAGATAGCCCGTGAGCACCGTCACCGGAATCTTACCGGCCGAAGATAGTTCGGACATGCGGTCCCTCCTGCACCGGCTATATAGGTAATCCGCCGCCCGCGTAAAACTTCAACCTTTGCAATCCTGTGGGCCCGCACCGCGCTGCTGATCTGCTGCAGACCTGATTGTCTACGGAGGGTGGAAAGAGACGTTGCGGCTGAAATGTTATAATGTTACATTACCCCGCATTCGCATTGTTTCTAAAGAGAAAATCCGGGATCTCCATGAAGCGGCTCATTGGCATCGCGGCTGCGCTTCTCTTCACCGTAAACGGCCTGTCGATATCGCACGCAGCCGACGGAAAAATAGCCGTCGTCGCGGCGGAGAATTTCTACGGCGACGTTGCTCGACAGATTGGTGGCGACCGGATCGCCGCTTCAAGCATCGTGAGCAATCCGGATCAGGATCCGCATCTGTTTGAGGTCTCTCCCGCGATCGCGCGGCAGATCGCCGACGCGCAAATCGTGATCTATAACGGCGCCGACTACGATCCCTGGATGGTGAGGTTACTGGCGGCTTCGCCGCGCCCCGACCGGGTCGTCATCGTCGCCGCCGACCTCGTGGGTAAGCGTGCGGGTGACAATCCGCACCTCTGGTACGAGCCGGGCACTATGCCGGCGGTCGCGGGCGCGGTCGCCTCAGCGTTGGCCAAGGCGGATCCCGCCCATGCTGATGATTATGCCGTTCGGCTGAAGACCTTCGTCGCGTCGCTTGCCGCCATCAACGAAAAGATCGCCACGCTGCGGGCGAAATTCGCCGGCGTCGCGGTGACGGCCACCGAGCCGGTGTTCGGTTATATGGCGGATGCGTTGGCACTTAAAATGCGCAACGAGCGTCTACAGCTTGCGATCATGAACGACACCGAACCGAGCGCGCGCGACATCGCCGCGTTCGAACGCGACCTGAAAACCCACAAGGTACGCGCGTTATTCTACAACAAGCAGGCGTCGAACAAACTGGTCCAGCATCTCGTCGAGGTCGCTCGCGCCTCGAATATTCCGGTGGTAGGGGTGACAGAAACGTGCCCGCCGGACATGACGTTCCAGGAGTGGATGCAGGGCGAACTTGATGCTTCCGGACGTGCACTCGCTAGCCCATCTTCATGACGGTGATTGAACTCGATCGGGCGACCATCAAGCTCGGTGGCCGCGTTATCCTCAACGATACCAGTCTGACCATCGGGCAGGGCGAATTCATCGGCGTGCTTGGGCCGAATGGCGCCGGCAAGACCACGCTGATGCGGGCCATTCTCGGATTGGTGCCGGTAAGCTCGGGTGCCATCCGTGTATTCGACAAGTCGCCGCGCCGGGGCAATCGGCGAATCGGATATCTGCCGCAGGTGCGCACCGTGTTGCCGGACTTGGGCATCCGCGGCCTCGATTTCGTCGCCAGTTCCGTGCATGGCGAGCGCTGGGGCGTGCCCTCGCTCACGCACGCCGATCGCGCCATGATCGAAGCGATGCTGGGCGCCGTCGGCGCCGGCGAGCTAAGCCGCCGGCCGCTGTCGAAAATGTCGGGCGGCGAGCGCCAGCGGCTATTGCTTGCACAAGCGCTCCTCGGCGAGCCGCGGCTCTTGCTGCTCGACGAACCGCTGATCAGTCTCGACTACCATTATCAGGAGGCCGTGATCGAGTTGGTCCGCCGGCTGGCTCGCGAGCGCAACATGACAGTGCTGTTTAGCGCCCATGAGCTCAATCAGCTGATCGGTGCGCTCGACCGCGTCCTCTACCTCGGCAACGGCCGCGCTGCGCTGGGAACGATCGACGAAGTCGTCACCACGCCGGTGCTCTCCGAACTTTACGGCACGGACATCAACGTCGTGCGCGCCGACGGCCAGATCTTTGTGCTGTCACGCGGCCGCAGCGTGGAGCATTCCGACCACGCGCATGGCGGCCATCACCACGATCACGGCCATGCTTGACTACGATTTCATGCAGAACGCGTTCGCGGCGGCCGGGATCGCCGCCGTCGTGTCCGGCCTGGTCGGCTATTTCCTGGTGTTGCGGGGACAAACTTTCGCCGGGCACGCCCTGGGGCATATCGGCTTTGCCGGAGCTACCGGCGCCGTGCTGCTCGGCGTGGCGCCGATTTGGGGTCTGGTCGGCCTCACTGTTGCCGCCGGTGTCGCCATGGGCGCGCTCGGCGAGCGCATCAGCGGCCGCGACGTCGCGATTGGCGTCGTGCTGGCGTTGGCTTTGGGGTTTGGACTTTTGTTCCTGCACTACTACACGGCTTTTGCCACGCAGGCGACGGCACTGCTGTTCGGCAACGTGCTTGCAGTCGACCGATCTACCATCGCCACGCTGCTCGGCCTTGCGGTGGTGACGCTCGGGGGGCTGGCGGCGATCATGCGGCCGCTCATCTTTGCCAGCCTGCAGCCGGAACTCGCCGAAGCCAAGGGCGTGCCGCTCAACTTCATCTCCATCGCCTTCTTGGTGATCGTCGCGCTGGCGGTTTCGGAAAGCGCCCAGATCGTCGGCATCCTGCTGGTGTTCGCCTTGATGGTCGGGCCACCAGCGACCGCACAGCGGCTGGTGACCGGGCTCTGGGGTGGACTGGCGCTTTCGGCCGTGCTGGCGCTCGCCGAAGCGTGGCTAGGGCTCGTCATCGCCTACTACACGGATTGGCCGGTCAGTTTCTGCATCGCCACGCTGAGCGCATTAGGCTATTTCCTTGCTAGCGGAGCGGATTTGACGTTCGCTACCCACCGAACCGATATTTCGTGAAGCGAATGTCAAATCCAAAGCGCCACTAGCAGGCATATTTTGCTAGTGGTCCTTTGATTCTAACATTCGCACGATTGCCTGCCGAACCGGGATGCGAATGTTAGAATTGGACCACTAGCGGCATCGCGGTGTCGCGGCAGGAGGCCAGGATGAGTTCCGAGAAGGTGCGTGCCGTTTGCGTCGGTGAGGTTCTGGTCGAATTGGCCCGCGGGGCGGATGGCAGGTTCGCGCTATCGTGCGGCGGCGACACGTTTAATACGGCGGTTTATCTCGCGCGTGCCGGCCTCGATGTCGCGTTCGCGACCGCGCTAGGCGACGATCCTTATTCCGACAGCATCGTCGCCCTTGCCGCCGCGGAGGGGCTTTCCTCAAAGCTCATGTTTCGCGCGCCCGGAAAACTGCCGCCGCTCTGTCTGGTTGAGGGCGGGCCGCGTGGGGAACGCGTTGTTCGCTACTGGGGCGAAGACTCCCCGGCGCGCGAGCTGTTCGAGCGCCCCGATTGGATGCTGGTGGCGCAAGAGATGGTCGCGGCGCGGCTCATCTACTTCTCAGGCATTACGCTCTCGCTTTTTTCGAATAACGGCGTGGGCCGTTTCCTGGCGCTTCTGGAAGCTGCGCGTCAGCAAGGGGCCAAAATCGCTTTCGACGGCAATTTCCGGCCGCGCGGCTGGAAGGGCGATTTGAGCCGCACCCGCGCCGTCTTCATGGAAGCGTTGAAGCGGGTCGACATCGCGCTGCCGACCTTCGATGACGAAGCGGTGCTATGGGGCGATCCTAGTCCGGAAACGACGGTCGCGCGGCTGCAAGCCTTCGGCATCGGCGAGATAGTCGTCAAGAACGGTCCCAACAGCGCACTGGTTGCTACCGCCGGCGCCCAGCAATTCGTCCCGGTGCCCGAAGTCATGGTGCCGGTGGATCCCACAGCGGCCGGCGACGGCTTTAATGCCGGATATTTGGCAGCGCGGCTTACCGGTGCGGCTGTAGCCGAAGCGGCGGCCGCCGCTCACCGTCTGGCGGGCGACGTCATACGCCACCCCGGAGCGCTGGTTCCGCGCGCAGATGCCGCGATGCACTGACCGGGATCAGGGTTGCGGGTCGGCTAAAGTTAGAACACAGTCCTGACAATAGGCCGCCGCAAAAAAGCAACCGCGGTTGCTAGTGTCTTTCGTTGTCTGACATCGCCGGCTGGGAGGGACAGTCCATGCAACGGTTCGCTATTGCGCTCGCGGCAATCCTTTCCCTTGCGCTCGCAAAACCCGTGCTGGCCGACGATCCGATTGTCATCAAATTCAGCCATGTCGTGACACCCGATGCGCCGAAAGGCAAAGCGGCCGTCCTGTTCAAGGAACTTGCTGAGAAGTACACCAACGGCCGTGTCAAAGTCGAAATCTATCCGAACTCGTCGCTTTACAAGGACAAGGAAGAACTCGAGGCGTTGCAGCTCGGGTCGGTGCAAATGCTGGCGCCGTCGATCTCCAAGTTCGGTCCACTCGGCGTCAAGGAGTTCGACATTTTCGACTTGCCATTTCTGATGAGCGACGACGCGCATGCGCGGCAAATGATGGCAAGCCCGATGATGGCCGATCTCAACGCCAAACTCGAGGCCAAAGGCGTTTCGCCGCTTGCCTATTGGGACAATGGTGCTCAGGTCTTCACCGCCAACCGGCCGCTGATCATGCCGGACGATTTCCGCGGCCTGAAAATGCGCATCCAGGGCAGCAAGGTTCTTGATGCGGTGGCGCGCGAGCTTGGAGCGCTGCCGCAAATCCTGCCGTTTTCGGCCGTCTACCAGTCGCTGCAGACTGGCGTCGTCGATGGCGAAGACAACGTGCCATCCAACATACTGACGCAAAGGTTCTACGAGGTGCAAAAGAACCTGACCGTCTCGCTGCACGGCCGGCTCACTTACGCGCTCATCACCAACAAGAACTTCTGGCATTCGCTGCCGCCGGACCTGCGCGCCCAACTCGACCGCGCCGTCAAAGAAACCACGGTTTTCTTCAATGACACGGCGGCTAAGGACAACGCCGACGCGCTGGAGAAGATCAAGGCCTCCGGTAAAACCGAGGTGCATGTTTTAACCGACGCCGAGAAGAAGGCGTGGATCGCCAAGCTGATGCCGGTCCACACCGAGATGCAAAGCCGGTTCGGCAAGGACTTCATCGAGCGCGTCTACAAGGCGTCTGGATTCACCCCGCCGCAATCGTAGCTCGATCCCGCCGTCCGGGGATTGAGTACGAGACATGCGGCTCTTTAATCTTTTTCTCGACCGGCTCGAAGAGTGGCTCATTGCCGCCTTGATCGCGGCGGCGACGATTTTGACCTTCGTCGCCGTCTTGCACCGCTACGGCGCCAGCAACTTCGCTGAATTGGCGCGATGGG
>DAIUEQ010000149.1:0-9324 GCA_036845025.1 Xanthobacteraceae bacterium | reverse complement strand
TCAGTTTCTCGCCGCGCGCATCGATGACGCCGATCACGTCCGCGATGCGTTTGTCGACCGCGGTGACCACTTCGCGGCCGCCGTCGGTCAGCGTCTTGGCGATGTCGAGCACGCGGGCGGACAACGCCTCGTTCAAAGTCGCGGTGCGCTGATCGAGAGTTTGCTGGAACTCGACCAGCCGGCCATCGAGTCCGGCGGCGATTTCGCTCGCTTTCGCCGTTACCCGGTTATCGAAGCTGTCGACGTAACTGCGCATCGACTCAGAGACGTCTTGCGTGCGCGCGCCGAGCCGCTCCACCAGTTCCGAACCGTAAGTCTTCACCGTGCGATCGAATTCGGCGAGATGCCGGGTGATCAGGTTGCCGAGCGTCGAAGAATCGCGAGTGATCTTCTCGCCGAGTTCGGAACCGGAATGGTTCAGCATTTGCTCGAATGCGGTCAGCCGCGTCGACAACAATTCCCGCAGCTGATCGCTGTGGGTGGTGACGACTTTGGCGACGTGCTCGGCGCTTTCCTGCAACGTATCGGTGATGGCGGCGCTGCGCGAATTAAGCGATTCGGAGACGCTGGCGGCGCTGGTGCGGAGCGCCTCGGTCACCTCGGTGCCGCGTGAAACGAGTTCGTTGGCGAGACGATTGCCGGAGTCCTCGAGCCGCTGCGCCACCTCGTTGGTGCGCTGATTGAGATCGATGATCAATGAATCGCCGGACGCCCGCAGCGTCGAGTTGACCGCGTCGGCGCTGGTGGCGATGGTGTCGGCAAGCTGGCTGGACGTGTTGACGATGGTGTCGGTGAGCTCCTGCGAGCGGCCGACCATCATGTCGACGATGGCGAGCGATTTTTCCGAGAAGCCGTCGGTGACCTGATCGAGCCGGGAAGTCATCATGTCTTCGAGGCCGCGCGCGATCTGCGCGAATTCCTCGCCGACGTGGTCGGTCTTGAAGTTGAGTCCGGCGGTGAGTTGGTCGGCCGCCGCGGTGATGGCGGTAGCTGTGTCCTCGCTTGCCGTCTCGAGACGTACCAGCAGATCCTCGCCGCGCTCGCTCAGCTGCTGGATCATATTGTCGCCGATTTGGCCGAGCGCCACGGTGATGTGCTCGCCCTTCTCCGCCAATGACTGGGTAATGCGCTCGGCTGCGGCGTTAACCTGCTGGCCGACAAGATCGCTGATGGTGGAAAGATCCTGCGTTAGGTCGATATGCACGTTGCTGACCGCCGAACGCACCTGTTCGGCTTGTCCGACCAGCGTGTCGCGCTGGTTGGCGAGCTCTTGCAGCAAGCCGCGGATGCGGACCTCATTATCGCTGTAGGTGCGCTCGAGCGCGGCAACCTCGTTGTGAACGAGCGCTTCGAGCTCGCTGGCGCGCGCGAGCGCTCGCTCAACGCCATCGCCCATGGCCGCCACTTCGCGGCGGACGGCTTGTCCGACGGTCACGACGGAATCGCGCGCTATTCCTTCGGGCTCGCCAAGCTTCAAGGCCACTTTCGCCATGGATTGCGCGATCACGCGCAATTCCTGCGCGCGCCAGGCCATATGGGCGACGCCGAAAAAGAAGATGATGGGCAACAGCGCCGCGGCGCCCAGCGCGATGAACAATGCGGTCGGCGAGTGACCAGGACCCAGCGTGGTGTTCAGGTCCGACAAATAGAACCACGCCAAGGCCACGCATCCGATCAGCCAGGCCGCGGAAAACAGGGAGGCGACGACAAATGAGGTGCGGGCAGGGCGCTGCTGCAGAAGCTGAAGCACTTGGCCAATCGACTGTTGGTCGTCGTTGGCGGGGAAGGCGCTGGGGTTGCTGCTGCGGGCCGCGATTTCCTCGGCGTCGAGCGCCGATTTGCCAAGCGGAGAAGGAGCTGATTTGTCCCACCGGCCAGCGTCGCCGCCGGTAGCGCTGACGGTTTCGCCGCGCTTTGCCGGCCCGGCGTCGTCGTCGCGAACCTTAAGCGCTTCCTGAATCGCCGATAGCGCCGCTTCGGTCGGATCCGCTGCCTTTTTGGTGGTATTGGCCATGTGGGTTCGTCGCCTCGCATGTTACGCAGTGGCCTTCGGCCTAAGCAAAGCCTAGGCCGCGCCAAGGCGCGCAATCGTCTCAATCCTCATCGGCCACGCACTTGGGCGGCCCGCCCTCACGTCATGCTGCCGTAGCGCATCCTATCGGTCTGGCGCATCAAAAGAAACCCGAATGGTAACCACCTTTTAATCATCGTTAACGATTTGGTTACCATGATCGAATTGCCCTTTGGCATCAGCCGCAAAGGTCATTTTCCGGCCACCAATAAGGCCCCGTCTGGCGGCGTCAGGCGCCGCTCCGGCATTCACGTCGCCGTAGGGCGGTGCTGGCGCCGACGAAGGTGCGCCCGGTTGAGGGTCGTTTCGCCCGCGGGGGTAAGAAGTTACTCACCATCGCAGCGAACCGCGCCGCCTCGATCGCGGTCCCGGCAGCCCGGATTTACCCGGCTTTCGGAACTACAAGCGAAAGATACCGCCGCCTACGAAAAAACCAAAGGGCGGGCGGGAGAGGATGTCATGACAGAGCACGGAAGGGCGGCTGACGACGTCCTCGATGAGCACCACTTGCGACAGATGACGCTAGGCGATCAAAGCCTCGAACGAGAGGTTTTGCAGGTTTTCGCCCGCCAAATCACGCTGATGCTAAAGCGAATCGCGCGCGCCGAGCCCCCCCACGCGGCTGCGGCGGCGCACACGCTCAAAGGCTCCGCGCGAGGGCTGGGCGCCTGGCGTGTAGCCGAGGCAGCCGAACAATTGGAGCAGGCCGCAACTGGTCTTGGCAATTTGAGTGAGGCCATCGCCGAGCTTGAGATCGCCGCCCATGAAGTGCGCGGCGCCATCGAAACGCGTTTGCAGGGCGCGGCTACCGAGACCGTCGCGCTGTACGGTCACGCCAGCTTCTATCCTGCCGCGTAAAGGGTTGCGGCTGGCGCGGCGCTGCGGGAGCAGATAGAAGACCTGGACGGGTCTCTATCATCGCTTCTTCGCAATCTTGGCCCGGCATCCTCTGCAACCTTATGGCCAAAATCACTTTTATCGACGCGGCAGGCGTTGCTCGAACGGCCGACGGCGAGGTCGGGTCGACCGTCATGGAGACGGCGATCAACCACGCGATCCCGGGAATTGAGGCGGAATGCGGCGGCGCGTGTGCGTGTTCGACGTGTCACGTTTATATCGATCCCGCTTGGCAGCAAAAGGTTGGGGAACCGTCGCCGATGGAAACCGATATGCTCGATTTCGCTTACGGCGTTCAGCCCAACTCGCGGCTGTCGTGTCAGATCAAAGTGAGCGAAGAGCTCGACGGCCTCGTGGTGCGCACCCCGGAGCGGCAAGCTTAGCCGGTACAAATCCGAAACTGCCGAGCGCAGCCCTGTATTGACGTTCGGAACAATCGGGGTTTGTTGGCACTTCCCCCGGACCGCCGAGCGGGCTAGACACACGCCAACTGTGCGGACTTTGTCCGCCGGCTTAAATCTCAAACCACATAACGAGCGATCGCGGATTTCAAATGAGTGAGACTATCAAGACGGACGTAGTGATCATCGGTGCGGGTCCGGTCGGACTATTTGCGGTGTTCGAGCTCGGGCTGCTCGATATGAAAACGCATTTGATCGACATTCTCGACAAGATCGGCGGACAGTGCGCGGAGCTCTATCCGGAAAAGCCGATCTACGACATTCCCGGCATTCCCGTTACCAGCGCGCAAGGGCTTGTTGATGCGCTGCTGCACCAAATCAAACCGTTCAACGCGCAATTTCATTTGAGCGAAATGGTCGAGAAGGTCGAAAAGATCGGCGATCCGCTGTTTCGCATTACCACCGATCAGGGCAAGACGTTCGAATGCAAGGTCGTGGTGATCGCCGCCGGCGGCGGCTCGTTCCAGCCGAAGCGGCCGCCGATCCCCGGCGTCGAACCGTACGAAGGCACATCGATTTTCTATTCAGTGCGCAAAATGGATGCGTTTCGCGGCAAGCGGCTGCTGGTCGTCGGCGGCGGCGACAGTGCGCTCGACTGGACGCTCAATCTCGCGCCGATCGCCGAGCATTTGACGCTGTTGCACCGGCGCACCGAATTTCGCGCCGCGCCCGATAGCGTCAACAAGATGATGGCGCTGGTCGGCGAGGGCAAAATCGATTTCCTGCTCGGGCAGGTGACCGCGTTGCACGGGGACAACGGTCAACTCAACAAAGCGACGATCAAGACCAACGACGGCTCCGTCATGGAACTCGCCTGCGACGCGTTGCTGCCCTTCTTCGGCTTGACCATGAAGCTGGGTCCGGTCGCCAATTGGGGTTTTGAGCTCAGGAACAACGAGCTCATTCCCGTTGAGACGGCGGCCTTCGAGACGTCGACGCCCGGCATTTTCGCAATCGGCGACATCAATTGGTATCCAGGAAAGCTCAAACTCATCTTGTCCGGATTTCATGAGGCCGCGTTAATGGCTCAGAAGGCACACCACTACTGCCACCCGGACAAGCGGCTGGTATTTCAGTACACGACCTCGTCCACGAGCCTGCAGAAAAAGCTTGGCGTGGCGCCCGAGCCGAAAGCGAAGCAACCCGCTTAGGCTCCCACGCGTTATCTCGTCGCGTTTTGAGTGCAGCCCCGGAGCCGGTAATGCCCGACGCGCCGATCAAGACCACATGCTGCGTTGCCGGCGGAGGGCCGGCGGGAATGATGCTGGGCTTTCTTCTCGCCCGCGCCGGCGTGGACGTTGTCGTCTTGGAGAAGCACGCCGATTTCTTCCGCGATTTTCGCGGCGACACTATCCATCCCTCGACGCTCGAGTTGATGTACGAGCTCGGTCTGCTCGATCGTTTCCTCGAAATACCGCATCAGAAACTCGAGCGGCTCGCCATCCAGGTCGGTGACACGCGCTTGCAGATGCTAGATCTGACCCATTTGCCGACGCACTGCAAATATATCGCGCTGATGCCGCAATGGGATTTTCTGAGTTTCCTCGCCGAATGCGGCAAACGCTACAAAACTTTCAACGTGCGAATGCAGACCGAGGCGACAGATCTAATCGAGGAGAACGGTCGCATGGTCGGCGTTCGCGCCAGTGGCGCCGGCGGCGAATTGGCAATTCGCGCCGATCTTGTCGTCGCTGCCGACGGGCGGCACTCGACGCTTCGCGCGTGCGCCGGGCTGCAAGGCGACGATTACGGCTCGCCGATGGATGTTCTTTGGTTCCGGCTCACCCACCGGCCAACCGACGAACCGGAAATGTTCGGTCATATCGAGATGGGCGCGATGCTGGTCATGATCGACCGCAGCGAATACTGGCAATGTGCCTTTGTCATCCCCAAAGGCGGTATGGAGCGGGTCAAGGCGGCAGGGCTCGAGGCGTTCCGTGGCCGCGTCGTGCAAATGTCGCCGTATCTTGCGGACCGCATAGGCGAGCTGAAGAGTTGGGACGACATCAAGCTTCTCAGCGTTACCGTTGATCGGCTGCGCAAGTGGTGGCGCCCGGGCCTTCTCTGCATCGGCGATGCCGCGCACGCCATGTCGCCGATCGGCGGGGTCGGCATCAATCTCGCCGTCCAGGACGCCGTCGCTGCCGCCAACCGTCTTGCGGGCCCGCTGAAAACGCGGACGCTGAGCGACAACGACCTGCAGGCGGTTCAAGACCGACGCACGCTGGCGGTGCGCCTTACCCAAATGCTGCAGCTCGTCATGCAAAACCGGATTATCGGTCCCGCGCTGTCGGGCGCGCACCCGAAGCCGCCGCTCTTGTTCAAGCTCTTGGATGTGTTTCCCATTTTGCGCCGAATTCCCGCCCGCGTCCTCGGCCTCGGTTTCAGGCCAGAGCATATCCACACGCCGGATATATCGTCCGCGCCGTAAATCAAGACACAGCGGTGCCGCGCCAAGCATTTGCGCGGGCCTTGAATGGCCGGCGTTGTCACTCCATTTGCGGACGAACAATTTCGAAAACCGGAATTGCACCGGGGACAGACGCCATGACTACGGTCGAGGAGCAGAAACCGCAGAGCCGCCCGTTCGAGGCCGATGTCGCCAAGCTGTTGCAGCTCATGGTGCACTCGGTTTATTCGGAGAAATCGGTCTTTCTTCGCGAGCTGATCGCCAATGCCGCCGACGCCTGCGAGCGCTTGCGTTATGAGGCGATCGCCGCGCCGGCGCTTCTCGGCGACGATCCGAAGCCGCGCGTCACCATCTCGCTCGATGCCGACAAGCGACAATTGACGGTCGAGGACAATGGCATCGGCATGGGCGGTGAAGAGATGGCGGAGGCGCTGGGCACGATCGCCCGTTCCGGCACCAAGGCTTTTCTGGACCGCATCGAGACGGCGCAGAGCGAGGAAGACACCGCGCTGATCGGCCGGTTCGGCGTCGGCTTCTACTCGGCCTTCATGGTGGCGGAACGCGTCGAGGTGATCTCGCGCCGGGCCGGCGCCGATTTGGCCCACCTTTGGTCCTCGGACGGCAAAGGAAGTTTCTCGGTCGTCCCCGCCGATCCAACCGCGATCGAAGCGCCGCAACGCGGCACGCGCGTCGTGCTGCATCTCCTGGAAGACGCCAAAGAATATACCGAGCGCGGGACGATCGAGCGGCTGGTTCGGGCGCAATCCGGTCACGTGCCGGTGCCGATCATGATTGTCGAAAAGCCGGGCGCGGCGCCGGCGGAAATCACCGACGGGGCGGCGCTTTGGGCGAAGCCGAAAGCTTCGATCACGGCCGCCGATTACACGGATTTTTACCGCAGCATCTCCGGGCAATTCGACGAGCCGGCGTTGACCATTCATTTCCACGCCGAAGGCCGGCACGATTACACCTCGTTGTTCTTTGTTCCGGGTTCGCGGCCGTTTGATTTGTTCGATCCCGACCGCAAGGGACGGGTGAAGCTTTACGTCAAGCGCGTCTTCATTACCGACGAAGCCGATATCTTGCCGCGCTACTTGCGTTTCGTTCGCGGGCTGGTGGATAGCGCCGACCTGCCGCTCAATGTGTCACGCGAAAAAATTCAGGAAAGCCCGCTGCTCGCCGCTATCAGAAAAGGCGCAACCAGCCGCGTGCTCAGTGAATTGGAGCGAGCGGCCGAGAAGGAGCCGGAAAACTACACCAAGATTTGGGATACGTTCGGCGCGGTGCTCAAGGAAGGACTCTACGAAGATTTCGAGCGCCGCGACACGCTGTTGGCGCTGGCACGGTTCAAGACCACAGGCGCCGACGGATGGCGCAGCCTCAAGGATTATGTCGGCGCACTCAAGACCAACCAAACAGCCATCTATTACGTGGCCGGCGACGACATCGAGCGGCTGAAAACTTCGCCGCATCTGGAAGGTTTTCGCGCGCGCGGCATCGAGGTGCTGCTGTTGCCCGATCCGGTCGACACGTTCTGGGTGATGTCGCCGTCCGGATATGACGGCAAGCCGTTCAAATCGGTGACACAGGGCGGCGCGGATTTGGCGCTCATTCCGCTCCTCGACGCCAAGGAGCAAGCGGCAACGGAATTGCAGGATGCGGTCAAAACGTTTTTGGTGTTCGTGAAAAATACGCTGGGCGATGCGGTAGATGAGGTGCGCGCCTCGGAACGGCTTACCGACAGCGCGGTTTGCCTGGTTGCGTCCGACAAGGGGCCCGACCGGGCGCTCGAGAAGCTGCTCGCGGGCGCGGGGCGGCTCGATGCCGCGTCCAAGCCGATCCTGGAAATCAATCCGCGGCATGATCTCGTTGTGGCGCTCGCGGCGCTCGGAGAAGACCGGCGCACCTTGAAAGAGGACGCGGCGCATCTTTTGCTCGACGAGGCGCGCGTGCTCGAAGGCGACCGGCCGGCAGACCCGAAACTGTTTTCCGAGCGGCTGGCGCGCGTGCTTGCGGGATCTGCCGGGAAGAGCGATTAATGAAAGTCGCGGCTTTTGAGGAGTTTGGTGTCGAGCGGATGCGCCGTCGGCAGCGGGCTTGGAAATAGTTTGCCGTTGTCGGAAGGTGCGTCTGGCGGCACTGCGCCCCCGGAAAATTTCGGCGAGAACAGATCGCCGCCTTCGCGCAACCACGGCAGTTCGGCGGAAAGGTCGATGAATCTTTCGGCGACGATGTGGATGACAAGGCCGGCGCGTTGCAGGCGGCCGCGCACGGCGAGAAAGCGCGCCGTCATCACGGTACGGCGGTTCGTTGCGAACGTTTTCGGCCAGACGATGATGTTGGCGATGTCGGTCTCGTCCTCGAGCGTCATGAAGATAACGCCTTTGGCCGTGCCGGGGCGCTGCCGCACCAGAACAAGGCCGGCGACAGTCACCCGGGACTCCTGGCGCAAATCCTCGCCGCGCAGTTTAGCATTTTCGATGACGCCGAGCTTGGCCAGCCGCTCGCGGAAGAAGCGCACCGGATGTGCCTTCAGCGACAAGCCGGTCGCCACGTAATCCTCCACGACGTGTTCGGACAGCGGCATGGCCGGCAGCGCGACGGCAGGTTCCGGGAAAAGCTCGTCGCTCATGTGCGGCGTTAACAGTGGGACTTCTTCAATCGGAGCGGCGTCCGGCCGGCGCGGCGGACGTGCGCCGATTACATCAAGCCGCCGCGCCGCCCATAGCGCCGCACGGCGATCGAAGTTGAGCGAACGGAATGCATCGGCTTCCGCCAGCCGCTCGACGGTGAAGCGGGAAATGCCGGCAACAGCGGCCATTCGCTCGATCGAGGAATAACCGTTGCCGCGGGCGGCAACGAGTTTCTTCACCTCCGCTTCGCCAAGTCCTTGGATCAGGCGGAAGCCGAGGCGGACGGCGTGGCGCTCGGCCGCGCTCGGCTCCAGCGTGCAATCCCACTCGCTGAAATTCACGTCGACGGCGCGGATTTCCACATCGTGCTGACGCGCATCGCGCACCAGCTGCGCCGGCTGATAAAAGCCCATCGGCTGACTGTTGAGAATGGCCGCACAGAACACGTCCGGATAGCGGCATTTGATCCACGATGACGCATAGACAAGCAGCGCAAAGCTCGCGGCGTGGCTTTCGGGAAATCCGTATTCGCCGAAGCCTTCGATCTGGCTGAAACAGTTTTCAGCGAAATCCGGATCGTAGCCGCGGGTGACCATGCCGTTGATGAATTTGTCGCGGAATAGATGGACCGTGCCGTTGTGCCGGAAAGTCGCCATGGCCCGGCGTAACCCATCAGCTTCATCGGGCGTGAATTTGGCCGCGGTGATGGCGATCTGCATCGCCTGCTCCTGGAACAGCGGCACGCCGAGCGTGCGTTTGAGCACGTTTTCCAGTTCGTCGGCCGGTCCGTGCGCCGGATCGGGGGAAGGGTAATGCTCCGGATCGATGCGGTCGCGCCGGCGCAGATAGGGA
>DAIUEQ010000148.1:0-9355 GCA_036845025.1 Xanthobacteraceae bacterium | reverse complement strand
GCATTCTCGGCATCGATCCGGGGCTCCGCCGCACCGGCTGGGGCGTGGTGGAGATCGCCGGCAATCGGCTGGGCTATCTCGGGTGCGGATCGGTGCGCACCCGCGACAATGACGGTCTCGGGGCGCGTCTCGTCGCCATCCACGAAGGCCTCACCCGCATTGTCGAAAAGTTTCGTCCCGACGAAGCCGCCGTCGAAGTGACCTTCGTGAACAAGGACGCCGGCGCAACGCTCAAACTCGGCCAGGCGCGCGGCATCGCCATGCTGGTGCCGGCCCAGGCCGGCCTGCTGGTTGCCGAATACGAACCGAACCTGGTGAAGAAAAGCATTGTCGGCGCCGGTCACGGCGACAAGAGCCAAGTGCGAATGATGATCACCGTGCTATTGCCGACGGCGGAGCTGACGTCCGACGATGCCTCCGACGCGCTCGCCGTTGCGATCACGCATGCCCACCATCGGACGAGCGTGCTCGTGAAGATGGCGCTGACATGAAATCTCGCGGCAAGCAATGATTGGAAAGCTCAAGGGCGTGATTGATTCCTATGGCGAGGATTCCGTCATCCTCGATGTCAACGGCGTCGGCTATCTCGTTCATTGCTCAGCCCGCACCCTGCAGGAATTGCCGGCCGCGGGTGAAGCAGCGACGCTGTCAATCGAGACCCACGTCCGCGAGGACCAGATTCGTTTGTTTGGATTCCTCAGCGACGTCGAACGCGAATGGTTCAAGCTGCTGCAGACCGTGCAAGGCGTCGGTACCAAAGTGGCGCTCGCGGTGCTTGGGACGTTGAAGCCTTCGGATCTTGCCTCCGCCATCGCCACGCGTGACAAGGCCATGGTCGCCCGCACTCCCGGGGTTGGCCCGAAGGTTGCCGAGCGCATCGTGACCGAACTCAAGGATAAGGCACCGGCTTACTCGAATGTCGATCCGGCGCTGGTGCGGCTTTCAGGTGAACTCGATGAGAAACGCGCGCCGCAGCCAGTCGCCGACGCCGTTTCGGCCTTGATGAATCTCGGCTACGCGCAGGCGTTGGCGGCGGCGGCGATCGCGGCTGCGAGCCGCAACGCCGGCGATAATGCCGAGGTGAGTACGCTGATCCGGCTCGGCCTGAAGGAACTAGCGAAGTGAAGGAAAAGCGTAAGCTCGGCAAGGCGGATCGCGAACTCGTCGCCGCGGCAACGGCCGCGATCAGAAGCCGCTACCGCGACGACTGGCAGGAGGTCGGCGCCGCTTTGCGCACCCGTTCCGGAAAGATTTTCACCGGCGTCAATCTCGATGCCTATCTCGGCCGCATGGCGGTCTGCGCCGAGGCGGTAGCGCTGGGGCGTGCCGTCGTGGAAACGGGCGGCGATGCCGGCATCGACACGATTGTTGCCGTGCGGCATCCGCCGCCGGACGACAAAGACCAAACCGTCGCGGTAGTGTCGCCGTGCGGCGCCTGCCGGGAACTTATTTTCGATTATGACCGGAGGGCGCGCGTGATCGTGCCTAACGGGCGGGCGCCGGCGGTGGTGCCGATCGCCGAGTTGCTGCCGAACAAATATAGCCGAGGAGCGGAAGGGTGACTGCCGGTGCCGACCGGAAGCTCGTGACCGCCGAACGCCGCGACGAAGACGCGGCGGAAGTGAGCTTGCGCCCGCAGCGGCTCGATGAATTCATCGGCCAGGAGCAGGCGCGAAGCAATCTCGGCGTCTTCATCGCCGCCGCTCGCGGGCGCAATGAGCCGCTCGACCACGTCCTGTTCGTCGGCCCGCCCGGTCTCGGCAAAACGACGCTGGCGCAGATCGTGGCGCGCGAGCTCGGCGTCAATTTCCGCGCCACCTCCGGACCGGTGATCGCCAAGGCCGGCGATCTTGCCGCGCTGCTCACCAATCTCGAAGAGCGCGACGTACTTTTCATCGACGAGATTCACCGGCTCAATCCGGCAGTCGAGGAAATCCTCTATCCGGCGATGGAGGATTTTCAGCTTGATCTGATTATCGGCGCCGGACCTGCGGCTCGCTCGGTAAAGATCGATCTCGCCAAATTTACGCTGGTCGGCGCCACCACGCGGGCCGGGCTGCTGACTAATCCGCTGCGCGACCGTTTCGGCATTCCAGTGCGGCTCAACTTTTATTCGGAAGGCGAGCTTGAACTTATTGTCAATCGCGGCGCACGGGTACTCGGCATCGCCGTGACCGCCGATGGCGCCAACGAAATCGCACGCCGCGCGCGCGGCACGCCGCGCATCGCCGGGCGGCTGTTGCGGCGGGTGCGCGATTTCGCGGCCGTAGCCGGCGCGACGGCAATCGACCGCGGCGTCGCCGATAAGGCGCTAGCCGCGCTCGAAGTCGATGCCGCCGGTCTCGATGCCATGGATCGGCGTTATCTTTCCGCGATCGCAGTCAATTACGGTGGCGGCCCGGTCGGCGTCGACACGCTCGCCGCCGCCTTGTCGGAGCCGCGCGACGCGATCGAGGACATCATCGAGCCTTATCTGATCCAATGCGGCTTTTTACAGCGGACCCCGCGCGGCCGGTTGATCACCGGCCACGCTTTCCGCCACCTCGGGCTGCCCGAGCCGGTCCGCGATCCCGCTCAGTTTGGATTGTTCGCGGCCGGCGAGGAGACCTGACGTCGACGATCTCAACAGCCATGGCGCGCTACGAAGTTGTTAAAACCGCGAGTCGCGACGCGCTGATTGTTTCGCCGGCTTCACTGATCGACAGATGGAACCGCGGCAGCGGTTTGCAGGCGACGTGCCGGCAGATGCCGACCAGCCATTTTAGCTCGGCGAGCGGAAGTTCGGTCGGCTGCGCGGCGGCAAGCCGCTCGAGGAACTCGGCGTCCTTTCGATCGCAGTCGGCGCGGCAGCGCAGCGCGGTGCCGAGCAACTCGGCGACCGAGTAGCCGGCAAAGCTGCCGAAAGGCCTCATTTCCGCGTCTTCGGTTGTTACGATTGTGGTCATGACGGAGTGTTCTTTCGGACGCAATCCGCGCAGCGGCCATGAAACAGCGATCGGGCCGAAGCCCGCTCTCACCTGACGCTACAATCCCGGAGAACACCGGCCGGCACATGCGACCGTTACTACATGCGATACGCGATTCGCTGCGACTGAGCTATTTGCTATCAGGCTTGTGTTGCGGTTTATCGACGCGGCGCCGAGGCATGTGAAGAACGGGTATGAAAGCGAATCAGTATGACGTTGCAGACCTTTGAAGGCGGCTGTCATTGCGGCCGGGTGCGCTTTCGTGTGACCGCGGAGCTCTCGCGCGTCACCGACTGCAACTGCTCGATCTGCGGCAAAAAGGGCTTTTTACATCTGATTGTGCCGCTCGAGCAGTTTGAGCTTCTCAGTGGTGAGGACGCGCTCATCACCTATCGCTTCAACACCGGCACCGCAAAACATACCTTTTGCGCGACCTGCGGCATTCATCCGTTCTACGTGCCGCGTTCAGACCCCGATAAAATCGACGTCAATGTCCGCTGCCTCGACGGCGTCGATCTGAGCGCGCTCAAAGTGCACCCGTTCGACGGGCGGAACTGGGAGCATTCGATGACGGAGCGTGTCCCGTGGCGATAAAAATATGACCAGTATCCCGCTCGACGGTGAAATTCGCGACGGCCGCCACCACTTCACCGTCCGCGTTTATTACGAAGACACCGACTTCACCGGGATTGTCTATCACGCCAATTATTTGCGCTACATGGAGCGTGCGCGCACCAATTATTTGCGGCTGATCGGCGCCGACCATCGCGCGCTATTCGAGGCGACGGAAAAGGAAGCGCCGGGATTCGCTTTCGTGGTGTATTCGATGAATCTGACGTTTCTCAAACCGGCGCGTATGGACGACGTGCTCGACGTCGTCACCGATCCGCAAGAGGTCAAGGGCGCCTCAGTCACGCTGCGCCAGCGCGTCGTGCGCGACGACGAGCTTCTGGTCGAGGCCCATGTCCGGGTCGCCTTCATCAGCGAAGGCCGCGCGCGGCCGATCCCGAAGCCGTTGCGCATCGCCATGAAGGCCGACCAGGACGCGGCCCAGACTTAGCGGCGGCCGGGGCCGTTGCAGATTTCGGGTCGCTGGCGGAGGCGTGGACGCACTATATTGCGCTCATGAGCGAGATTGCCTTTGCCTTGTTCGACACCGCGATCGGCCGTTGCGCCATCGTCTGGAACGCGTACGGCATTGCCGGTGTAGGCTTTCCCGAAGGCAACGAGCAGGCGACGCGAACACGCCTGTTGCGGCGCCATCCCGCCGCCCGCGAAGCTTCGGCACCCCACGATGTGCGGGGCGTGATGGATGATATCGTTGCGCTGCTCGCCGGCAGCCCGCGCGACCTCGGTTACGCCCGGCTCGATATGACTGGCCTCTCGGACTTGCAGCGGCGCGTCTACGACGTCGCGCGAAAGATTCCAGCCGGCGCGACCCTCACCTACGGCGAGATTGCGGAACTTTTGGGCGATCGGCTGCTAGCCCGCGACGTCGGCGAGGCGCTCGGGCACAATCCGTTCCCGATTATCGTGCCCTGCCACCGCGTGCTTGCCGCGGGAAGCAAACTCGGCGGGTTTTCCGCGCCCGGTGGCGTTCGCACCAAGCTCCGGCTCCTGGAAATCGAGGGCGCGCAGCCCGGTGGTCCGACGCTTTTCGCCGATCTGCCGCTGACGGCGCCGAGGCGCCGCAAGCATTAAGGCCCACGCAAGATCGACCTGACGGCCGAATTCATGTAAGGACTATTTACATGAGCTGGTCGAAGGATGACAAAGAAAGCCGCGGCTATCACCACGGCAATCTAAAAGAAACGCTGCTTCGCGCCGCGCTTGAACTGATCGCGCAGAAGGGTCCGGCCGGTTTTACCTTCGCTGAAGCGGCGCGTTGGGCCGGCGTCAGTCCCGCCGCTCCTTACCGGCATTTTCGCGATCGCGACGAACTTCTCGCCAGCGTGGCGCTGCGGGGGTTTCTTCAGTTCGAGAGCGCGCTGAGCAAAGCGTGGGACGACGGACGTCCCGACGTGTTCGTTGCGCTCGAACGTCTGGGCAAAGCCTATCTCGATTTTGCTCGCACGGAGCCGGCATATTACTCCGCGATGTTCGAAGCGGGCGTGCCGCTTGCACCTAATCCCGAGCTGCGCGAGGCCGGCGACCGCGCATTTGCGGTGTTGCGCGCAGCCGCCGAAAAACTGTGCGCGCAAATGCCGCCGCGCGGCCGTCCGCCCGCTCTCATGGTCGCGCTGCATATCTGGGCTGTCGCGCATGGTATCGCCTCGCTATTCGGGCGCGGCGATGCGGCGCGGCGCAGCTTGCCGATGTCGCCGGAAGAGCTTTTGGAAGCGGAAACGCTGATCTACCTGAAGGGCTTAGGCATCTCGGCAGGAAAATAAACGTGCCGCCCCTGGCGGATGCGAAGCCGATTTCCAACATAGGCGGACGATCCACAAGGGCAGTTTGACGCCACGGCGTTAGCTCTTGACTCTCTCAAACGTCGATGTAAATGTTATTTACATTCACAATCGGAGTCGTGCCATGGCACTCGTCCTGATGATTTTGGGCTTCATTTGGTGGTGGCCGGTTGGCCTCATCATCCTCGGGTTCTTGATCGCGCGCGGCGGGTTCGGCTGCTGGCGTCGTCCGATGTTTGCAGGGAGTGGACCGATGGGCGGTTTTGACCACCACATGGATCGCTGGGAAAACAAGATGAGCCGTATGCAGGAGAAGATGGATCGCGTGCGCTCCAAGATGTCGCAATTCAAGGGCGGCGGCGATTTTTGGGGCGTGGCTTCCAGCGGCAATCGGGCTTTCGACGATTACCGCACCGAGACGTTGCGCCGGCTCGAAGACGAACAGCGCGAGTTTAAGGAATTTCTTGGCCGGCTGCGCTTTGCCAAAGACCGCGCGGAGTTCGATCAGTTCATGAACGAACGCCGCGACCGCCCGAGCGGCGAAGGGCCGCAAGCGCCGCCGCAGAATTAAAGCGCTACCGCAACAGTTGGGCGTCGAGGGCCGTCCATCGCAGCAAGCGATGAGGCGGCCCTTTCCGTCTATTTCCCCTGCCGATACACGGCCGATGCCGGAGCGAGCGGCGCCTTTTAACGGCGCGTTAAGCACACTGGGGCTTCGTTGGGTGCGATGTACGGGGGGGCGCCCTAGTTTGGCCAAGTTTCGCGATGATTTCGGACCCCGCCGGTGGACGGGTCCGGCATGGGTCTGGCGAAATTTCAGGTCTTGGTCGGCGCGTAAGGTGCGGCGGCCGTTGCCTTTGGTCCCGACGCGGGGCGCTATGCCATCGTTGGCCCGCCCGGACTGCGGAAAGGGGACGCACCAATGAATCCTGCCGATGTCTCCGCGTCGGCCCTGCCGTTGACTTCATCCGACTTGTCGCTGTTCCACCTATTTTGGCAGGCCCATTGGCTGGTCAAAACGGTGATGACCGGTCTGTTGGTTTGCTCGGTGTGGGTGTGGGCGATCGCCATCGACAAGACGATGCTGTTTGCGCGCTTTCGGCGAGCCGCCGACTCTTTCGAGCAGGCGTTTTGGTCGGGTCAATCTCTCGAAGAGCTTTACAACTCGCTTTCGACAAAGCCTGGACACTCGACCGGCGCACTATTCGTCGCCGCCATGCGCGAATGGAAGCGAAGTTTTGAAGGTCACGCACGCTCGATTGCCGGCCTGCAAATGCGCATCGAGAAGGTGATGGATGTCGCCATCGCGCGCGAAGTCGAAATGATGGAACGCTGGCTTCTGGTGCTGGCGACCGTAGGCTCGGCGGGTCCTTTTATCGGTCTTTTCGGCACGATTTGGGGTATTATGACGAGCTTTCAGTCGATTGCGGCGTCGAAAAATACCTCGCTCGCGGTGGTCGCACCTGGCATCGCCGAGGCGCTTTTCGCGACTGCAATCGGCCTCATTGCCGCCATTCCGGCAACGATCTTTTACAATAAGTTCACGACCGACGTGAACCGGCAGGCGCAACGTTTGGAAGGCTTTGCTGACGAGTTCTCGGCGATCCTTTCGCGTCAAATCGACGAGCGTGGGGCAGGGTAGGGCATGGCTGGCAGCGTTGTCAGTGCGCCATCGGGCGGCGGGCGGCATCGGCGCCGACGCCGCGCGGTGATGAGCGACATCAACGTCACGCCGTTCGTTGACGTTATGCTGGTGCTGTTGATCGTGTTCATGGTGTCGGCGCCGCTCCTCACCGTCGGCGTGCCGCTCGATCTGCCGCAAAGCCAAGCCAAGTCCCTTGATCAGGATAGCAAACCGCTGACAGTTTCGGTCAACGTCAAGGGCCAGGTTTTTCTTCAGGATAGTGAGATCAAGATCGACGAGCTGGTCGCCAAGCTGAAAGCGGTGACGGATGCGCGCGGCGGTGCCGACGAGCGCATCTATGTGCGCGGCGACAAGAAAGTTGATTACGGTACAATGATGCAGGTGATGGGACGGCTCTCCGCGGCCGGCTATCACCGCGTCGCGCTGGTGACCGAGGTCGAACAGGGCGGTTGATGAGGCGCAGTTTCATCATATCGAGCATCGCGCACGTCGTTGTGCTCGGCTGGGGAATTGTCGCCTTCGCCGCGAGGCCGAGCGACGCGCCGCCCACTGAGGCGTTGCCGGTCGAGTTCATTTCGGCAAATCAGCTCTCGCAATTGACCAACGGCGTGAAGAACGCGCCGAAAGCGCTCGAAAATCCGAAGCCGCTCGCCGATAAAATCGGCGATTTGAAGCCGGTGAAAGAGCTGGCGCCGAAAGTTGCCGACAAGCCCGAGATCAGGACGGATTCCGCGGTCGCGGCCGCACCGCCGAAGCCGGAGCCCAAACCTGAGGTCAAACCCGAGCCCAAGCCTGCGGAGAAGGTCGAGAAGCCGAAAGAGCCTGAGCCTAAGCCCGCAGAGAAGGCGGAGAAGCCGAAGGATCCGAAACCCAAACCCGATCAGATCGCGGACGAGCTGAAAAAGGACGAGCCCAAGAAGCCACCGAAGAAGCCGCCGGAATTCAAGCCGGATCAGATCGCCGAAGAGCTGAAAAAGGACGACACCAAGAAGCCGCGCACGCAAACCAAGTTCGACGCCAATCAAGTCGCGGCTTTGCTCGATCACCGCGAGCCGCAGCGGCAAGTGGCGACCAACGCGACGTTAAGCAATGCCGCCTCGCTCGGGGCGCCGACTGGCAACGCGTCGCACCTGTCGCAGAACGAACTCGAGGCGCTGCGGGCTAAATTGATTTCGCTGTGGAACCCGCCGCCGGCGATCAGCTCCACGCCGGATCAATACGTCGTCACGATACGCATTCGCCTGACGCGTGACCATCGTCTGATCGGGCCGCCGGAAGTGCTCAACGGTGGCAGTGGACCGCTATTTGAAGCGACGCGTGACAGCGCGGTTCGCGCCGTGATCCAGGGCCAACCCTACGACATGCTGTCCGCCACCACCTACGATTTGTGGAAAGAAATGGACATCAACTTTGACCCGCGAGAGGTTTTTGGTGGCTGAAGCTGATTCTTGTCAGACGTTGCAAATGTCCGACCGAAATTCCCAGTCCGTTTTCAATTTCACCCGCCGGCGCACTTTATCACTTGGCGTTAGCGCGGCTGCGGCGGCCGCCTTACTCACGCGTCCGCGCGGCGCGGCCGCGGTGACGGTCGACATCAATCAGGCAAACGTCCAGCCGATGCCGATCGCCGTCTCCGATTTTGTCGGCGGCGGATCCGGCGACGCCGAAACCGCGCAAGGCATGTCGCAGGTCATCACCGCTAATCTGCGGCGTTGCGGCTTGTTCGCCCCGATCGATCCCGCCGCTTTCCTCGAGAAGGTCACCAACTTCGGGGCCATGCCGAACTTCGCCTCGTGGCGAACCATCAACGCGCAGGCGTTGGTGACTGGGCGCGTGACCCGGCAGAGCGACGGGCGGCTTATTGCCGAATTCCGGTTGTGGGACGTGCTCGCGGGCGGGCAACTTGCCGGACAGCAGTATTTTACAACGCCCGACAATTGGCGCCGCATCGCTCACATCATCTCGGACGCCATCTACGAGAAGCTCACCGGCGACAAGGGCTATTTCGACTCACGGGTGGTGTTCGTCGACGAAACGGGCTCCAAAGAACGCCGCATCAAGCGGCTTGCTATCATGGATCAGGATGGCGCCAACGTGCGCTACCTCACGCGCGGCGACGAATTGGTGCTGACACCGCGCTTTTCGCCGTCGACCCAGGAAATCACCTACATGGCGTACGGCCAGGGCGATCCTCGCGTTTATTTGTTGAACATCGAAACTGGCCAGCGCGAGATCGTCGGCAACTTTCCGGGCATGAGTTTCTCGCCGCGTTTCTCTCCGGACGGGCAGCGTGTCATCATGAGCCTGCAGCAAGGGTCGAACTCCAACATCTTCGT
>DAIUEQ010000147.1:0-9360 GCA_036845025.1 Xanthobacteraceae bacterium | reverse complement strand
AAGGATCGCGGCGGCAAGATCGCGACCGGCGGCGAACGCCACGGCAACCAAGGCTATTTCTTCGCGCCGACGGTGATCACCGACGTGCCCGACGATTCAAAAATCATGACGCAAGAACCGTTCGGACCGCTGGCGCCGGTCGTGAGATTCAAGACGATGGATGAAGTCGTCGAGCGCGCCAATTCGCTGCCTTACGGCTTGGCGGCTTACGCATTTACCGGCTCGGCACACACCGCGAACTTGATCGGCGACGCCTTGCAGTCAGGCATGGTCGGCGTGAACTCGATCGCCGTGTCGACGCCCGAAACGCCGTTCGGCGGCATCAAAGAATCCGGCTATGGCAGCGAAGGCGGACTTGAGGGGTTGCAGGCCTATCTGAACACGAAGTTCATTTCGCAGGCCTAGCGCGCAATCGTTTCTTATTGAGTGGAGCACGATCTTTTCGGAAAACCGGATCCCACTTTTCCGGATCGTGCTCTAACCCCTGCTGCCCGTGGTGTGATCGAGCAGGCCGAAATGCGGACCGAGCTGCCGCCGCACCCGCGTCATTGCCGTGCGGGCGGCGAAGGCGTCCGCGGCAATACGCGCCAGCGGACGGATCTGTGAGGGCCGCGCCATCACGTTGCGTATCATTGCCAAAACATTGGCGCGGCCGTTTGAACGCATTTCCAGGAGAGCGGCCGGCGGCACCGTCCGATGCGCCGGATCGACGACCACCCGCACCGCCGCAAACGCCAGCCGATGCTCGCCGGCAACGCGCGCGGCGTGATGTGATTCCATGTCGACGGCAGCCGCGCCGGTGGCGCGGTGAAGCTCACGCTTCTTGGCAGGTTCGGCGACCGGATTATCGACACCGACAATCGGCGCATGCACCGCACCGTCGATCATTCCGAGAAGCTTGCGCGACCAGACCGGGTCGGTCGCATGGACCGTCTCCGACTCGCGGATCGCGGATGCCACCACCCAATCGCCGGCGCGCAGATGCGAGGCGAGGCCCCCCGCGACGCCGAAGCTGATCATGCCGCGGTAGCCCTGCCGCGCGGCCATGGCGGCGACCTTTTCGAGTTCGCTGCCGGCGGTGCGGCATGCAACCTGCACGCCTGGCCCCGCGGCTATGCGTGCCTCGAAAGCGAGTCCTACGAATGCAATAACGAGTTGTCTTGGGGTTTCGACTGCTGCTTCGCTGACGAAAAGTGATTCGTCGCTATCGTTGACCAGTCCATCTACAAACGTACCCCCGGCGAAATCCAATTGGGATGCCATCAGAAGCCCTTGCCTCGGTACCACCTAGCTAGGATCACGCCCCCAAACGTGCGCCTTGCAGACCTCTCGGCTTCTTCCGGCAAATCACCGAGTGCAGGGGTAAATTCTACCACAATCTGTCATCATTGCTATCGGTAATACGGAATTTCTCAATTTATTCTGGGGCCTGTGGCGGACCGCTTGGTGTTTCACTATGGAACTGCTCGGTTCGTAATGTTTCACCGCCAGCGTCTCGAATGGGAACAATGACGTATACGTTAATAACCGGCGCGAGCGGACTCGTTGGATCGGCGGTGACGAAAAAGCTGGTTTCTGCCGGACATCGCGTGCGAGCGCTGGTGCGGTCCACGAGCCCGCGCGCTCACTTGGCCGAACTCGATCTGGAATACGCGGTCGGCGACATCCGGGATGCCGAATCCGTGCGCCGCGCCATGGCGGGTGCGCGTTATGTTTTTCATGTCGCCGCCGATTACCGGCTTTGGGCGCGCGATCCGCGCGAGATTTACGCGGCCAATGTCGACGGTACGCGGATCATGATGCAGGAGGCCCTGAACGCGGGCGTCGAGCGCGTGGTCTATACCAGCAGCGTCGCCACGCTGGCGCTCCCCAAAGACGGAACGGCGGCGGATGAAAGCGTGCCGCTGACCATCGAGGCCGGCATCGGCGCATACAAGCGCAGCAAGATCGCCGCCGAGCGGGTAGTCGAAGCCATGGTCGCGGAACACCAACTGCCGGCCGTCATCGTCAACCCGTCCACCCCTATCGGTCCCGGCGACATTAAACCGACGCCAACCGGGCGGATTATTGTTGAAGCAGCCCGCGGACGCATTCCTGGGTTTCTCGACACCGGGCTTAATCTCGTGCACGTCGATGATGTCGCCGATGGCCACTTGGCGGCGCTCGAGCGCGGTGCGATTGGCGAACGCTACATTCTCGGCGGCGAAAACGTGTCGCTGGCGAACATGCTCGCCGACATTTCCCGCATGTGTGGCCGCTCTCCGCCGCGACTGCGGCTGCCGCGCGCCGCCGTTATCCCGGTAGCGTTTCTAGCCGAAGCGACCGCCCGGCTTACCGGGCGGGAGCCATTCACGACGCGCGACGGAATCCGCATGGCCGCCTACCACATGTTCTTCACCGCGGCGAAGGCCGAACGCGATCTCGGCTTTCGCGCCCGGCCCTATCGAGAAGCACTCGAGGACGCGATCCGCTGGTTTCGCGAAGCCGGCTATCTCGACGGGAAACGGCGGCGTTAATTCTCCACATCGGAGTAACCGCCCAGCGCGTAACCTGAGCGGCGCATGGCCGCGATGCAATCGGGATCGCACAAAGCGGCAAACTCGTCCGCGTAGCGATAACCGGGCGCGGCGCCGGCAAACGCATCCGTTGTCGCCGGGTGAAAATAAATTTCGACGAAGCCGGGCGGCAAGCGTCCGAGCAAGGCGGCAACGCGCGACTTCGTCATTGCGCCCGACCACGCCAATCCGAACACCGCATCGGCAGTGATCAATCCGGCGCGCCGGATCTGCGCACGGAGCCACGCCGCCCACGGAGCAACGACGCGCGCGGCAAGCCGGCTGGTTTGCGGATCGATATCGGCGACAATCCGCCACGGCTCGACCGGAACGCGCAGCGCCCGCATGCCGTAGCGTCGGCCGATGTCGACAATTGCAGCGGCGACGATGGGATTTAAATGAAAATGCCGATGCGCATTGACGTGATCGAGCGGCAATCCGGTGGCGCGGTAGGCGTCGAATTGCGCGGTGATTTCGGCGCGGATTTGCCGCCGCACCGACGGAGCAACGACGCTGCGGACGCTGTAGCCGACGAGATCGTTGCGCAAACGCCCCGAGGCATCGACCAGCGCTGGAATTTGCGCGCTCGGGGTGAGCGGATCGTCATTGACCAGAACGATGTGAAGCCCGACGCGCAGCCCCGGCAGTTCACGCGCGCGTCTGACGGCGTCGGCCGCGGCCGGAGCGCCGACCATGAGACTTGCGGCGCTGAGAATGCCGCGCCGGTGCGCCTCTTCGACCGCGGCATTGACCGGTTCGCTGAGCCCGAAATCGTCCGCCGTTATCGCCAGCCGATTCAATGCGCCGACTCCCGGCGGTCGCGCAGGAACGAGAAAAACCCGAGTCCTTCGCGCAGGCGGCGGCGCATCATCTCCGGGCTACGCACCATTTCCGAAGCAATAGCGGCAATCTTCGGCGCGCGGAAGTAGAAGCGCCGATAGAAATCCTCGACCGAATGGAAAATCTCGGTGTGCGACAGATGCGGATAATGCAGCGGCGCCATTTGTACGCCGTGGGTGTCGATCAGCTCGGCGTGCTCCTCGTCGAGCCAGCCGTGCTCGAGCGCCTCGCGATGAAGTTCGGTGCCGGGATAAGGCGCCGCAAGCGAGACCTGGATGGTATGGGGATTGATCTCGCGGGCGAAGCGAATGGTTTCCTCGATGGTCTCGCGGCTCTCGCCGGGAAGCCCGAGAATAAACGTGCCGTGAATGGCGATACCGAGCTCGTGGCAATCCTTGGTGAAGCGGCGGGCAACGTCAACGCGCATGCCCTTGCGGATATTGTGCAGTATCTGCTGATTACCGCTTTCGTAGCCGACCAGCAAAAGCCGCAAGCCGTTGTCGCGCATGACCTTGAGGGTCTCGCGTGGAACGTTGGCTTTGGCGTTGCATGACCACGTCATCCCGAGCTTGCCAAGTTCGCGCGCAATCGCCTCGCTGCGGGCACGGTCGTCGGTGAAGGTATCGTCATCGAAGAAAAACTCTTTGACGTGCGGAAACGCCTGTTTCGCCCAGCGCATTTCATCGATCACATTGGCGACGCTGCGGGTGCGGTAGCGATGCCCGCCGACGGTCTGCGGCCACAGGCAAAAGGTGCAGCGCGATTTGCAGCCGCGCCCGGTATAGAGCGAAACGTAAGGATGCTTCAGATAGCCGATAAAATAATTCTCGATGCCAAGGTCGCGCTTGTAGACCGGGGTCACGAACGGCAGTTCGTCCATGTTCTCCAAAATCGCGCGCGGCGGGTTGTGCCTGATCTCGCCGAAGGCGTCGCGATAGGAAAGTCCGGCGATGGTCTTCCAATCGCGCCCCTCGGCGATCTCCTTGATAGTGAAATCGAACTCATTGCCGGTAACGAAATCGATGGCCGGGGATCCCTCCATGCTGGCCTGCGGCTCGACCGCCACCTTGGCGCCAACCAAACCGATCTTCAGGCTTGGCTTTGCCGCCTTAAGCGCTTCGACGACGCGAACGTCCGAGGCAAAAGACGGCGTCGAGGTGTGCAGCACCGCGAGGTCGTATTGGCCGACGTCGCGCACGATATCGGCGAGCGTCACCCCATGCGGGATGGCATCGATCAGCTTGCTGTCAGGGACCACCGCGGCGACTTGCGCGAGCCAGGTTGGATACCAAAACGAGCGGATTTCACGTCGCGCCTGATAACGCGACCCGGCGCCGCCGTCGAAGCCGTCGAACGACGGGGCCTGCAGACACAATGTTCGCATTACGATTGCCTCAGGTCTTGTCCTTCGATCAGGCTGCCGTTCGGCGCCACGCGGTAATCGGCGCCCCGCCAGTGCACCGTAGCGCCGAAGAAGCTCGTCGCGTAAACGGTAAATGCAATCAGATCGTGGAGGGGAATGAGCCAGTAATTCTGCCGTGGCAATCCAAACCGCCATTCGACGCAGCGGCACAGCGTCACGCGGGCGACCAGGACGGCAATCGCCACCATAATCGCGGCCGGATCGCCACCGAGCAGCGCGAGCAGCGCGAACGGCCACGGATGAGTCACGATCGTGCCGGCATAAGCCACCGGGTCGATGCTCTTGATGGTGCGCGCGACGCGCATTTGATGGCGAAACAGCTGGCGGAAGCTTTCTTCGAAACAATGATGCCCGACCAAAAATGGCGCCGTCACCACCTCGTATCCGGCGGAGCGCACCGCAACGCCGACGGCGTGATCGTCGGCAAGAACGTCGGCGAGCGCGGTAAAGCCGCCGATGCGCTCGAGCACGGACCGGCGTAACGCGATGGTTGCGCCGAAACACGGCTTCGCCAATCCCAGGCTGACGGCGACGATGGCGTGCGGCAAGAATTGCGCGTTGATAGCGAGCGCCGAGAACCGCGCCCACAAGCCCTCGCCATCGATGCCGTGATAGAGGCAAGTAACTGCCCCGACCCGCGGCGCCGCAAGGAGCGACGTCAGCGAACGCAAATAATCAGGCTCAACGGCGATGTCGCTGTCGGAGAGCACCAGCGTGTCGTGCCGTGCGCGCGGCAGCATATTTATCAGGTTCGATACTTTGCGATTGGTGCCGCGGCTACGCGGCTCGACGGCAACTTCGATCTCCAGGTCTGGGAAATCGGCCGTGATGGCGCGGATAGCGGCGACGGCCGGCGACTCCGGGCGTTGCGTACCGCATACAATCTGCACCGGCGCCGGGTAATTCTGCCGGCAGAGCGCGGCGATCAGCCCGGCAATTCCCGGTTCGAAGCCGTGCAACGGCTTAAGCACCGTGACCGCGGGCGGCGCGCTGATGCTGTTTAATTTTGGATTGGGGAAGCCGACAACGCAGAAGCACGCCAGCACGGTGAACAAACAACCGATAATGGCAAGCGCCAGAAACGCATCGCCCAGAAAAACCGGCAGCGATGCGGCGTCAAAATTGTGAGGAATAACCTGAAAAAAACTGTGAGGCATGCTCTCGATAAAGTCGTGAGGAATGCTCTCAACAAAGTTCATGACTAGTCACGCATGGTCATCAGTTCAGGCGGGCGCACCAAAATTCTTTTCCAAGACCCGCCGCGACAAATAAATCGGCACCCGAACCCGGCGCAGCGTATTGAGATGCAGCGCTCCGGCACTTCGCGCAGCGACAATCAGCGAGATCAGGACGTTTTCGCCCGCCCGCTGCAGCCTTTGCGCAAGCATCAAGCTATTCGACTCCACGATCACCTCAAATCCGTAACGCGCCATGATCCGTCCGATCTGACCGGACTTTTCCTTCGCACCGGAGGGCACGTCGCCGAAGACCACTTCAATGTCGTCAAGATCAGGCCGCGATCGGAGGAAACGAGCGAGTTCCGCCAGCGATATCTGGATGCCCCGATGCATTTCGCGTCCCGAGGCGATCGTCGGTCCGCTAAGCGGGATCGGCGGCGTCTGCTCCGTCCAGTAATGCAGTTGCGCGAAACGCTGGCCGGGCGATAAACGCGTGCCATCGCGCAGCACGCGGCCGCGCTTGCAGCGCGAGATTTGCAGACGGAACACGCAGGCCGGATGCGCGGTGTATTCGAATACGCCTTGGCGCCGCTGCAGCAGCCGATCGAAGGCAAATACCAGCGCGGCCAAGCCAAAATGCCGGTGCCTGGCTTGATAATCCCGCCCTGCGGACTCCCACACGGTCATGCAGCGATTTCCCGCATTTCCGCAACCTGGAGGTAACGCGTCCAAACAACTAAAGTTACCGTCCCGCGGTTAATATAGCCGAATTTGTGGCATCGGCGCGAGACTAAACAGATCGAGAACGCCTCACCCGCTAAGCATCGGCGTCGCCATAGATTGTCGCCAAGGCGCTTTTGACCAGAAGCGCGATAGGCACGGCGAGGATGATGCCCGGAATTCCGAGCACGATGCCGCCGGCGAGAAAGCAAAAGATAATCAAAACCGGATGGACGCGAGCGGCGCGGCCGAGCACGACCGGACCGACGATCTGGTCGATCGACAGCCGCAGCAGAGTGGCGTAGGCGGCATATTCGACAATGTTGATAAAGCCGCTTGCGGTGCGCAGCGACGCCAGCCCGGCGATGACCGCCGCCGAAGTCGGCCCGATGAACGGCACGATCTCGAGAATACCGGTTAGCAGCGCCAGAAACACCGCTTGTTTGATGCCGAGTATGACGCCAAGCCCGATATAGGCTGCGACCGTGGCGTACGCGACCACGGCGATCACACCGATGAAATAGCGCATCAGGACCGGATCGAGCCGCGCCCAAATGCGCGCGACCAGCGGCCGCCGATGCGGCGGCACGATCCAGAACAGCCCGGCCGCCACGCGCTTGCCGTCGGCCAAAAAGTAAAACAACAACACGACAGCTAAGAAAGCGCCCATCAACGCGATGAAGCTGTAGCCGACGAGAAACTCGATCTGATCGGTTTGGCCGATCCAGTCGCGGACGCGCACCAGCACGGTCTGCGCGAGATCGTGGGTATTCATCGACAAGCCAAACAGCGAGACGGGCTTATCGCCTTCGGCCTGACGGACGAAGTTCTCGAGCATGCCCTGCAAACCGGCCGCGATCTCCGTCGATTCGGCGATCAAGCGCTTGGCCGCAATCGCAATGATCAGGCCGGTGATGCCGACCAGGATGCAAAATAATCCGATGGCGAACAAAATCCGCGGCCATTTGGTGCGCCGCGCCGCCCAATCGAGCAATGGCGTGCAGATATAAGCTACGATCGCCGCCAGAACGAAGGGCAGCAAAATCAGTTTTATGAAGTAAAGAAAAACGGCGAGGATGACGGCGCCGACCATAATGGCGCGGGTTTCGCCCGAATCCAGTGGCGCCACCGCGCGACGCCGATCGGCCGCAGTTTCGTCCTCGGTCGCTCGCTTGGGTGATTTCATGAATAGACGCGGCCTTTCCAGCTGACTTTACCGCTCAGCCGCAGCCGCACGCTATCGACTGCCATGACGGCTCCCACCGAATAGCCAATCGGAAAAATCAAACCGTACCAGAATGGAATGCGAAAATAGGACGTCGCCGCGATATGCAAACCGAAGGCGGCGCCCGAGGCCGCCAGCGCCAAACACAACGCGATACCCGCGCCTGGGATGCCATGGAGCCAGCTCGCCAGGTCCACCAGCGGGATCACAATGGCGGCCCATGCCAGCACGAACGCGGCCACGGCGACGGCCACCGTCATAACCGGACCGCCGAGCGTGTCGATCAGGTTTTTGGCAAGACCCGGCCACAGGGTCTCCCAGCCGGTATACATCCGCGCCGCCACCAATGCTTCACCACCCATAAGCAGAACGGAATATCCGGCCTGTTTTAGACGCCGAGCCAATTCCAAATCTTCGCAGATCGCGCTGCATACGGCGGCATGACCGCCGGCGGCCTGATAGGCGTCGCGCCGGACCAGCATGAACTGTCCGGTCGCAGTGACATCGCGCCCAGTGCGCGCCTGAAGCCGGCGCAAGTTTTGCAGAAACGAGAGCAGAATAAGACCGCATGGCAGAATGAGGCGCTCGGCAAAGCTCTTGAGCTCCTGATGCGGCGCCAGCGATAAAAGGTCGAGATTGCGATGCGAAGCGGCGTCGACGGCGCTCGAAAGCGCTGCGGGCATGAGCGTCACATCGGCATCCACGAAACAAAGCCATTGCGTCTCGCCGAGCACCGCGCGCGCCCCGTTCCAACAGGCGTGCGATTTTCCGACCCAGCCTGCCGGCAATGGCGGGCTCCGCAAGAGTTCAACCTGTTTATGGCGCGCCGCCATCCCGCCGACGATAGCGGCGGTGGCGTCTTGCGAATGATCGTCGACGACGAGAACGCGCAACCGGCCCGCCGGGTAGTCTTGCGCGACCAAAGACGCCAGACATCGCCCGATATTGTCTTCCTCGTCACGCGCTGGAACGATGACCGCGATCGGCGGCGCCTGTTCTGGCGGCGGCGGTGACGCTACGGCGAGGCGGGGCAAAAGCCCGCGCTGCCTGATGGCCCGCGCGATCAACAACGCCGTGATCGCGAGCCACGCTGCCGATACTAGAAGCTCCACAGCTTTACCGACGCCCGCTGGGGCCGGAACGAGACGCTCCGGCCCGGTGGACCCTCCCGCGAGCCTATAAGTTCCGCGAAGCGACCGCGACAGCAATTCCGCCGTCAACGAGCTGGATAAGAGCTTTACTTCGCCGGCACCACCAGCGAATAGCGCTCATCGGCGGCCAGGCATTCCGCTTCCGGAACGTCCAATTCCTTACGCACCATGTTGGTGCCGAGCACGAGCGACACCATTTTGTAAAAGGCGTGACGGCGGCTCATGCCTTCGCGGCCCATGCCGCAATCCGACGAAATCACCAGACGCT
>DAIUEQ010000146.1:7274-9412 GCA_036845025.1 Xanthobacteraceae bacterium | reverse complement strand
CCTTCGAATTCGTATTTGACGAATTCGAGCATGGAGGTGTTGGAGAAATCGGAAATCGGGAACACCGATTTGAAAACGGCCTGCAGGCCTTCATTGGGGCGGCCGCCCTGCGGCTCCACCACCAAAAGGAATTGGTCGTAGGATGCCTTTTGAACCTCAATGAGGTTCGGCATCTCAGCGACTTCCTCGATTTTTCCGAAAAACTTTCTTACGCGCTTCCGACCGATAAACGTCTGCGCCATCATGTCCTCTCGCTCAATCGATCTATCAGGGCCGGACGCGACAGGTGAGCCATTGCGCCAAGCCGTCCGCAGACCCTAGATCCGCGGGTATCGAGGCGATCAGGACGACTCTCCGGAAGACCGCTATCCATCGCGACCGTCGGGACAGGCGTCGAGCCACCCTATTTCCGATGATTCGGCTCAAGAATCCGAATCATCTCCACGCAATCGCCGGCGATTCAATCCATTCGCCGGCGCAAATCACAGATTTCCACCATTCGCCGCGGTGTTGGTCCTACGCGGTCCCGCCCGTACGTGGCGCCGAAGACCCGCGACCCTCCATTTGCCTCAAAACCGCCGGAACAGAGCCCGGCAACCGCGACCAAAACCTTTCGAGAAATCCGCGGAATGCGCGCTGCCTCCTCCGCGAACCTCCCTCACATAGTCATTCGCTTACTTAAGCTCAACCTTGGCGCCGGCTTTTTCGAGCTGAGCCTTGATCTTTGCCGCGTCGTCCTTGTTAACGCCTTCCTTCACCGGCTTGGGAGCGCCTTCGACCAAGTCCTTGGCTTCCTTGAGTCCGAGGCCGGTGATGGCACGGACTTCCTTAATGACCTCAATCTTCTTCTCGCCGGCTGCGGTGAGCATGACCGTAAACTCGGTCTTCTCCTCCGCCGGAGCCGCGGCGGCGCCCCCGCCCGCAGGAGCCGCGACCGCAACGGCCGCGGCCGCCGAGACGCCCCATTTTTCTTCAAGCAATTTTGCGAGCTCCGCCGCCTCCAAAACGGTGAGGCTGGAGAGGTCGGTCACGATTTTCTGCAGATCAGCCATGATTCTATGTCCTCGGTTCTAACCTTTTGAGTTAAAGTCCTTTACGCGGCAGCCGGCGCGTCAGTTCCGTCCTTACTCGCATAAGCCTGAACAACACGGGCCACCTTGGCGGCCGGGGCGTTCATCAGTTGTGCGATTTTCGTAGCCGGCGCCACGAGCAAGCCCACGATCCTGCCGCGCAACTCGTCGAGCGACGGCAAAGCCGCAAGCGCCTTGACCGCATTCGAATCGAGCGCGGTGGTGCCCATCGCTCCGCCCAGGATCACGAATTGCTCGTGTGTCTTGGCGAAATCGACGGCCGCCTTGGGAGCCGCGATCGGGTCGCCCGAAAACGCCATCAGGGTCGGACCCTTGAGCAACGGCGCGATAGAGGCGACGTCGCTGCCTTCGAGAGCGATTTTGGCAAGCCGGTTTTTCGCCACCCGCACGCTCGCGCCCGCCTGCTTCATTTGCCGGCGAAGCGTCTGCATCTGGGCGACGGTCAGGCCTGAGTAATGCGCAACCACGACAACCTTGGTGGCTTTGAACACCGTGCCAAGGTCGCTGACCATTTCGCTTTTTGCCGAACGATCCAAACGCTCTCTCCGGTAGGCGGCTTAGCGCGCGCCGGGGTTGATGCCTTGCACCCTGCCCCCCGCGATCCGGTTATGCACCGGCGCGGGCCGTCGAGGTCAGAACCGAGGACAAAGCCTCGGCCTTCACCCGTCTATGCAGGCCTTGCGATTAAGCCCTTGCGGGCACCCGCAGTCTCGGACAGGAAACGTTCCAACAATTCCGGGCAAACTATTCCTTCTCCTACGAAATCCAAGCTGGATCGGCGCGAAGAGAAGATTCTCACCTGGTGTCTGTGGAACGCGCAAGAGCGCGCCGGCAAACCGGTCCGGCACGCCCTTTCGGCGGCTATCTAGCGGCTTTCGGCGGTCTTGCCAAGTGCGTAATGTCGCCGCCTCATTCCGGCGACAAGCAAGTATGACCGACACCCAGAATTACTTCATCGATGGTGAAGCCTACGAGCGGCTTATGGGCCGTTTTACGCGTGCGGCTGGTGAAGTCTTCGTCGATTGGCTGTCCGCGCCAAAAGGCCTT
>DAIUEQ010000146.1:0-7174 GCA_036845025.1 Xanthobacteraceae bacterium | reverse complement strand
GCGGGACTTGAGGCCGTTGCGACGCGCGTCATCGAAGTGGATGTCGTCTACGCGAATTTCGATGAATATTGGAGCGGACAAACGGCGCTTTCAAACTACGTCGTGCAGCACATCGGCAAGATGCCGGCAACCGGTGTGGAACGCCTGAAGTCCGATTTGCGCGAAAGCTTGCCCAAGGACAAAGAGGGACGCATCGCCTACAAGGCGAGAGCGAACGCCGTCAAAAGCCGCGTGCCGAGATAGGTCGCACATAAATCCGCGGCATAAAAAACCGGCGCGCGGAGAGGAGGTCTAAGGATGTCGCGAAGCGACAATCGCATTCTCACGACGCATGTCGGCAGTCTGGTCCGCCCGCCAAAACTCGTCTCATTTTGGCGTGCGATTGAGGACGGCAAGTCCTACGACGAGGCGGCGTTCGAAACCTGCCTTGCGGAGTCAATCGCCGAGGTCGTGCGCCAGCAGGCCGATATCGGCATCGACATTGTTAGCGACGGCGAATTCGGCAAAGGCGCCAACTGGGCCTTCTACGTCCACAAACGGCTTTCCGGCATCGCTGTTCGCCCGGCGACAGCGGAGGAAGTCAACGATCCGATGAGCTCGATGGGTGGCGGCCGCGACCATCAGGCCTTCCCCGAGTTCTACGCCGAATACGACGCCGCAACCGGCCTCGGCAAGCGCCTGGGCAATCGCGTCGTGATCAACGCACCGATCGAGTACGCGGATCAACAGGTCTTGCGCGACATCAGGAACATAAAGGCCGGCGTTGCCGCCGCGAAAGCCAAACACCGCGCCCTCGCCGCGTTCCTGCCGGTGGTCGCGCCGGCGAGCGCGCTGCCCGGCGCCAAGAACGAATACTACAAGAACGAAGAACTCTTCCTCACGGCGCTCGCCGACGCACTGCATCAGGAATACAAGGCCGTCGTCGACGCTGGGCTTTATGTGCAAATCGACGACGCGTTTCTGCCCTACATGCACGAGCGCATGGTGCCGCCGATGACCAACAAACAATATCGGCGCTGGGCGCAGATGCGCATCGAGGCGCTCAATCATGCGCTCAGGGGCATCCCCGAAGAGCGTTCGCGCTATCACATCTGCTGGGGCAGCTGGAACGGGCCGCACGCCTTCGACGTGCCCCTAAGGGACATCGTCGATCTCCTGCTGCAAGTCCGCGTCGGCGCTTATTCCTTTGAGGCCGCCAACCCGCGTCACGCCCACGAATGGCGCGTGTGGGAGACGGTCAAACTCAAGCGCGACAAGATCTTGATCCCCGGCGTGATCAGCCACGCCACCAACATTGTCGAGCATCCCGAACTGGTCGCCGAGCGGCTGGTGCAGTTTGCCAACATCGTCGGACGCGACCACGTAATGGCCGGCACCGACTGCGGCTTTGCGCAAAGCCCATTCGCGCAGCGCGTCCATCCGACCATCATGTGGGCGAAACTGAAGGCGATGGTCGACGGCGCAAAGATCGCGAGCAAGGCGCTGTGGAAAAAGAAGCGCCGCGCGGCCTGACCGCCCCGGCGCCCCTTCCCGGCGGCTAAGCTGCGACAGAGCTTGCCGCAATCCCGTCAAGCGCGGTGAGCGCATCCTTCGGCAACTTTAAATCCGCGGCGGCCAGGTTTTCCCGCAAATGCGCGACGGATGATGTGCCCGGTATCAGCAGCATGTTTGCAGATCGATGAAGCAGCCAGGCGATCGCCACTTGCATAGGCGCGGCGCGAAGGCGGCTGGCAACGTCGGATAGGGTCGACGATTGCAGCGGGGTAAAACCGCCGAGCGGAAAGAACGGCACATAAGGGATGCCGTCGCGGGCGAGCGCGTCGATCAGCGCGTCATCATCTCTGTGAGCCACATTGTAGAAGTTCTGCACGCAGGCGATGTTGCAAATCCGGCGACCTTCGGCGAGCTGAGCCGCCGTGACGTTGCTCAGTCCGATGTGGCGAATAAGGCCCTGATGTTGCAGCTCGGCCAGCACCGCCAGTGGGCCCTCGATTGATCCCTCGGCCGGCCCGTGGACGCCGAACATGCTGCGGAAATTGGCAACATCAAGCACGTCGAGACCTAGATTGCGCAGATTGTCATGCACGGCTTGGGTCAATTCTTTAGGCGAAAGAGCCGGCAGCCATGATCCGTCGGCACCACGTCGCGCACTGATCTTGGTGACGATGACGAGATCATCCGGATAGGGGTGCAACGCCTCGCGGATCACTTCGTTGGTGATGTGAGGTCCGTAAAAATCACTGGTGTCGATGTGGTTGACGCCAGACGCCACAGCTTCACGCAACACGGCGATTGCCGCGTCACGATCCTTGGGCGGCCCGAACACGCCAGGGCCGGCAAGCTGCATGGCGCCGTAGCCGAGCCGGCGGACCTTGCTGTCACCGAGCGTGAACGTTCCAGATTGGTCGATACGGGCCATGATCGGTCTCCTTTGAACAACCAACCGCTAGATGGACCATTGCGCCTCGTGCGATAACTGGTGACAATCGGCACAGGTTGTACGAAATGGCGAACAATAGAGCCGATCTAGCTGACCTGGGCGCATTCGTTGCGGTGGCACGAGCCGGCGGTTTTCGCGACGGCGCTCGCGCTAGTGGAACGAGCGCGTCCGGGATCAGCGAGGCGGTGCGCCGGCTGGAAGCAAAGCTCGGCGTGCGGCTTCTCAATCGCACCACGCGCAGCGTCGTTCCCACGGAAGCGGGTGCGCGGTTGCTCGAGCGGCTTGGCCCGGCCTTGACCGAAGTGGAGACCGCACTCGACGTGGTGAACGCGTTTCGCGACCGGCCGGCGGGCACGTTGAAGCTGAATGTGCCGGTCGTCGCGGCACGGCTGATGTTGCCCCGTGTCGTTCCGCCATTCATTGCCGCCTACCCGGAGATCAAGCTCGACGTGGTCGCCGACGACAGCTTGGTCGATGTCATCGCGGCCGGCTGCGACGCCGGCATTCGCTACGAGGAGCGACTGGAGCAGGACATGATTGCGGTGCCGATCGGGCCGCGCTTGCAGCGCTTCGCCACGGCCGGTGCTCCTGCATATTTCGCGCGGTGCGGCCGGCCGCAGCATCCGCGTGATCTCTTAAGCCATGCGTGTTTGCGGGCGCGCTTCAGCACTGGAGCGATGGCGCCGTGGGAGTTTGAGCGTGATGCTGAAGTGGTGCGGGTCGATCCCGCCGGCCCGCTCGTGGTGAACGTCGGCCCAGGCACCGATCTCATCGTCGACGCAGCACTTGCCGGCGCCGGCATCATCTATTTGTTTGAGGACTGGCTGCGGCCGCATCTTGAAAGCGGCGCGCTGGAACCGGTGCTCGAACCGTGGTGGCAAGTTTTTTCCGGAGCGTTTCTTTACTATCCGGGACGCCGGCTGGTGCCGGCGCCACTGCGCGCATTTATTGATTTCATCAAGGCGCTGCCGGCCGACCGCGCGTGACCTCGGCGCGGCTGCCTGCGGCGCCTACGACTTTTCGCCCCGGCTTTAGCTCGCCTGGCCCGATGCCGGGAACAGGCTCGCCGGCTCAACCTTCACGCCGGGGCCCATAGTAGAAGAGATGGCAACCCGGTTGATGAACGAACCCTTCGCGCCCTGGGGACGCGATTTCTGCACCGCATCGGCGAAAGCGCGGATGTTCTCGACCAGCTTGTCTTCGCTGAATGAGGCCTTTCCGACGCCGGCTTGAACGATGCCGGCCTTTTCCGCCCGGAACTCGACCGAACCACCTTTGGCGCCCTTGACCGCGGTAGTGACGTCCATGGTCACTGTGCCGACTTTCGGGTTCGGCATTAGCCCGCGCGGACCCAAAACCTTGCCGAGCCTGCCGACCAGCGGCATCAAGTCGGGCGTAGCGACCACGCGATCGAAATCGATGGCGCCGCCTTGCACCTTCTCCACCAGATCCTCGGCGCCGACGACGTCGGCGCCGGCGGCCTTGGCTTCATCCGCCTTGACGCCACGCGCGAACACGGCAACGCGCACGTTTCGTCCGGTGCCGTTCGGCAGATTGACAACGCCGCGGACCGCCTGATCGGCGTGCCGCGGGTCGATGCCAAGATTCATCGCCACTTCGATGGTTTCATCGAATTTCGCCTTCGCGCGCTCTTTGACCATTTTTACCGCATCAGTGAGCGGATAGAGCTTCTCGCGGTCGACGCCCTCGCGCGCTCCGCGCGTGCGCTTGCCAACACTCATGATTTCACCTCCAGCCCCATGGAGCGCGCCGAGCCCTCGATCATGCGCATCGCCGACTCGATGGTATCGCAATTCAAATCTTTCATTTTCTGCTCGGCGATTTCGCGCACCTGCGCCTTGGTGACCGAGCCGGCGATGTCGCGGCCCGGAGTCTTGGAGCCGCTTTCAATTTTCGCCGCCTTCTTGAGAAAGTGCGAAACCGGCGGCGTACGCAGCTCGAACGAAAACGTGCGGTCGGCATAGACCGTGATGGTCACAGGAATAGGCGCGCCCTTCTCCAACTTCTGGGTCTGCGCGTTGAACGCTTTGCAGAATTCCATGATGTTGAGACCGCGCTGGCCGAGCGCGGGGCCGATCGGCGGCGACGGATTGGCCGCCCCGGCCGGCACCTGCAATTTGACGTAGCCAGTGATTTTCTTCGCCATTCGTTACTCCTTCAGTGGTGCGGCTTCTGACGGCTGGCGACCGCCCTTGCCTCCCACGTTGCTCCCCCCTCTCCCCGCTTTCAGGGAGAAGGCAAACTCACAATTTCTCCACCTGGCCGAATTCGAGCTCGACCGGCGTAGCGCGTCCGAAGATCGAGACCGCTACTTTGAGCCGCGAGCGCGCCTCGTCGACCTCTTCCACAGTGCCATTGAAAGATGCAAACGGGCCATCGGAGACTCGCACCTGCTCACCAACCTCGAACGACACCGACGGTTTCGGCCGTTCGATGCCTTCCTGCACTTGATGAATAATACGATCCGCTTCGGCGTCCGACAGCGGCATCGGCTTGTTGTCGGAGCCGAGAAAGCCGGTGACTTTCGGCGTGTTCTTGATCAGGTGATAGGCTTCGTCGGTGAGTTCCATCTTCACCAGGACGTAACCCGGAAAGAATTTCCGCTCGGCGTCGACTTTGCGGCCGCGCCGCACTTCAACAACCTTTTCCTTCGGCACGAGTATTTGCTCGAACTGGCCGGCAAGTCCGCGCTGCTTCGCTTGCTCGCGGATAGAATCCGCCACCTTATTCTCGAAATTCGAATAGGCGTGGACGGCGTACCAACGGGTGGTCATGGGATGAAATCCAGATCGTCGATTGTTGTGGCCGTGAATTTGTTCAAGAGCTGATGCCGAGGAGAAAGCTTACGCCGAACCGCATGATCTGATCCGCCAGCAGGAAAAAAATCGACGCAACAAACACCATGACGAACACCATCATGGTGGTCACGGTCGTCTCCTTGCGCGTCGGCCAAGTGACCTTTTGGCCCTCGGCCCGCACTTCTTGCAGGAATTTGAACGGATCGATCTTTGCCATTGACGTCTAAATAGTAATTCCCCAACCCTTAATTCAGGAGAAGGCCAACACGGCTGATCCTTTGGGGAAATGTTCGCCGCGGAAGTCCGACATCGGGCCGCAGACGATGCGCGGATAGGTACTGCCGCCCAGGGCAAGCGTCAAGTCCGGGGGTCGGGCCAAGCCCAAATTACCGATATCGATGACTGGAAATGGCAGGAGTGGAGGGACTCGAACCCCCAACCCCCGGTTTTGGAGACCGGTGCTCTAGCCATTGAGCTACACTCCTAATGGTCGTTCAAATGCCCCGGGCCGCCAGTCAAAGCAAGCCCGGCCCCTACCCTTCGGTGCCAAACATGACCCGAGAAATTGACAAAAATGAATCGCCGGCGCGGTCCGCGGCGGGCGGCCCGACGCGCCGAACGCTGATCGCTGCCGCGGCGTCGATGCTTATCGCCATGCCGAGTTTCGCAGCCGAGAATACGGCGACTGCCTTCGTCACCGGCATTTATGAAACCTACAAGGGCAGCGGCGCCAAGGGGTTGCCGCTAGACACGGATCGCGCGGTTCGGCGCTATTTTGAGCCTTCGCTAGCCGCCCTGATCATCCGAGATCGAAAGAACGCCCATGGCGAGGTAGGCAAGCTCGACGGCGATCCGTTCATCGACGCGCAGGACTGGAATATCGACAAGTTTGACGTCGAAGTCACCGACACCGCGCCCGGCAAAGCCAGGGCAATTCTAAAGTTCGTCAATCTCGACCAGCCGGCAACAATCGTCCTCGACCTCGTCAAGCTCAAGAACGACTGGCGCGTCGGCGACATCACTTGGATGCGCGACGGCAAGCCGCAAACGCTGCGCGGATTGTTGGCGCACTAAAGCGCAATCGCTCGCCGCGAAACCGCTTTGCACTAACGGTTGGCGCGGCCCGTGGCTTCAGCGTTCGAACGCAGCGGAAAGGGTTGGAGCGGGTGAAGGGAATCGAACCCTCGTCATAAGCTTGGAAGGCTTCTGCTCTACCATTGAGCTACACCCGCGCTTCGCGCCTCTTCATACAGCATTTGCCCCGGGACAAAAACGTTACCGGCCTGCGACGGAACATGCGCCGTTACGCCATGTTTGAAAGCCGGGGGTCGTTCCTATAGCCTAACCGCAGAACAAGCGCCGAAGGTCGGACCAAGCCCCGATCGGCCGTAATAAACTCTGGGAGGACAAAAATGCCCATCCAAACCGGAGCCCGCCGCGGGCTTCTCGCCGGAGCCGTTTGCGCCGTCGGACTCTTCCCGTTCGGCGCTTTTGCACAATCGGCCGACACGATCAAAATCGGCGTCATCGGCGAAGAATCGGCGGTCGCGGGAGCGTCGATCACCAAGGCTGCGGGGATGGCCGCCGACGAGATCAACGCCAAGGGCGGCGTTAACGGCCGCAAGATTGAAATCATTACATACGACAATCACTCGTCCGCCGCCGATGCGGTGCGCGCGTTTCAGCGCGCCGTAAGCCAGGACAAGGTCGTCGCGGTGATCGGCAGCTATATCAGCGAGGTGGTGCTTGCGATCGAACCGTGGTCGGCGCGGTTGCACATGCCGTTCATCACGCCCGGCGCCGCCAGCAACCTCATCTCCAAGGCGGTGCACGACGACTACGACCATTACAAATACACCTTTCACGGCTGGTTGACGTCCGCGTTCATCGCCCAAGCCGTTTGCGACTACACCAA
>DAIUEQ010000145.1:6025-9456 GCA_036845025.1 Xanthobacteraceae bacterium | reverse complement strand
TTATCAAGGTAGAGCGGCCAGGCATTGGCGACATCACGCGCGGGCAGTTGCGCGACGTGAAGGGCGCCGACAGCCTCTATTTCACCATGCTCAATGGCAGCAAACGGTCGATCACCATCGACAGCAAACATCCGAAGGGCAAGGAAATCCTCGACCGCCTGGTCAAGCAATGCGACGTGCTGGTCGAGAACTTCGCGCCCGGCGCACTCGATCGCATGGGCCTGACCTTCGATCACATCCACAAGCTCAATCCGCGGATGATCGTTGCGTCGGTGAAAGGTTTTGGGCCCGGACCGTATGAGGATTGCAAGGTCTACGAGAATGTCGCGCAATGCGCCGGCGGTTCGGCTTCGACCACCGGCTTTCGCGACGGACCGCCGCTCGTCACCGGCGCGCAAATCGGCGATTCCGGCACCGGTCTGCATCTGGCGCTGGGCATCGTTGCTGCGCTCTACCAGCGGCAGCGAACGGGCCGAGGACAGAAAGTCCTGTGCGCCATGCAGGACGGTGTCCTCAACCTTGCACGGGTGAAGCTGCGCGATCAGCAGCGGCTCAAGGCCGGTCCGCTCACCGAGTACAGCCAATATGGCGAAGGCGTTGCCTTCGGCGCAGCCACCCCGCGGGCCGGCAATGATTCCGGCGGCGGTCAGCCCGGCTGGATTCTCAAATGCAAGGGCTGGGAGAACGATCCCGACGCTTACGTTTATTTCATCACCCAGGCGCCGGTCTGGGGCGCGATTTGCGATCTGATCGGCAAGCCGGAATGGAAGACGGATGCCGATTACGCCACGCCGAATGCGCGGCTGCCGCGGCTCAAGCAGATTTTCGCGACCATCGAAGAATGGACCATGACCAAGACCAAATTCGAGGTCATGGCGCTTTGCAACGATCACGACATTCCGGTTGGGCCGATCTTGTCGATGAAGGAGCTCGCGGAAGAGTCGTCCTTGCGTGCCACCGGCACCGTGGTGGAAGTCGAGCATCCCGCGCGTGGGCGATACCTGACGGTGGGCAACCCGATCAAGCTGTCCGACTCGCCGGCCGATGTTCGCCGCTCGCCGCTGCTTGGCGAGCACACCGACGAAGTGTTACGCGAGGTGTTGCGCTTCTCAGCGAAAGAGATTGCCGATATCAAAGCATCCGGCGCGCTGAGCGTGGCCGAGAAGAAAGCCGAAGCCGCCTGATTTATTTGCTATCCGACAACAAGGTATGCCAGCCGTAGCGTGCGGAAGGAAAGTCGTCGATGCGTATTGTCGTTCATGGGCAGCAGGCATTCGGTAAGGCCGTGCTGGAAGCGCTCGTCAAGCGCGGTGAGAACGTCGTCGCCGTCTATGTTGCTCCGGAAAAGGAAGGCGCCAAGGCGGATCCGCTCAAAGAGGCGGCCGCTGCACTGAAGCTTCCGGTCCATCAGCCGGCGTCATACCGCAAGCCGGAAGTTTTGGAAGAATTCCGCGCGCTCAAGCCCGACCTGCAAGTGATGGCCTTCGTCACTTTGTTCGTGCCGGAAGATTTTTTGAACGCTCCAACCCACGGTTCGATCCAGTATCACCCGTCGCTGTTGCCCGCCTATCGTGGGCCGAGCGCCATCAATTGGCCCATCATCAAAGGTGAGACGGAAACCGGTCTGTCGATTTTCTGGCCCGACAATGGACTCGATACCGGCGATGTTTTGCTGCAAAAGAAAACGCCGATCGGGCCGGCCGATACGCTCGGCACCGTTTATTTCGATCGGTTGTTTCCCATGGGCGTGGACGCGATGCTTGAGGCGGTCGATCTCGTCAAAGCCGGCAAAGCGCCGCGCCATAAACAGGACGAGAGCAAAGCGACGTATGAGGGCCGCTGCGGCGCCGACAACGCGCATATCGACTGGGGCAGGCCCTGGCAGGACATCGATCGTCTCATTCGCGGCTGTAATCCGGCGCCCGCCGCGTGGTCCGAGCTTGACAGCAAGCGGATCAAAATTTTTGAAGCAAAGCCGTTGCCGGCCAAGGACCCCAAGGGCATCGCCGGCAAGATGGGTGAAATCGCCGCCATCGACGCCGACGGATTTACCGTCGTGTGCGCGGATGGCCGTTTCAAAGTCACACGCGTGCAGGCCGACGGCCCCAAAATCACGGGCGGCGAATTCGCCGCCAACGCCAAGCTCAACACCGGTATGAGGTTTTCATGAATCCGCCGTCCGCTACCGCGGCCAAGGCTCCGGCCGTCGCCTCGCAACACCAAGCGCCTAAATCAGACATTGAGATTTCGCAGGCCGCGAAGAAGCGTCCGATTTTGGATATCGCGCGCGAAAAGCTCGGGATCGGGCCGGAAAATCTCGAGCCCTATGGCCACTACAAGGCCAAGATATCGATGGACTTCATCAAGTCGATCCAAGGCCGTCCGAACGGCAAGTTGATCCTGGTCAGCGCCATCAATCCGACACCGGCCGGAGAAGGCAAGACGACGACGACGGTAGGCTTAACCGATGCGCTCAATCACATCGGCAAAAAGGCGATGCTGTGCATTCGCGAGCCTTCGCTCGGTCCGTCGTTCGGCATGAAAGGCGGGGCCGCCGGCGGCGGCTATGCGCAGGTCGTGCCGATGGAGGACATCAACCTGCACTTTACCGGCGATTTTCACGCCATCACTTCCGCCAACAATTTGCTCGCGGCAATGCTCGACAACCACATCTATTGGGGAAATACGCTCGGCATTGACGAGCGCCGGGTGGCGTGGCGCCGGGTGCTCGACATGAACGATCGCGCGTTGCGCGCGATTGTCTCGTCGCTCGGCGGTGTGGCCAATGGCTTCCCGCGCGAAGACGGCTTCGATATCACGGTGGCTTCCGAGGTGATGGCGATCTTTTGTCTGGCGCGCGATCTCGACGATCTGAAGAATCGGCTTGCAAACATTGTCGTTGCCTACACGCGCGACCGAAAGCCAGTGCGCGCCGGCGACCTGAAGGCTCAGGGCGCAATGACCGTGCTGCTCAAAGAGGCGCTGGCGCCGAACCTGGTGCAGACGCTCGAGGGCACGCCGGCTTTCATTCACGGCGGTCCGTTCGCCAACATCGCCCACGGCTGCAACTCAGTGCTCGCCACCACCACGGCGCTCAAGCTTGCCGACTATGTCGTCACCGAGGCGGGCTTCGGCGCCGATCTCGGCGCCGAAAAATTTCTCGATATCAAATGCCGCAAGACCGGCCTTTCACCCGATTGCGTTGTGCTCGTCGCCACTATTCGCGCGCTGAAAATGCACGGCGGCGTCAAGAAAGAAGACCTCAAGCACGAGAATCTCGGCGCGCTCGAGGCCGGGATGAGCAATTTACAACGTCACGTCGAGAACATGCGAAAGTTCGGCGTCGTTCCGCTGATCTCGATCAATCGCTTTTCGTCGGATACCGACGCCGAAATCAAGCTGGTCGAGGAGAAGTGCAAGGCGCTTGGCGT
>DAIUEQ010000145.1:0-5925 GCA_036845025.1 Xanthobacteraceae bacterium | reverse complement strand
TTCGCAATGACGGATAAAAAGGAGAGGACGAATGTTGAAGTTCTATTTTAGCGGCGCTCCAAATCCCACCAAGGTTGCGTTGTTCCTGGAGGAGGCGGGGCTTCCCTATGAGGCTATTCCAGTCGACACTCGCAGTGGCGACCAGCACAAGCCGAACTACCTCGCAATAAACCCGAACGCAAAAGTGCCAGCGATCGTCGATGGCGACGTCACCGTGTTCGATTCGAACGCGATCCTGCTTTACCTCGCGGAAAAGACCGGCAAGTTCCTGCCGCCGAAAGGCGACAAGGCGCGCGGCGAATTGCTGTCGTGGCTGATGTTTGTTGCTTCCGGTGTCGGCCCATATTCCGGCCAGCTGGTGCACTTCAAGATCTACGCGCCGGAGAAGAACGAATACGCGATCAACCGCTACGCCTTCGAGACCCAGCGCCATTTCGGCATCCTCGACGCGCGGCTTGCCAAGCAGAAGTACATGATCGGCGATACTTATACGATCGTCGACATGGACGTGTGGGGCTGGGCACGGCTGATGCCACTTGGAGAGCCCGCATGGTCGAAGTTCCCGAACTTGAAACGCTTTGTCGACGAGATTAACGCGCGTCCGGCGGTGCCGCGGGCCCTGACGCTCAAAGACAAACACAAGTTCAAGGCGGAAATGGATGACGAGGCGCGCAAGGCGATGTTCCGGCACATGACCGAAAAGGTCGCCTGATCAGAACGGGCTCACCTCGAATGTCGTGACCAGCAAGGCGGCGCCGACTTCGGTGGGCGCCGCCGTGTCCTGCTTCACTGGCATGTCACTGTCATTTTGTTGGAGAAATTGGCGCCCATGCCCATGTTGGCCTCGGATGTCGCGAAATTCTTGTCGAGCCGCAGCGCGGCCGGGAAATTGTCATCCTGCGGCTTGTTGACCGACAAGGCGCAGTCGGCCGGGGCGCCGACGAGCCGTACCGGATTGTTCGCGTCAAAGCCGAAGTCGATGAAGAATTCCTCGTCGTAAATTTCGACCTCGATTGTTTTTGCCTTCACCGGCGTCTTGAACGGCATGGTGAAGTGAAGCGTCAGCACGGCGGCCTTCGGCTCGTAGTCGAGGAAATAATCCGTAGGCGGCAGAAAAGCGTCTTTCAGATTTTTACCGTTGGCTTTGGCGTAGGTGAAATACGCGTAGTCTTTTAGTGACTCGATGTTGACTTTAGCGAGAGCCGCCAGCTCGGCGCGGGTAAAGATACCTTTGGTTTTTTGCTCTAACCCCTGCGTGGCGAAGGCGGAGAACATATCGTCGAAGGTCCAGGCGTTGCGAACGCCGGTGACTGAGCCGTCGGGCGCATAAAGCAGCTCCTCGGTCATAGTGACCCAGACGTGCGGATGCGCCTGTGCGCGCTCCGTCGCAACCATGCCGGCGAGGAGAAGAGCAGTCAAAAAGACGAAACGATGTAGCATCAGGTCCGCTCGCGTGCCGCCTAATCGGGCGACCGACACTTTAATCCCGAGTAGGGCGGAATGGGGGCTTACCCCAAATAGCATAGGAGCCGTCGGTACCGGTGATCTTGGCGATCTTACGCCCCCGCGGCTCCGCCATCCGAACGCGGGTCGTGTGCGCCTTCCAGATTGCCGTCGGGATGCAGCACCACCGCGCCGGCATGGCCCATGATGTCGGAATAGGGCTCGCTAACCATCTCCACCTCATGTCCGGCGTGAACCAGCGCGTCGATCAGCGCGTCGTCAAAGCGCGGCTCCAGACGCAACGCGGTGCGAGGATCTCCCCAGGTCCGGCCGAGCACCCAGCGCGGGCGGTCGATCGCATCGGCGAGCGGCTCGCCAAACAGCGCATAGCGCGTCAAGACGGCGGATTGCGTCTGCGGCTGGCCGTCGCCACCCATCGCCCCATAGGCCACGACGCGTCCGTCCTTGAGGACCGCGAGTGCCGGATTAAGGGTGTGGAATGGCACGCGCCCGGGCACCAGGAAATTGAGCGCGCCGCGTTGCAGTGAGAAGTTGATGCCGCGGTTCTGCATCAAAATTCCGGTTCGCGGCAACACGCAGCCGGAGCCGAATTCCCAATAGAGCGATTGGATATAGGAGACGACCAAGCCCGAACTGTCGGCAGCGCCCATCCAAACGGTGTCACCCTCGGTCTGGCCGAGCGGCCAGGGCGCCGCCTTATGCCGATCGATTTTCATTGCCTCTCCGGCAATGAAACGCGGCTCGAGAACGCGATCGAGCGCATGCGCCAGATTTCCCGGATCGCTGACCACCCGATCGCGCATCCGCAGCGCGCGTTTGGTTGCCTCGACCAGGCCATGGATGTGGTCGAAGCCTTCAGCTTGGGTGACGCCGAGCCGGTCGAACAGCGCCAGGATCATCAACGATGCGACACCTTGCGTCGGCGCATCGGTGTTGTAGACCGCCGCGCCCTGAAGTTCGACGTGCAAGGGCTCGCGCAGCGTTGCCCGATAGCGGGTGAAATCCTCCCGGGTCAGTGGGCTGCCGATCCGCTCAAGGTCGGCCGCAAGCTCGCGCGCAATATCGCCGCGATAAAAATCGTCGAGACCGACATGCGCGAGGTGTTCAAGTGTCGCCGCGAACGCTTCTTGTTTCAGCACCGCCCCTTGCGGCGGGGGCTTGCCGTCAAGCAAGAAAGCATCGGCAAAGCCCGGAACCGGCGCCAACTCGGCAAGTTTTTCGGCGGTGACTTGGGCCTGGCTTCGCGAAACCGCGTAGCCGGCGCGGGCACGGTCGATGGCGGCGGCGAGTAAATCCTTAAGCGGCAACCTGCCGCCGACCGCATGAGCATTTTCGAGCGCCATCGTCCAACCGCCAACGGCACCCGGAACGGTGAGCGCGGCAAGGGGTCCGCGCGTCGGGATGGTCTCGTATTCACGATAGAGTTCGGGCTGCGCCGCCGCTCCGGCAGGACCCGGCGCCATGATGGTGCGGACGCGGCCCGACCGCTCGCGGATAGACCAGAATGCGTCGCCGCCCGCATGATTCATGTGCGGATATACGACCGCGATCATAGCCGCCATGGCGAGCATGGCTTCGAGTGCGTTGCCGCCCTCGGCGAGGATGTCGCGACCGGCTGCGGCGGCGGCGAAGTGCGGGGCTGCGGCGACGCCGCGGCGGTGGCCGGCGCTATGCAAATCCATGGAGGTTAGTTTGTCATGGCGCGCGGCGCGAAACCACGCTTACGCAGCAGCGCATCGGGGCTGGGAAGGCGGCCGCGGAACGCCTTGTAGGCTTCGGCGGGATCGCGCGAACCGCCGGCGGCGTAAATCGTTTTTTGCAGTCGTTCGGCCGTCGCAGGATCAAAAATATCGCCGGCTTCTTCGAAAGCCTCGAATGCGTCGGCGTCGAGAACCTCCGACCACATGTAACTGTAATAGCCGGCTGCATAACCGCCACCTGAGAACACGTGACTGAAATGCGGCGGACGATGGCGCATGACGATCTCGTCAGGCATGTCGATGCGCGAAAGTGTGCAGATCTCGCATTGTCCCGGGTCCGAAGCGGCCGGCGACAGCGAATGAAAGTCGAGATCGACAAAGGCGGATGCGAGATATTCGACGGTGGTGAAGCCCTGATTGAAATTGCGCGCCGCGATCAGCCGTTGCAGCAAGTCTTCGGGCATCGGCGCGCCGGTCTGATAATGCCGGGCGAAACGCCGCAAAACTTCCGGCTGTTCGAGCCAGTGCTCGTAGAGTTGCGACGGCAGCTCGACGAAATCGGTCGCGACGTTGGTGCCGGAGATTTGCGGATAGGTGACCGCGGAAAGAAGGCCGTGCAGCGCATGGCCGAATTCGTGAAACAGGGTGCGGGCATCGTCGAAGCTTAAGAGCGTCGGCTCGCCGGCAGCCGCCTTGGCGAAATTGCAGACATTGACGATGAGCGGCTCAACCGGACCGTCGAGTCTTTGCTGCTCGCGCAGCGAGGTCATCCAGGCGCCGCTGTGCTTGGAGGGCCGGGCAAAATAATCGCCGAAGAACAAGCCAATCTCGCGGCCGTCCTTTGCGCGAACCTGCCAGACCCGCACGTCCGGGTGCCACACCGGAACGTCGTTGCGCTGGGTGAAACTTAAGCCGAACAGCCGCCCCGCCGTGTAGAAAGCGGCTTCGATCATCGCCTCGAGATTCAGGTATGGCTTGATGGCCGCCTCATCGACCTGGCAACGCTGCTGCCGCAGTTTTTCGGCGTAGTAGCGCCAGTCCCAAGCCGCCAGCGCGAAGTTGCCGCCTTCCTCCCGGATCAGGGCCTCCAGATCGTCGCGATCGGCGACAGCTTTGGCCCGCGCCTTGGCCCAAACCGTGTCGAGCAGTTCGCGCACCGCCTGCGGCGTTTTGGCCATCGCGTCGTCGAGCCGGTACTCGGCAAAATCGGAAAAGCCGAGCAGGCGGGCCCGTTCGGCGCGCAGCTTCACCGTCTCGGCAATAATCGCGTTGTTGTCGGTCGGGCCGCCGTTGTCGCCACGTTTGACGAAGGCCTGAAACACTTTCTCGCGGAGGTCGCGTCGCCGGGCAAATTGCAGGAACGGCTCGACGCTCGACCGCGACAACGTGACGACACGGCCATCGAGGCCGCGCTGCTGGGCATCGGACTTCATCGCCTCGCGCATGAACTCGGGCAGGCCAGAAAGCTCATCGTCCGAGAGGGGGAGTGCGTAAGCTTGTTCGTCGGCGAGCACGTTTTGGCTAAACGCCGCGCCCAACACCGCCAGCCGCTCGAGAATCTCGGCGAGCCGCTTCTTGGCGGCGTCGTCGAGCGCTGCGCCGGCGCGGCGAAAGGCGGTGCGATAGCGCTCCAGCACCCGCCGCTGCTCGGCGTCCAGCTCGAGCGAATCGCTTCGCTTTGCCAGCGCATCGATGCGGCCGAACAGAGCCGCGTTGAGGTGAATCTTGTTCCAATGGCCGGCGATCTTTGGCGCAATTTCGCGCTCGATTTCGAGCAACGCGTCGTTGGTGTGGGCGCCGGCTAGAAGATGGAAGACGTTTCCCACCCGCTCCAGCGCCCGGCCGCTTCGTTCCAGCGCCTCGATCGTGTTGGCAAAGTCGGGCGCCGCCTTCGCGCCGGCAATCTCGGCGATCTCGGCATCGTGCTCCGCGAACGCCCGCTCATAGGCCGGTAGGAAATGCTCGGGCCTTATCTCGGCAAAGGGCGGGGCGGCTTGTGGCGTGCGCCATGGCGCGAAAAACGGATTGCTGTCGGACATTGGCTGACGATTGCTGAGAGGATTGCGGAAGGCTGCGCCTGATATAGGGCCGCGCACATCTATTGTTAATGGCACAAATTGCCTTGGCCGCCGGCAGATGGTTCGGAAAGACGCCTTGATCCAGCCGCTCCTTTCGGAGAAAGTGCCGCCCCGTTGAGCACCCCGAGCATGTCCGTGAACGATTCCAATACGCAACCGACCCGCCGGCCCCGCCGGATCGTCTGGGAGAACGCGCTAACCGTCGTCAGCGCGGCCATCCTCATCAGCGCCGAAGTGTTTGGAGCCGCCTTCGCCGGCAGCTGGGCGATTGCCAACTTGCTGGCTCTCGGCTCGGTCGGCGCGCGCGCACTCGACGGATTGTTTGTGGTCATCGGCATTGTTGTCATGGTGCAGTTCGTGCGCGCGGCGCGCCGCATCGAACCCTTCACGGCTGACTGAAGTCGCCGCGCTGTTCACAGCGCGCGCCTTTACATCTTGTTAAGACCAAAAAGCTTGCACCGCCCGTCACAATAGATTATTTCGTTGGTCGCCCAATTTCGCACGTGCCTGTGGCCGTGTGTCGGTCGGTGGGCATCCGGACAAGAGGCCGGACAGCCGCCTAAGGAAGAGAACACTACTTCCTTAACTCATGCGACCGGCAGCCGGAGGCGAAACCGGCATAGCCCGTTCTCAACGGGCGACGCGGCTTAAAGCAACGACGGAAGGGCTTTTTTGGTTACTGC
>DAIUEQ010000144.1:2544-9571 GCA_036845025.1 Xanthobacteraceae bacterium | reverse complement strand
CTGTTCAGAGAGTTTAAGAAACGGCTAACACGCTAGCCCGCGTTTCTGACGCGATGATGCCGGCTTTCTTACACGCAGGTGACACTCGCCTGGCGCGATCAAAAGTTGCGCGTGCGCCGGCGCCGACGCGACCAGCGGTGTAGCGGTCTTCTTCCAGGAGTCGAAACGGCCCTCTGTACGGCGGGCATTTTGCGGCATCTTGCGCCGCCGGAGGTGCGATCGACGAACTGCCGGAAGACACCGAATCCCGCCGTTTGAGACACGGAGATTGGCGCGTTTGCGCGATCAAGAATCGGCTAGTCTGGTAGGATGGGTTTTGAACCGCGCGGCATTTCGGCGATGAGCAACGGCCACTTCCTCGGCGTCGAGCATTCGGCGACGGGACGAGCATGGCGCGACCGGCTCGACGAGCGCGGGGCCGCCCGGGCGCTCGCGATCGCGCAGCGTCACGAAGTTCCCGAATTGCTTGCGCGCATCCTTGCCGGCCGCAACATCGACGTGGACGGTGTCGACGCATTCCTCGATCCGGCGATCAAACGCGATATGCCCGATCCGCATGTGCTTGCGGGAATGCGCGAGGCCGCCGGCCGGATCGCCGACGCCGTCGCGCGCGGCGAGACGGTCGCGATCTTCGGTGATTATGATGTCGACGGTGCCACTTCTGCGGCGCTGTTGGCGCGCTTTCTCCGGCATGCCGGCCTCGAGCCTCTCATCCATATTCCGGATCGGCTGTTCGAAGGCTACGGGCCGAATGTCGAAGCGGTACGAGCGCTCGCCGCGCGCGGCGCGACGCTCTTGGTGACCGTCGATTGCGGCACCACCAGTATCGAGCCGCTGGCGGAAGCGCATCGGCTAAACGTCGATGTCGTGGTTGTCGATCACCATCAGGCGGACGAAGCCCTGCCGCCGGCAATCGCCATCGTCAATCCGAACCGCCGCGACGATCTCTCCGGTCTCGGTCATCTCGCCGCGGTGGGTTTGACCTTCATGACCGTGGTGGCGGTCAACCGCGAATTGCGCACCCGCGGCTTCTGGAACGAGGGCCGTCCCGAACCGGATCTCCTCACGCTGCTCGACGACGTCGCGCTCGGTACTGTCGCCGACGTCGTACCGCTCGTCGGTCTCAATCGCGCCTTCGTCGCCAAAGGGCTCATTGCGCTGCGTCGGCGCGAGCGCATCGGCCATCGAAGCCTGATGGACGTGGCCAGGCTCTCCGGTCCGCCTGAGGCCTGGCACCTCGGTTTCTTGTTGGGGCCGCGCATCAATGCCGGCGGGCGCATCGGCCGCGCCGATCTCGGCGTGAAATTGCTGCTCGAAGACGACCCGGACAAGGCGGCACAAATCGCCGCCGAACTCGACCGGCTCAACCGCGAACGGCAAACGATCGAACTGGATACGCTGGCGCAGGCCGAAGCCGAGGCGATGGCCGCGCTCGGCATTGAGGAGAAGGGCGCGGTCGTGGTCACCGCGGCCGAAGGTTGGCATCCGGGCGTTGTCGGCATTGTGGCCGCGCGGCTGAAGGAAAAATTTAGCCGGCCGGCTTTCGCCATCGCGCTCGAACCCGGCGGTATCGGCACCGGCTCCGGGCGATCGATACCGGGGGTCGATATCGGCCGCGCGGTGCGCAGCGCCGTGGCCGAAGGTTTGCTGGTTAAGGGCGGCGGTCACGCCATGGCGGCCGGCGTGACGCTGCGCCGGGATGCGCTCGCGGCGTTTCGCGCGTTTCTCGAGTCGACGCTCAGCGCCGACGTAGCGAACGCGCGGCGCGCCAACGGACTTCTGATCGACGGTGCGGTGAGCGCGGCGGCTGCAAATCTCGAACTCGTCGCGCTCCTGGAGCGCGCCGGACCGTTCGGCTCAGGCAATCCCGAGCCGACGATCGCGCTGCCGGGGCATACCATCTCCTACGCCGAGGAGGTCGGCCAGGCGCATATTCGGGTGCGGCTTAAATCTGCCGACGGCGCCGGCGTCAACGCTATCGCCTTCCGCGCGGTTGGCCAAAAGCTGGGTACGGCGCTTGTCCAAGGCCGCGGCCGGCAGGTGCATGCCGCAGGCTCGTTCACGCTTGATCGCTACCAGGGCGAAGAACGCGTGCAATTCCGCATCACCGATATCGCGCCGGCGGAGCCGTTTTCAGGGCGCTGAAGTGGTGACGCGTTACGTCGGCGCGACTGGCGGAGATGCCAAAAAAGGCGAGGAGGGGTCACTTCAGTTGGGTCGAGATCGACCCGAAGGTGGTGTTGAGCTTGGTGCCGATGCCTTTGACGGTCGTGATAATGACGATCGAAATGCCGGCAGCAATGAGCCCATATTCGATAGCCGTTGCAGCGTTTTCATCTTTCAGAAATTTGTAAATAAGCCGCATGGCCCTTACTCCCTCAAATTCGCTCGCATTTTGTCCAGCAAAGTTTTGCAAATAGTTAGCACAACTACGCAAAACGGCCGTCTTAAGGGCTTGCGAACACCTGGGGGTTTTCACCTATCCGGGGCGAGAAATCGCTGCGGCGCTAGGGGCCGCGCTCGATTTTCATGGCGATGCGCACGAGTTCGGCAAGGTTGCGCGCACCAATCCGCTCCATGACCCAGGCGCGGTGGTTCTCGACCGTTTTGGCGCTGATCTCCAGCTGACGGGCGATTTCCTTGCTGGATAATCCGCTGGCGGCGAGCTCCATGACCTGCCGCTGGCGGGCCGAAAGCGCCCCGAACTTGGTGCGCAAGTCGTCCATTTCGGCGGTGTCACGCGCCTGCTTGCGGTTACGTTCCAGCGAGTTGCGTATGCTTTCAAGCAGGTGGGTTTCATCGAATGGTTTTTCGACAAAATCGAAAGCGCCGGCTTTCATGGCTTTCACCGCCATATCGACATCGCCGTGTCCGGTGATGAGAATGACTGGCGAGCGCACGCCGCGAACGGAAAGGCGGTCAAGCAGCTCGAGTCCGGACATGCCCGGCATACGCACATCTGATACCACGCAGTCGAAACGAGCGGCACTATCGAGCGACGAAAGAAAGCCTTCCGCGGAAGAGAAGCACGACGTATCGAGGTTCTGCCGCAACAGATAAAGGCGCAGCGAATCGAGCACGGCCGCGTCATCGTCGATCAGGGCGATGCGGACCGGATCACTCATTCAGGGCGTCCAGGGCGGGCAGCGTGAAGTGAACGCTGGCGCCACGTATCGCGTGGCTAAGCCAGATACGGCCGCCGTGCGCTTCGACGATCGTCTTGCACAACACTAAACCGAAGCCGAGACCTTCGGCCTTGGTGGTCGAGAATGGCAGGAATTGATTTTCCGATACGTCGGTCGCGAAGCCCGGGCCATTGTCGGCGACGCGGATCTCAACAAACCCCCCGCCGGCCGCAACCGCTTCAATCGAAATCGCGCCGCCGCTGATCGAAGCCGCCTTGAAAGCGTCGATCGAATTGCGGATGAGGTTGAGCAAAGTTTGCTCGATTTGCAAAGCGTCGACCAGCACCGCCGGAAGCCGGCTCGGGGCGGCGACGCGGATCTTGGCGTTGACCTGGTCAAGTTCAGGCTCGCAAAGCGCCAACGCCTCCCGAATGAGGCGTTCGACGCTACAAGCCAGGCGATCGCCGCGATCGAGCGACAGGAGCGACCGCAAGCTACGCACGACTTGGGCCGCACGCTCGACTTGCGCCACCGCCTTGGCGGCGATTTCGGCGATGTCGATGGAATTGGCGCCATCTTCCCGGGCGGCGTCGGCGACCAATCGCGCGTAGGTCCGGGCCGCCGTCAGCGGCTGGTTCAGTTCGTGAGCGATGGCTACCGAAAGTTCTTTCATGCCGCCAACCTGTGCCACCCGGGCCAGTGCTTTCTGCTGTAGCAGCAGCTTGGCTTCGGCGCGCCGGTGCTCGGTGACGAGCTCGCCGGCGATGAGACCGGTCGCGGTCAACACCAGCATCAGGGTTTGCAGCGCGGTGAAACCTTCCGGCTGCGGGGAAAGAGTGACGCCGACGATTAGTCCAAGCTGAGTGAGCAAGAGCCCGATGGTGACGCCTTCAAGACCGCCGCGCAGCGCCATCCATACGATCGGCAGAAATAGGACATAGAACAATTGCAAGGGTGCCGCTTCGCGGACGCCCAACACCAGCACCAGCGCGCCGACGATAGCAGCGAATTGCAAGACCACTTCGAGTGACATTTGCACTGAGTGCTTGCGCAACAACGCAACCAGCACGAAGGGGGTGACGACCATGATGCCAATCAGGTCGCCGACCCAGTAACTCAGCATGGCCTCGATGAAGTCCTGCAGCTCCAGATAGCCGGAAAGCGTCGTCGTTGCCACGTAGCCAACCGCAACGAAGGCGCTGCTCACCAGTGCCGTCAGCATCAACAAGATCAGGTCGCGCGTTGACGGCAAAGCGGGATCGAAGCGCGTGGCTGGCCGCATCAAAAACAGCGCGGCGGCCGAATATCCGCCGCCGATCACGGTTGCGTGCGCGATCCCTTCTTTCAAATCGACGGGCGAAAAATTCAAGAGCAGATGCGACACGAGCGGTGCAATGAACAAGAATGGAATCGTTCGGCGGCCAAACAAGAGGACCAGTGGAAAGCTTAAGCCCACCTGAGGATTCCATGGCGTTATGTCCAATCCCTCGAACGGCTCGACATAACTAAGCCAGTCAAGCAGGGGGTAAGCGGCGACATAGCCGAGCCCGGCGATGATCGGCATCACCGATAAGATGGCCGGATAGCCGTTGGGCGTCAGCTTGGCTCGGGCTTGATGTTCTATGACCGCCATGAAATCGATTCGCGCGCTCGGGCGATGACGATAGCGAGCAAAAACTTGCGGGGAGATAAACGGCGCGGCGGCCGGGTTGGGCGGCCAAGCCCGCCGGATAGCCCCTTTGGCCGGCCGAGCGGGAGGAATCGGCGTTTTTCGGCCCGATGGGCAGGCGCCGACGAGTAAAATACCAGACCGGCGCCCGGTCGGGGCGTCGGTTCGATGTCGTTGGTCTAAAGCGGAGGAGAAGCATGAACTGGTGGCATCTCATTTCGTATTTTTTCGGCGGGGCGTTTCTTGCCAACGCAATTCCCCACGTCATCACCGGCATGACGGGCCGCCCGTTTCAAAGCCCTTTTGCCAAGCCGCCGGGTCAGGGACTCTCCTCCTCAACCGTCAACGTGGTGTGGGGCGTTATCAATCTCGCTGTCGCCTACGTCCTGATCTGCCGCGTTGGAGACTTTACGGCGGGCTCAACCGCGGATGCGGTAAGTCTGGGATTGGGTTTTCTTTTATTGGGCGTGCTGCTCGCCCGCCACTTCGGCGGCTTCCACGGCGGCAACATTCCCGGCTAGCCGTTACACCAAAATCTCGCCTTCAAGATAAAGCACGGCCCGGCCGGCGATGGTGATCCGCTCGCCGTTCTGCGTGCAGCGGAGCGCGCCGCCACGCCGGGACAATTGCCGGGCCTCCAGCGTCTTCTTGCCAAGACGCTGCGCCCAGTAAGGCGTGAGCGTGCAATGCGAGGAGCCGGTCGCGGGATCTTCGGGGACGCCTTGCGCCGGGGCGAAGAAGCGCGAGACGAAATCTGCTCCGTTGTCGCCGGGCGCGGTGGCAATTGCCGCCCAGCAATCCTTCACGGCGGCAAGCGCAGCGAAATCCGGTTTGAGCGCGGCGACTTCGCCGGCGCTGTCATAGACGACAAGGTAATCGCGGGCGCGCAGAACCGCGCGCGGCGTTCCGCCCAGCGCCTCAAGCAAACCCGCGGGCGCTTCCGCCGCGGCGGCGGGCCGCCCCGGAAAGTCCATGGCCAGCATGTTTTCGTCGCGCGTAACTGTCAGCGTTCCCGCCTTGACGGTGCGAAAGCTCACCGCTTCGCGCCCCGGTTCAATAAAACTCATGACCACAAAGCCGGAGGCAAGCGTTGCGTGACCGCACAAGTCGACCTCGACTGTCGGCGTAAACCAGCGCAGCCCATAGCCGTCGCCGTCGCGAACAAAGAAGGCGGTCTCCGAGAGATTATTCTCCGCCGCGATCGCCTGCATAGTCGCGTCCGGCAGCCAGCGCTCGAGCGGGCACACCGCGGCCGGATTACCGCCGAACAAGTGGCCGGTAAAAGCATCGACTTGATAGAGGGGCAGGCGCATTTCTTTTTCTCCCTGGCCTCTCTTGGCACAACGGGGGTTAGGCGGCTATGAGAACGTCGCTCTCGGAGGAAAACGATGTCCAAGCTTACCCTTTCCGTCGCCGTGCGCGACTACGACCGCACGCGCCCCTTGTCCGACGGCGAGGTGCAGATCGACGGGGTTGATCCCGTGTTCATGGCGTTGCCGCCGGAAGAGATATTTTTCCGCGCGTTCCGCGGCACGGAATTCGACATCTGCGAGCTGTCGATGTCGAGCTTTACGGTCAAGACCGCGCAAGGCGGCGCGCCTTACGTCGGCGTGCCGGCGTTCGTGTCGCGCACGTTCCGCCATACCGCGATCTACGTGCGCACCGATCGCATCAAGACGCCGGCCGATCTCAAGGGCAAGAAGATCGGCGTACCGGAGTATCAGCTCACGGCGAATGTATGGGCGCGCGCTATCCTGGAGGACGATCACGGCGTCAAGCCGTCTGATATTCACTGGATTCGCGCCGGCCTAGTCGAGCCCGGCCGGCTGGAAAAGATCAGCATTGCGCTGCCGAAGAATGTGAGGCTGGAGGATGCGCCGGCCGACCGCACATTGTCGAGCATGCTCGAATCCGGCGAGATCGACGGCATCATTGCGCCGCGAGTCCCGCCGTCCTTTGAGCGCGGGGATCCGAATGTTGGCTGGCTGTTCTCCGATCCGGTCGCCGCGGCAACGGATTATTTCAAGCGCACCGGAATTTTCCCGATCATGCATCTGATCGGTGTGCGCCGCGAACTCGCCGAGAAGCACCCTTGGCTGCCGGCCGCGGTGTTCAAGGCATTCGCGCAGGCCAAAGCAATCGCGCTGCAAAAACTTTCCGACACGTCATCGGTCAAAGTGACGTTGCCCTTCGTCGAGGAGCGGCTGATCGAGGCGCGCGCGCTGATGGGCGA
>DAIUEQ010000144.1:0-2444 GCA_036845025.1 Xanthobacteraceae bacterium | reverse complement strand
GAGTCGTCGCGCGCGCCCATAATCACGATCCGGTCGCCGCGACGGGCCAGCCTGATCAGGGCGTCGCCGCAACCCTCACGGTCCGGAAAGGCGAGCGCATTGCGGCCGCGCTGTTTGATGGCGGCGATAATTTCGCGACTTCCGACGCTGCGGTCGACCGTTCCGCCGAAATAGACCGGCTCGGGCATGAGCAGAACGTCCGCCTGGTTCATGTCACGCGCGAAGCGATCCACCAAGGCGTCTCTCATCAAGCGAATCGGACCGTAACCGTGAGGCTGGAACATCAGCAGCAAACGGCCGGGAAATTCGTGCAGGGTCTGCAGCGTGGCCGCGATCTTGTCGGGGTTATGGGCGAAGTCGTCGATAACGGTGACGGCGTTGGCGGTGCCCACGACCTCCAATCGCCGGCGGACGCCGCTAAACGTGCCCAAATAAGCCGCAGCTTCCGCAAGGCCGATACCGCAAACCTTCGCGACACATAGTGCCGCAAGCGCGTTCGAGATGTTGTGCAGGCCCGGAACTTTGAGCGTCACCGTGACCGTCTCACCGGTCTCGCGTGCCTTCACCTTGAACAATATTCCCGCAGGCGCGGGAGTGAGACTTGATGCCACGAGATCGGCTTGCGCCGCACGCAAGCCATAGGTCACGGCGTGTTCCGCCGTAAGGCTTTCGGCAAGCGCTGCCGTTTCCTCGTTATCGAGATTCAATACGGCGGTTTGCGCCTTGGCGACGAAATCCCGGAAAAGGCGGCGCAGCTCGTCGAGCGGCTTGTGGTCCAGCGAAATATTGTTCACGACCGCCACGGCCGGATTGAAGAGTTCGATCGAGCCGTCGCTCTCGTCGACTTCGCTGACGAAAATATCGCCGTCACCGACCCGCGCGCTCGCAAAGGGCGCGCCGGAATCCATGAAATTCTTCATATCGGCGCCGTTCATGATCGTCGGGCTTTTTCCGGCGCAATGCAAAATCCAGCCGATCATGCCGACGGTGGTGGACTTACCGCTGGTCCCGGCGACGCCGATGCCCAGCGCAGCGCCGTTGAAGAGCCGGGCGAGAAGCTCCGCGCGCGTCATAACGACCGCGCCGACCCGCCGCGCAGCCTCCACGTCGGGCACGGTCTCCTCGACTGCCGTGGAGGCGACCAGGGTCTGAGTGTCGCGGCGGAGACCGCTGCCGTCTTGTGGATGGAGCAGAACGCCGCGCGCGCGCAGGAAATCGAACCGTTCGCCGTTGCGTCCCTGGTCGAGCGCGCGATCGGAGCCCTCGACATGTCCGCCCCGCGCCTGGATGATCAGGGCGAGGGGAGTCATGCCGCTACCGCCGATGCCGCAGAAAAAGTAATCTCCATGTTGGGACATCGGTGAAATCTACAAACATTGGCCATGAGGAACAACTCGACCGGCATGCCTGCATGAACGGGGACAAATGCAAGATAGGAGTCGTCGCGCCCGCCTCACGCATTTCCGAGGATGTCGCGGCAAGCGTGCCGGCTCTGGCGGCGCGTCTTTATCCTGACCGAACGCCGGAGATCGTATTCCATCCGCAATGCTTTGCGTCGCACGGGCATTTTGCCGGTGACGACGAAACCCGCGCCCAGGCTTTCCTCGACGTCGCCAACGACGAGAGCTACGACGCGGTCTGGTTTGCACGCGGCGGCTACGGGTCGTGCCGCGTGGTCGAATCGATCATGCCCCGGTTGCGCCAGCCGTCTCGGGAGAAAGCCTACCTGGGCTACAGCGATGCGGGCATGCTGCTTGCGGCTTTGTACCGCGCCGGGTTTATGGGTGTCGCGCATGGCCCGGTCGCCCAAGACATCCGCCGCGACGGCGGCGACAAAGCGGTCGCCAGGGCACTCGCGTGGATGATCGATCGGGCGCCCGGCTCACTCGAACCGGCGGTCGACGGGGTGAGAAAGACCGCGGCGTTTAACATAACGGTGTTGAGCCACCTGCTCGGCACATCGCTCGAGCCCAACCTCGACGGCCATGTGCTCATGCTTGAGGAAGTAGGGGAGGCGATGTATCGGATCGATCGCTCGCTGTTTCACATCAGCGCCAGCGCCAACGTCCGGCGCACCGCCGGCATCATGCTCGGCCGTTGCAGCAATATCACGCCGAACCAACCGGACTTCGGGATGAATGAGGAAGAGGTTGCCCGATATTGGTGCGGAAGAGCCGGAATCCCCTTTCTGGGTCGCGCCGACATCGGACATGACGCCGAAAACAAAATCGTACCTTTTGGTTGCTAGGGGTGCCGGCCTGATCGGCGCGTATATGCCCTTACGCCTTCGGTGCCTTCAGCTTCACGTGGATATTCTTTTCCTGCGTGTAGGCCAGCATCTCCTCGAAACATTCTTCGCGGCCAATACCCGACTGCTTGTAGCCGCCGAACGGCGCGCCGAGGAAGTGTTTCGAGACTTCGTTGATCCAGACGAAGCCCGCTTG
>DAIUEQ010000143.1:0-9600 GCA_036845025.1 Xanthobacteraceae bacterium | reverse complement strand
GCGGGCCGCTGTACGGCAGCGTGGCGGTAACAGCTCACCAGATGATCGTTGACCATGCCGACCGCCTGCATAAAGGCGTAGACAATGGTTGGACCGCAGAACTTGAAGCCCCGCTGCGCAAGTTCTTTGGACATCGCCCGCGACGTCGCGGTTTCGGCGGGAATTTGACGGACGGTGCGATAGTTGTTGATCTTCGGTTTGCCGTCGACGAAATCCCAAAGCAGCTTCGAGAAACCCGGACCGTCCTCCATGGCCTTGAGCCAGGCTTTGGCAGAGAGGACAGTGCCTTCGATTTTCGCGCGGTTGCGGACAATGCCGGCGTCCTGCATCAATCGCTCGATCTTGGCCGGGCGGTAACGCGCGATTTTCTCAGGTGAGAACTCGTCGAAGGCACGGCGGAAGTTCTCGCGCTTGCGCAGGATCGTGATCCAGGACAAGCCGGCCTGAAAGCCGTCGAGTACAAGCTTCTCGTAAAGCGCGCGATCGTCGAATTCGGGTAGGCCCCATTCCTCGTCGTGATAGGCGATATAAAGCGCATCGTCCTTTGGCCATGGACAACGGACGAGATTGGACTGTCCGCTCATTCGGCAGCTTTCACGGTGTCGGGCACCGCAAAATGCGCCCAGTCGGGCTTGAGCGGTTCCACGGCGACGCCGGCGGCGACGAGCGGCTCGCCCTCTCTTAGCGCTTCGGCCATCCGGTCGATCCGCAACAGCGCGAGGCCAAGACCCGCGCTCGCCGAGCCCATGGTGCCGATTTGACGTCGGCCTGAAGTGATCGGCTCTCCGGGTTGCGGGCTGGCGCCGTGATAACGGACGGGCATGACCCGCGTGCGAGCGATTCCTCTATGCTCCATGCGGGAAACCACCTCTTGGCCGACGTAACAGCCTTTGGTGAAATCGACGCCGCCGAGCTGATCCATGTCGGCCTCATGGGGGAAGGCATCGCCGTATTTGAAATCCGCACCGCCGCGCGGAATAGCTAGAGCAATGCGGTGGGTTTCATATTCACCGGCGTCAACGACAATCGCGCCAATCTCGGCTGCGGCATCAGCCGCGCGGTGGGGCGGCAGCATGACGCGCAACCCGAGCCCGCCCAACCGCGGATCGAGATAGGCCAGGCCGAGAGCCGTCGTTCCGGTACCATCCCATGCAGCCAACACGCCGAGCACCTCCGAGAGATTCTCGATGATGACCCGCGAACGCAGCTTGTAGAGGTTGAGCTTACTAACCAAAGGGTCGGCGATATTAGCCGGCACGTCAAAGAAAAACCCGCCGCCAGCCTGCGGTGGCGCTTCAACGATAATGAAATCGGTGAAGATTTTGCCTTGCGGCGACAACAGCGCACCGAAACGGGCCGTTCCGGGCGTAAGTGTGAGAACGTTGGCGGTGAGAAGGTCGTGTAGGAAAGTGCGCGCGTCGTCGCCGGCAACCTTGACCACGCCGCGGTCCGGCAGAAGGGCGGCTTTCATTCGAGCTGACGTTTCGGCCATGTCGCCAAGCTAAGGCGCGGCCTGGCTAGGCTCAAGGGCGCGGATAGGCGAAACTGTTACTGCCGGGACAATTCGACGGAAAACTCGCCGTTGCTGATGCGCGGGGCGAGGCCCGCGGCGTAGCGCGCGGTGGCATCTTCGCCGTATGTGGAGATTAGTTCGGCGAGTGCGAGAAACAGCGCTGTCTGCGCCAAGCAATCGCCCTCAATCCCCTGGTGTTGCGCTTCGGTCCAGGCGTCTTGCAAATAAGTGAGCGCGAGCCGCTTCTGGTCCTCATCGGCGACGGTGCCCCGTGCCGCCAAACTCGACGTTACAAAACTCATTGGAATTCACAGATCGCCGCAGCCCGGCGCCATCCCTGCCCAGAGCAATGACGTTAGCACGCCAAGATTGTCCGCAAGCTTGAACCTCAGGGAAGGGTTAATGCGACTAGTGGTCCGATCCTGACATTCGCACCCGGTTCGGTGTGCGTTCATGCGAACGTTAGAATCAAAGGACCACTAGCAAATATCAATCGCAGTGGAGCTTTGGATTTGGCATTCGCTCAGGAGCTAGCCGCTTGGCAAGGGCGAATGTCAAATCCGCTCCGCTGGTGGCTCAATTGGCGTAGCGGGCGGTGATTTCGCGCGCGATTTTGGCGCCTTCCTCGAGGTAACGCCTAATGGCGAAATCGGCGGCCGGAGTGCAGGTCCGATAGCTCTGCTCGAACGCGCGATAGCCCCGATTAAAGCTCGCGATCATCTGCTCGTGCCGTTCTCCGCCCGGCGCTTCGGCATCGATCAGAGATTGCGCTTCCATGCGCCATTTCTGGCCTTCGTTGGAGCCGCAAATGCCGCGCAGGAAATGCAACGAGCCGAGGATCTCCGAAAGTCGCTGCAAGTCTCGATCGTAGGGGACCGGACCCGGTGGAGTTGGAGGCGCACTTTGAGCTTGCCCCGGAGGCTGGCCGGAGGGCTGCGCCCTCGGCTGGACCTGAGGCTGCGGCTTCGGCGGGCTCACCGGCGAAATCAGAGTCTGGGCGCGCGCAGACCCGGCGGCGAAGCAAAACGAAAGTGAAAGCGCGATGAGAATTCGCAGCATGTGATCTGGTTCAATGATAATGATCGAACGGTGCGCCACCAAGTCCAAAGCTGCGGCGTGATTGAGGTCGTTGCTTACGAGCTCGCAGCCATCTTCTCCCAAGCGGTGGTTACGATCTCGGCCAATCCCTCGGTCGTTGCAAGGCCGGAAAGCTCCGACGGCTTAAGCCATCGCGCCTCGGCCAGTTCCTCGTTCAGCCTTATTTCGCCGGCAAGCCAACGTGCGGCGAACGGCAAAATCACGAAATGCCGCTCGACACGTCCGTTCGCGTCGCGGCCGATGACTTGGCGGTAGCCCACAAGCGTCAGCGGTTCGATTTCAAGACCGGTCTCCTCGCGGACCTCGCGTATCGCCGCCTCGGCAAGCGTCTCGCCGAGTTCGACGACGCCCCCGGGAAGCGTGTAGAGACCTGCAGCCGGCGGCTGCGCGCGCCGGACAATGAGCAAGCGGCTGTCTCGGAAGATGGCGGCGCTCACCGCAACATACGGCCGTGCCGGATACGTTCGCTGTTGCGTGCTGACGCCGGTCAATAACGCCCCCCGATCATCACAGAAAAGAACATCTACGACTCATTAGCGGCCGCCCGTTTTCGCCCACGAAGTTACCACGCGGTAGGCTGCCGTCATCCTGGTGTGCGCGACATCTTCCCAAGGCGCGTCGATTAACATTGGGCAACAACACCTTCAGCTTTCAGCCATAGCGGATTTGCGAGGGTGTCGATGTCTCTGAATCTGATTGGAGGAGTTGTCGTGACTAGACTAAGAATGACTGCCATAGCGCTGGGATTGCTTGGCTCAAGCTTCGCAATCGGCCAGGCATCGGCGGCAATGCCGGTGAGTGGATTGGCGGCTGCCGAAAAACAAATCTCGACCAACGTCGAAGACGTGCGGTGGGTACCAGGCCACCGTTGGCATGGCCATCACTGGGGATGGCACCACCCGGGTTGGCATCGTTGGAGAGCGCACCGCTGGCATCATCGGGGCTGGCACCCTTGGCATCATTGGGAATCGCACCCGTGGCACGAATGGCAATGGCACCCATGGCATCGGTGGCACGAGCGGGAATGGCACCCGTGGCATCGATGGCACCGCTGGGATCGTTGATAATGCATTGCTGAGCGGCTCGCTGCCAAAAGCGCTGCATTAAGCGAATCTGCCACGGCCAGGCAAAACCTGGCCGTGGACCGGCTAGAGAACCTTGCCGGGGTTGAGAATATTGTTTGGATCGAGCAGGTGTTTGATCTTGCGCATGAGGTCGAGCGCGACCGGGTCTTTCACGCTCGGCAGCAGATCGCGCTTCATGACGCCTACGCCGTGCTCGGCAGAGATCGAACCGCCAAACTTTTTCACGACCGCAAAAACCGCAGCGTTCACCTCGTTCCAGCGGGCGAGAAATTCCGCACGGTCGGCGCCGACCGGCTGGCTGACATTGTAGTGGATATTGCCATCGCCAACGTGACCGAACGGCACCGGGCGGGCCTCGGGAAGAAGCGCTGCGACCGCGGCGTTTGCCTCGGCAATGAAATCCGGCACTGCGGCGACCGGCACAGAAACGTCGTGCTTGATCGAGCCGCCCTCATGGCGCTGCACTTCTCCGAACATTTCGCGCAGCCGCCAAAACGCCTTTGCTTGTTCGAGACTGTCAGCGATGGCCGCGTCGAGGACGAGACTGCGGTTGAGCCCCTCAGTGAGTATCTCCTCGAGCAACTCCCGCAAGCCGGTTTTGCTTTGCGACGACAGTTCGAGGAGGACGTACCAGGGATAGGGCTTCTGCAGCGGATCGCGGCACCCCGCGGCGTGGCGCAGCACCATTTCGATCCCCAAGCGCGTCATCAGCTCGCAGCTGGTAACGCCGCCGGCGGCGCGGTCATTAGCGATCGCAAACAGGGCGAGGGCGGCTTGCGCGCTCGGCAAGCCAAGGAAAGCAGTCTCAACCGCGCGCGGCCGCGGCACCAGGCGCAAGACGGCCGCCGTGATCACTCCCAAAGTCCCTTCGGCGCCGACAAACAGGTTTTTCAGATCGTAGCCGGTATTGTCCTTTTTCAGTTTGTTGAGGTTGTCGAGAATGCGCCCGTCGGCAAGCACGACCTCGACGCCGAGCACGTGAGATCGGGCGACGCCGTACGCGAGCGCGGCGGTGCCGCCGGCGTTGGTCGACAGATTGCCGCCTATCGTGCAGCTGCCTTCCGACGGCAGCAATTGGGGATAAAGCCGATCAACCGCTGCCGCGGCTTCGCGCGCGCGCTGCAAAGTTACGCCGGCTTCGCAGGTTAGCGTGTTCGAACCGGGATCGACTTCACGAACGCGATCTAGCCGCGTCAGCGAAAGAACGATCTCGTTGTTGAACGCGATCTGTCCGCCGACCAGACCAGTATTGCCGCCCTGCGGCACGATGGGGGTCGAAGTCTCGTTGGCAAGCTTGAGAATCTGCGACACCTCGGCAACCGTACCTGGCCGCAGCACCATCGGCGTATGCCCGCGGTAGAGATCCCGCATTTCAACGACATAGGGCGTCTGGGCTTGCGGATCGGTAATGGCGTACTTCTCGCCGACAATCGCGGCGAAACGCGCGAGTAGGGCGGCCGGAGCCGAGGGTAATTTATCAAGCATCGGCCGCTCGCCGCGAAGGATTCGAATGAAAGCGGCGGAAAATCACGGCGCCTTCGTCGGGCGCGGCGCCGCTGCGCGAGCGAGCCGGTCGTTGATGGCCTCGCCAAGACCGTCGGCGGGTATGGGCATGATCGCGATGCTGCTGGCGCCCAATGCATCGAGTGCGCGCAAGTGCGAAAATAGATTGGCGGCAGCTTCGATGAGATCGCCTCGTGCAGAGAGATTCAGCACTTTTTCCGCCGTCTTGTTGCCCGTCGGAAGCTCCTTGCCGAACGCAAGCAGGACCTCTCCGGGAGCAACGCGACCGGCGTTGAGGCGTAAGCGTGTGCGCGGCGCGTAATGCGAGGGAAGCATTCCGGGCGCGAGCGGTGCGTGCTTGCCGTCGACGAAGCCGGATGGGGCGTAGGCGAGTTTTTGCCCCAATACTTGTTCGATGGCCGCCCGAGGCACGCCGCCGGGCCGCAGCAAGATCGGCTCTTCGAGGCAGGCGATGATGGTCGATTCCACGCCGACTGGAGTGGGGCCGCCATCGACGATCAGGTCGATGCGCCCGGCTAAATCCGCCTGCACGTGTTCGGCGCGCGTCGGCGAAACATGGCCGGAGCGATTTGCCGACGGCGCGACCACCGGCTTGCCAAAGCTCGCCAGAATGTTTCTGGCGACCTCGTGGTCGGGGATGCGGACCGCGATGGTATCGAGGCCGGCGGTGGCAAGCTCGGCCACGCGGCACCTGGCAGCCTTGGGCAAGACCATGGTGAGAGGGCCCGGCCAAAACGCTTTGGCCAGTCGCGCGGCCTTGGCGTTGAGCTTGCCGAGCGCCTGCGCCGACTTCAGATCAACCACATGGGCGATAAGCGGATTGAACGCGGGGCGCCCCTTGGCCTCATAAAGACGCGCCACGGCGCGGCCGTTGGTAGCGTCCGCGCCAAGCCCGTAGACGGTTTCCGTCGGGAACGCGACCAAGCCTCCGGCGGCAAGCAGGCGCGTCGCCTCCTCGATCGCAGCAGCGCCAGCCTTGAGCACGGGTGTTTTCAGCGGGACTGTCATCACATTCCTACTCCGCTTAAATAGCGGAAATGGCGGCTGCTTGCAGCCCCGCAGGGCGACTTGTATAAGCCCCGCCTTGTATCGGAGTGTAGCGCAGCCTGGTAGCGCACCTCGTTCGGGACGAGGGGGTCGCAGGTTCAAATCCTGCCACTCCGACCAATCGCCGCGCTCCTCAGCGGGCGGGTGGCGGATGCGGCTTATCGGCAACTGACCCGCGATCTAAAGTAGGCCGTCACATGCCGCAGAACATCACCACCGGCTTCCGCGCCTTAGTCGATGCCGCAGAACGTGAAATCGAAACACTGCCGATCGAGGAGGCTTTGAGCCTTCACGGCAAGGAAGACGTGGTTTTTGTCGATATCCGCGATATCCGTGAACTCGATCGCGAAGGAAGGATGCCCGGCGCGTTTCACTGCCCGCGCGGCATGCTCGAATTCTGGATCGACCCTGCGAGCCCTTACCACAAAAAGATTTTTGCCGAGGACAAGCGCTTTGTCTTCTTTTGCGGCGGCGGCTGGCGTTCCGCGCTCGCGGCACAAACGGCGGCGCGAATGGGTTTGCGTCCGGTAGCGCACATTGCGGGTGGATTTGGCGCCTGGCAGAAGGCCGAAGGGCCTATTGAAATGCGAACCGGTGATAAGCCCGCGTCGCCAGAGACGAAAAGCTAACGCGCGTTAGCGCCTTCCGACTGCTTGGCGTAATTACAAATATCGCGATTTTATATCGGCCGTCGTTTCGACACCGATCAGATTGAAGTTGGCCACGAGCCAAGCGTCCATGCGTTCGCGGCCGAGGTCAAAAAGGTGCGTCAGGAATTTCCAATCGGCGTTCATTTTGCTCGAGCCTGACAGTTCCCTGATAATATCTTCGGCTTCGAGCGAGTGAATGAACATTCGTTTGCCGCCGGCGAGTTTGCCTTCGTCGATGAGCTGAGTGACGTAAGCCACCGCGCGCATTTCCCGCATCAGTGACGAATTAAAGCTGATCTCTTGCATACGGTTGAGGATCGCGCGGGAGGTGGTCGGGAGTTCGGGACGTTCGGTTGGCGTCAGGTGAACCAAAAGCACGTCCGGCGCTTGGCAGCCATAGATCACGGGAAAAATGGCTGGATTGCCCATGAACCCGCCATCCCAATACGCGTCGCCGTCGATTACCGGCGCCCGCATCATGAATGGCAGACAAGCCGAAGCTAGCACGTGTTCGGCGGTGATGTCTTTATTGGTGAAGACTCCGACCTTCCCGGTGCGCACATTGGTCGCGCACAGGAAAACTTTAATCACTTGTTGTGTGCGCACCCGTTCGAAGTCGACCACTTCGTTGAGCAAATCCCGCATCGGGTTCATGTCGAACGGATTGAGCTGATAGGGCGACATGAAGCGGCTAATCATGTCGACCATGACGTAGCCCGGCGAGTGTTCAAGGCCGAAATTTGGATTCATCTTGTCAAAGAACGAGGGCGCAATGATGCTGGTCGATGTCGTATCCGACATCTTCTTCCAGAAGGTATGCAGCAACTCCTTCGCCCCGGCGCGACCGTTTCGCGCCAGCCCGTCGGCGAGCAGGACGGCATTCACGCCGCCGGCGCTTGTCGCGGTGACGCCGTCGAAACCTATCCGTTCATCATCGAGCAAGCGATCGATCGCGCCCCACGTAAACGCGCCGTGACTGCCGCCGCCCTGGAGCGCCAAATTGAGGATTTTCTCCCCGGCAAGCGGGGCGCTCGCCTTAAGTTCAGCGGACTTAGGTTGTGCGGTCATGACTAGCCCCCACGAAATCTCTATTAGGCCAATTCCTTGGCGACAACTTTAGCACCACCTTGTTAAAGGCACTATTGCCAATTCGGGCCCCCAGCGGGGTACCCGGGAGGGCAGCGCAGACCAGAAAACACGCTGATTCAACGAGCTGGCGTCGGCGCAAGTCCGATCCGGCTTCCAGACTGTACAGATGCGGTTAACCGAAATTGCGGGTCCGCGTCATTTCAGTTTGCGAATGAGTTGGGTCTTTTCGTGCAAGGTGTCTCTTACATAAAGCAAGTTGACAGCGGCGAAGATGACGACCGCCATTGGGGCGGCAAAAATGATGGCGACCGTGCCGAACAGATAAGTCAGCCCGGCGATGCCAAGAAGCATAACGGCGGGGGGAATCGAGACCATGCGGTTTTGCACGAGCGGCGCGATGATCTGTCCCTCGATCTGATGAATGATCAAATAAGCCACCACCGTCCACAACGTGAGCTCTGGGCTTTTGGTGAGCGCGACCAGGATTGCGGGGATGGCGGCGAGGATCGGTCCGAGATAGGGAATGAATTCGCCGATGCCGGCGATCAGGCCGAGCGCCAGCGAAGACGGGACGCCGATCAGCCAGACGGCAAACGTCACCAGCGCCCCGATCAACACCATCTCTATGAGTTGCCCAAGGAGCCAAAGCCGCAATGCTTCGCCGACACCGTCGATGATGTCGGCGGCGCGGGCGTGATTGGGCGGCGGAAACAACCAGATGAGGCCCTTTCGATAAAGCCTCGGCTGTGCCGCCAGATATATCCCGCTGATGATCATGATAATCAGAGCTTCGAGAAAGCTCGTACTCACCCGCAATACGCCGGAAAGGACGCCGGTGACGGAAATACTGTCACCGGAGAAGTGCTGCAGAAGGAAATTGCCGAATTCCGACCCGCGCAGGGTGGATTGTATTTCGGTGCTCGCGGAAGTGGCCCGTTGCAGGACGTCCTGAAATTCACCGGTAAGGCGAGTGCCGAATAGATAGCCGGTGCCGCCGATGACGAACAACACAAGCAGTCCGGAAACCAAAAGCGCCAGCCACTCAGGCATCGATAGCCAGCGCATGAACGGCTGTGCCCCGAGCCGCAGCAGCATCGCAAGAATGATGGCGCCGAATATGACGAGGATGAGATCGAACAAATACCAGATCAAAAGGGGAATGAGGGCCACCGCAACCACGAGCAGCGCCAGTTTCAACGTCTCGCCATAGGCTTTGGTGGTCACAACACTCTCCGGCCGTTGGTCGCAAAAATGCGGTAGCCGTTGCCACTATAGCGCACTAATCGAGGCTCCCGTAGCAGGCAAGGCGTGGAGAAAAGCACTTCCGTTCTCGCGGCGCGGTTTTTCGCGTCCGAGTTTTGCTAGTCAAAAAGACCAAGCCACGAAGCGACCGGCGCGGAGTGATAGAAGCCGTTTCGTCTACGAAACGCCTCTTATCGACTCGCCCCCGGCAAAAAATAAAAGGATAGCGGAACGCCGGCAGACGCATTTGTCTTCATGCCCGCACGCAAGCGGCGTGCGGGACGCGCCACGGAGAAAGCGGCTTGCGCCGCCCTCCGCTTGCGGGCGCGCTCGCCTGCCGGCATTCCACTTA
>DAIUEQ010000142.1:0-9624 GCA_036845025.1 Xanthobacteraceae bacterium | reverse complement strand
GGTCTAAAAAGCTCAAAACCGCGCTTTTGAACCTCCGATCGCCCGCCGCCAGCATATGATCGCGGCCCGGAATGGTGAAAGCTTCCGCACCCGGGATAAGCGCCGCCAGCCCTTCGGGCGATCCGGCAACATGATCGTTTTCGCCGACCGCGATGAGAAGCGGAACGGCGATGCGCCCTACTTCCTCCCGGCTCATGGTCTGCCGCGCGCCGCGGATGCATGCCGCGAGAGCCCGCAAGTCGGAATGCGTCTTCTCGGCAAACGCGCGATAGGTATAACCGCCTGGATCAGATACATCGGCAAGCGCGGGGGCTTCAAGCGCTCGCGCAATCTTGTCCGTGTCGCCCAAACCGTCGATGAGCCCCATCCCCAATCCTCCAAGCACGCCTGAGCGCACTCGTTCGGGGTGCGCCAGCGCCAGGAACGCTGTAATCCGGGCGCCGAGCGAGTAACCAAGGACATCGGCCTGCGCAAGCCGCAGATGATCCAGCAACGCACACACGTCGGCCGCCATGGTCGCGCTGTGATAGGCGCTTGGGTCGTAGAGTTTGGTGGAGGCCCCATGACCACGGTTGTCCAGCGCGATAACGCGTCTGCCGGCGCCCGTGAGCGTCGTCACCCAGCTGGTGTAAACCCAGTTCACCTCCTTGTTGGAGGCAAATCCGTGGACGAGGACGATCGGTGGCCCCTCGCCTTCGTCGAGAAAGGCGATCTCGACGTCATCGTGAGAAAAGCGCGGCATCCGCCGACTTCTACGCTATCCGCTTCCGAGCCGCACAAAAAATGATGATGCCGGCCGGATATGAAGCTAGGCTCCTCCCGCCCGGGTGCGCACTTAACCCGCAGCCGGGGCACCCGGGAGAAACAGATGCAACGCCCTTGGCTTGTCATGCTCGGCTTACTGGCTCTTTCGAGCGGTCCCGCCGCGGCACAGGTTTCCGACGATGTGGTGAAAATTGGGGTGCTGACCGACTTGTCCGGCCCGTCTGCAACGGCGACGGGGCAAGGCTCGGTAGCTGCCGCGGAAATGGCCGTGAGCGATTTCGGCGGCACCGTGCTGGGCAAGCCCATTCAAGTGATCTCGGCCGATCATCAAATAAAGCCGGACGTCGCCGCGGGCGTCGCCCGCCAGTGGTATGACCGCGATCAAGTCGATCTGATCCTCGATGTGCCGGTGTCGGCCGTCGGATTGGCCGTGCAGGCGGTCGCCAATGAGAAGAAAAAACTTTTCATCACCCATTCGACCGGCACGGCCGATTTTCACGGCAAGTTTTGCTCGCCCTATGCGCTGCAGTGGGTGTTCGACACCCACGCACTTGCGGTCGGCACCGCGCAGGAGGTCACGCGCCGCGGCGGCGACACCTGGTTTTTCCTCACCGCCGATTACGCCTTCGGCCATGCACTCGAGCGCGACGCGACGCGCGTCATCGTTGAAAATGGCGGCAAGGTGGTAGGCTCCGTGTCCCACCCCTTCGCGACGCCCGATCTTTCTTCGTTCGTCCTTCAAGCTCAAACTTCCAAGGCGAAAATCATCGGGCTTGCGGCCGGTCCGCCCGACAACGTCAACGCCATCAAGCTCGGCGGCGAATTCGGGATTTTCCAGGGCGGCCAGCAGATGGCGGGCTTGTTGGTGTTGATCACCGACGTGAACGCACTCGGGTTGAAAGCCGCGCAAGGATTGGTACTCACCACATCGTTTTATTGGGACATGGACGAGCAAACCCGGCAATGGTCGAAGCGCTTCTTCGCCAAGACCAATCGTATGCCGACCATGTGGCAGGCGGGAGTCTACTCCTCGGTCCTCAACTACCTGGAGGCGGTCAAGGCGACTGGCACCGACGAGCCGCTGAAAGTCGTGGCCCAAATGCGGGCGGCGCCGATTCAGGATTTGTTTGCCCGCAACGGCCGGCTGCGCGAGGACAATCTGATGGTTCACGACCTGATTTTGGTGCAAGTCAAAACGCCCGAGGAATCGAAATATCCGTGGGACTACTACAAGATCCTTACCCACATTCCGGGCGAGCAAGCGTTTGGGCCGTCGAACCCGGCGTGTCCGCTGGTTAAGCAGCAATAACACGGCGTCGGCGAGCAAAGCCGCCGCACCGGAAAAGGGTTAGCTGGAATTCGTGTCTCGCCACCGTTAGTATGGCGGACCGGTAAGGTAACAGACATGGCCGACGCAATCGTTCCTCACTTCCACAACGACCTCGGGGTCGCCGTCATCGATATCGGCGCCAGGGAATTCATGTGCGTCGGCGCCATGCCGCCTTTTGACCATCCGCATGTGTACTGCGACATGGGCGCCGATTCAGAATGCGTGTGTCCCTATTGCTCGACGCTCTACCGTTACGACCCGGCGCTTAAGCCCGGAACCGCGCGGCCGGAAGCCTGCGTTCTTGACGACGCCGGCGCCTGATTTGCGGCGGGAGCGCGTGCCCTGACCGCATCGCGCGTGGTGATCGTCGCTGGCGGCGGCATCGGCGGTTTGACCACGGCACTGGCGCTGGCGCGCCGCGGCTTTCGCGTGACGGTGTTGGAACAAGCCCAGCGCCTGGAAGAAGCCGGCGCCGGAATTCAGCTCTCACCCAATGCTACCCGCACGCTGATCGAACTCGGCTTGGACGGCGCATTGCGACCGCTTGCGGTTGCGCCGAGCGCATTGCATGTCATGAACGCAACTTCGGGCCGGGAAATTGTGCGCATGCCGCTCGGCGAGTTCGCCGAACATCGCTACGGCGCACCGTTCTGGCTGATCCATCGCGCCGACCTGCTCGGCGCGCTTGCCGATGCCGCCTCTCGGCAGCTCGGCATCACCGTCAAGTTGGACCGGCAAGTACAAGATTTTGTGGTTCATCCGAACGGGCTGACGGTGTCCGCCTTGACCGCGACCGGTATCGCCGACGAACGCGGCTTTGCCGTGCTGGCGGCCGACGGCCTGTGGTCGCCGCTGCGCCGGCAACTCGGCGATCGGGTGCCGCCACGCTTCACCGGGCGAGCGGCCTGGCGCGGAAGCGTCGCCGCACGCGACGTGCGCCCCGAATTTCGCGAGCCGGCCGTTCACCTTTGGATCGCACCGAACGCGCATCTCGTTCATTATCCGGTGCGAGCCGGACACCTGATCAACATTGTCGTTATCGCCGCCGATCCGAAGGTCGATCGGAATAACGCCTCGCCGAATCGCGGCACGATCACGACGCGGGCCGATCTGTTATCTTCGCTAAGTGACGACGGCTGGGCGATGCCCGCGCGCACGCTCATCCGCTTGCCGGACGCCTGGCAAAAGTGGCCGCTTTACGATCGTCGCCCGCTGAAACGATGGTCTGACGGCGCGGCAGCGCTGCTCGGCGACGCGGCGCATCCAATGTTGCCGTATTTGGCGCAAGGCGCCGCCATGGCCATCGAAGACGCAGCGGTGGTTGCGGATTGTCTGGCCCGCCGGCCCGACGACCCGGCGCGGGCGCTGCGAGCCTATTGCGCGGCGCGGCAAGGGCGAACCCGAAAAGTCCAGCTCGCATCGGCGCGCAACGGGGCGAGCTACCAGTTCGGTTGGCCCAAGAGTTGGTTACGTGACGCGGCGATGCGGACCATCGGCGGCAAACGGTTGCTCAAACACTACGACTGGATCTATCGCTGGCGGCCGCCGGCCCAGCCGTCCAACTAAATCGGACTTGGGGCCTCGAGCCCCGATGATCTTAGACTCGCGCGGCGGCCACGGCGGCGCGCGGCACAACGGTAAAGGCTGGCGCGCTCGGAGAGATTCGAACTCCCGACCCTCAGATTCGAAGTCTGATGCTCTATCCAGCTGAGCTACGAGCGCGTGGAGCGGCCGCACAATAGCCGCTTCGCGCCATGGTTCAACAGACCACGGCCGACGCACCCGCGATTGGGTTCAATTTGTGTCATGCCGGCGCAGCAGAGCGGCCATTCCTGACTGCAAGCACGCCGGAACCTCCCCCGTCAGGTGCGGTTGTCAGCGAGCGACGCAATAGGAGGTCGATGATGTCTGATTATCGGAACCCCAACGATCCCATGTGGCAAGGCGGAGAATATGAGCCCACCGGGCGTTCCTATGGTGCCGGCTGGGGTTGGCTCGCCGGTGCCGTAGTGGTCGTCATCCTTATCGCAATCGTGTTCGGCGCCGGCCACGGGCCGACCAGGACCGCAATGAATGAAAACAGGCCGACGGCAGGGAATCTGGCCGCACCACCTCCTGCTCCCGCGCCCATGAACCCGTCCTTGCCGGGTTTGACTCCTCCGGCCAACCCGCCGGCCGCTCCGGCGCAGTAACGAGCGATCGTCAACGATCAGCGTAATTCGAGTGCGGCCTCGGCAAAAAACCGAGGCCGCTTCTTTGTTGATCGCGGCGCATCCGCCTGCCAATCCGGTAACGTCAAACGGTGAGCTTGGTCACTTCTCGAACGTCGGATCGATCGGCACGCGGTAGCCGTTGGCCAGACGGTTCGTCTCATTGGCCATACCGACAACGGCCATGAGCTCGCCGAACATCGCGTCGCTCATGCCGGCCTTGCGCGCCGCGGCGCCGTGGCTCGCGATGCAATAGGCACAGCCGTTGGTCACGCTCACGGCGAGATAAACCATCTCCTTGGTCACCGCATCGAGCGCGCCCGGCGCCATGATGTCTTTGATGCTCTCCCAGGTGCGCTTGAGCGTCGGCGGATCGTGCGCAAGATATTTCCAGAAATTGTTCACGTCTTCGACGCGGCGCGTGCGCTTGATGTCATCATAGACGGCGCGGACTTCCGGCGCGGCGTCGGCATGTTCGATGGGCCCAGGAACGGCCATGAATTCTCCCTTGCTTGCTACTTCACCAGCACCGCGAGCGGCGCGCCTTTGTCGAGAACGTAGACCACGTACATCTTGCAAGGCGCGTCGGCGCCCGCGGCGCCTTCGGCGTGAACGGCGCGCTCGGGCAATTCGACGGTCTCGCCGGCGTGAAAGACCTTTTCCGGCTGGCCGTCGGGCGCAAACCAGCAGGCGCCGTCAATCACATACGCGGTGACCAGACCGGGATGGATGTGGCGCGGCGCCTTGAAGCCAGGAGCAACTTCAACAATCGCCGTGGTCATCTCGTAGTTGGAATTCGGCACCTCGGTCTTGCTGATGATGGTGCGCTTGACCGGCGAAGGCGTCAGCGGCGGATTCTTCGGCGGCTCTTCCGCGAGCGCAACGGCGCAGCTCGCGAGCAAGGCGGCGATCGCAATCCACGTCCTGGCCATGATCCCTCTCAGGCTTTGGTAGTTGCCCGCGGCATCCTAACGCCCCGTTCGCCCTTGCGGGAGGGGGCGGCCGATGCACAATCGTGGCGGCAAGCGAAAGGCGCGGCAACATGCCGAAGACCCCCGACTATTTTGCCGGAAAGACCGTCCTCATTACCGGCGCCGCGAGCGGCATCGGCCGCGCCACCGCGCTGATTTTCGCGCGCGAGGGCGCCAATGTCGTTTGCGCCGATATCAACGAGAACGGGGCGCGTGAAACAGCAACGGAGGTCAACGCCAAAGGCAGCCAGGCGCTGGCGCTCAAAGTCGATGTCACCAGCCGCGCTGACGTGAACGCGATGGCGGAGCGTTCGCTCGCCGCCTTCAACCGCGTCCATTTTCTTTTCAATTCGGCCGGCGCCGCCATTCGCCGCGCCAAGTTCCTGGAGATCGACGATGCGCTAATGGAGAAAACCTTCGCGCTCAACGTCAACGGCACCTTCTACGCCATGCAAGCGCTGCTGCCGCATTTTGTCGCGCACAAGGCCGGCGTCATTGTCAACATGGCGAGCATGGCGCATCGCCGCGGCGCTCCAGGCTCTTCCATCCACTATGCCGCGGCCAAGGGCGCGGTCCTCTCTATGACCTTGGGCGTGGCGCGCGAGTTTGCGTCAGCCGGCATCCGCGCGCTCTCAATCTCGCCCGGGCCGATCAAGACGCCGTTCCAGGAGGCGGCGCAGTCCTCGCCGGAACTGATCCGGCAATTCCTCTCCGACATTCCGATGGGCCGCTTCGGCGCGCCGGAGGAGATCGGGGAGCTGGTTTTGTTTCTGTGTTCCGATGCCTGCGAGTTCATGACCGCGGACACGGTCTATGTGAACGGCGGCGGTGGCTGGCGGTAGGCCTTTAGCTCTTCCGCAAAAAGAAAAGCCCCAAGCGCGGGAGGGGGGGTGCGCTTGGGGCTTAGAAGGCCGGAACAACCTTCAACAACCGGCCTCAATTTCGATCGTTACACTTCATCTGTCACCGCAACGCCGCACTCACCGCACCAATAACGCCGCACGCCTGGCAGCGCCCCGTAGGCAGGCTCGGTGTAGCCGGGTGAGTTGCGCCACAAGTGCATCGGCCGGCCGCAGTTTGGGCACGGACGGCCTTTGACCGGTTCCGCGCCGCGGCGAATTAACTCTCGTGTTTCCGAGGTGTACACGTTGTCCCTTTCACGTCCCCGATTCAAACGCTCAATTGAAATTCAAACGCTTGTTTGAGCCGAACGCAAGCCCGCATCGTGGCGTTTTCGTGATTTTTCACAGGGTTAATTTCTTGTAATCTGCGCGACTTAGGGAGCCGCCGGCCGCCAATTCACCAAGGCGACGCTGACGACGCAAACCGCCATGCCGGCAAGCGCAAGCGGCGCCAGTCGCTCGTTGAATAAGCCCCACGCCATCAGCGCCGTTACCGGCGGCGTCAAATAGAACAGAGCGACGACGCGGGTCGCCGCGGCGCGGCGAATGAGAAAATAGAGAAGCCAGATGGCGCCGAGTGACAGCACCAAGACCAGCCAGCCTAGCGCGAAGATGAGCTCCGGCGTCCATTGCACGACGCGGGTCTCGAACGCCATGGCGCCGAGGATGAAAAAGACCCCGGCGGAGACGTACTGAATGAACATGCCGGGCCGCCAGTCGATGCCGCCGCCAAACCGCTTCTGATAAACGGTGCCGACGGTGATGCTGACAAGTGCGACGCTCGCCGCCACCCAGGCGAGCGGCGTGGCGGTGCCGGTGCTGACGCGATCCTGCACGACCAGAAAAATCCCGAGCATGCCCAGGACGAGCCCGGCCCATTGCCGCGGCATGACCGGCTCGCCGAGCAGACGATTGGCGACCGTGGACGTCAGCAGCGGTTGCAGCCCGACGATCAGGGCGGAAAGGCCGGCCGGCATTCCTTGCTTGATCGCGATATAGACCCCGGCGAGATACCCAACGTGCATGAACACGCCGGTGACGCAGCTATCGAGTATGCCGGTAGCATCCGGCCATTTCGGCCGCGCCAATAGCAAGATGATGCCGAGCAGCACAATCGCGCCGACTATGCGCAGCGTCAGGAAGGTCAGTGGTTCCGCATAAGGCAAACCAAGCTTGGCGCCGATAAAGCCGGAAGCCCACAGCACGACAAAAAGCGCAGGCGCCACGAAAGTGACGGCTTCTTCCAGCGTGCGTGGCATTGATCAAGCTTCCCGGCGGCCGACGCGACTGCCAAGACGCTAGCGGGCGTTGACGCTCAGGTCGATAGCGCCGAGAGGAAGCAGCCATCCGCGAAGCGCGAGGGCCGATGCATTAGCGAAAGAGAAACGGCGCGCGATGGCTTTCATGCCCCGGCGAAGGCCACTTCCATGCGCTTGTTCATCTGCCGAACCACGGTGCAGGATCGTGAAATACCGTCGGCTTCGATCAGAAGCTTGAATTTTTCGGGGATGCCGGCGGTGCTGACGACCTCGACTTCGGCGCCGTTGTCGGAGAGCGCCCTCACCGTGCAGTCGACCACCGACCGCCCGGTATTGAATGCGATCTTGCCGGCTTTAAGCACACGGCGCATCACGCCGTCCTTCGCCGGACCCTCGGGGTTCTGCCACATCGCGCAACGGTTGCGGCCCGCATCCTTGGCGATGTAGAGCGCGACATCGGCCCGGCGAAGCAGTTCGTCGATATCGCCAACCGAGCGGTCGAGCGTGGACACGCCGAAGCTCGCCGTGATCGAGAGCGGCGCATCCGGTAGCGGCACTTGTTGCTCCGCGAGGCTCGATCGCAACGTCTCGGCCACCTTCATCGCATCGGCGGCGCCAGTATGCGGCAGCACCACGGCAAATTCCTCACCGCCGATGCGCCCGAAAATATCGCTGGCCCGCAACCGTTCGCGGCAGGCCTGCACGCACTCGACCAGAACGGCGTCGCCGGCGGCGTGGCCGTATTTGTCGTTCACCTGCTTGAAATGATCGACGTCGAACACGATGCAGCTCGTCGGGTGCTTGTGGCGGAGCGCCAGCGCGATGGCCCGCTGGGCCTCATTGCGAAACCCCTGACGCGACAGCGCGCCGGTCAGGCTGTCCGTCGAAGTCAGCCGCTGCGCTTCCAGTTCGCGCATCACCATATCGCCGAGATCGCGCAGGATCGCGACCTCGCTCGCGCTGAACTCGCGCGGCTTGGTGTCGATAACGCAGAGCGCACCCAAGCCGTGGCCGTCGGAGGTGCGCAACGGTGCGCCGGCATAGAAGCGGATATGCGGCGCGCCGGTCACCAGACGGGTCTCAGCGAAGCGCGGATCGTTCAGCGCGTCGGGCACCACGAGGACTTCATCCTGCCGCAGCGCGACGTTGCAGAACGAGTCGGGTTTGCAGGTCTGGTGGTCGACGACGCCCTGCCGCGACTTGAACCACTGCCGATGGCCGTCGACGAATGTCACCGTCGACATCGACGTTCCAAACACATTGCGCGCAATTCTGGTGATGCGGTCGAAGGCCTCCTCGGCCGGTGTGTCCAGAATGTCGTAACTGTCGAGCGCGGCTAGCCGCGCGGCTTCGCGCTGCGCCTCGTCGTCCGGCGCCGCCTCTTCGAGTTGCTGCTTCACGGCCGTCAACATACCGCAAGGCTAGAGCAGCCGGCTTGCAGAATTGTTGCTCACAACTTCAAAGTTTCCGGACTTTGTTTGAAGGTGTTAACGCTGTGCGGCCGCGGCAAGCCCGCCCGCCGTCGGGCACGGGGATGCCGCCATGGCGCTGGCGATCCGGCTCAAGCATCCGATTTATGATTGCTTCTACCTGGCGCTGGCGGAGCGCGAGCGCTGCGCGCTGGTCACCGCTGACGCACGGCTGATCGCCGCGGCGAAGGGAATCAGAAACGTCGAAGTGCGCGCGCTGTAGGCCGGATTGAGCGCAGCGAAAATGGGGATGATCCAGCCTTCCTCACACCGGCAAATTGTCGTGCTTTCGCCCCGGCATCTCGACGGTCTTGCCGCGGAGCATTGCCAAGGCGCGCGCAATGCGCGGGCGCGTGGTGCTCGGCATGATCACGTCGTCGATATAGCCACGCTCGGCGGCGATAAACGGCGACAGAAATCGCTCCTCGTATTCCTTGGTGCGCGCGGCGATCTTATCCGGGTCGCCGATGTCGGAGCGGAAAATGATCTCGACCGCGCCCTTCGCCCCCATCACCGCGATCTGCGCGGTCGGCCAGGCATAATTCACGTCGCCGCCGATGTGCTTTGACGCCATCACGTCGTAGGCACCGCCGAACGCCTTGCGCGTGATCACCGTGACCAGCGGCACCGTCGCCTGCGAATAGGCGAACAGAAGTTTGGCGCCGTGCTTGATCAGGCCGCCGTATTCCTGCGCGGTGCCGGGCAAAAATCCCGGCAC
>DAIUEQ010000141.1:6264-9831 GCA_036845025.1 Xanthobacteraceae bacterium | reverse complement strand
GCGGTGCGCCGCGCCTCGGCCTTTTGGGCCTTGGTCCGATAGGGCTTGAGATTGGACATGACATAGCTCCGCCTCCGGCCGCGAAATTGCGGTCGGCCCGAGACCGGTGAGGCTCGGGGCGCGGAGCGCGCCTATGGGCTCAGTCATGTCCACGGCGTGGAAATGGGGGAAGCCCGCGAAAATGTCAACGCGCGGCGTTGTCGGCGCGCACGAAAGATTCAAGGATGCCGCGCACGCGACGAATGAAACCGGTGGAATGGAGCAAGAGCCGATTATGACCTTCGCCTATGTCGGCGTCGAAGACGCCATCAAACAGCCGGGCCTGCGCATGGTCGTGGTCGGCGGCGTGCCGAGCCCGTGGGGCGAGGCCGCCAAAGGTCTGCTGCACATCAAGCGCATCGACTGGGCGGCGGTGCGGCTGGTTTACGACAGCGAAGCCTTGAAGGAATGGGCGGGCGAGCGGTCCGGCCCGATCGCCATCTACGACAACGAGAAACCGCGATCGCGCTGGAGCGATATTTTGCTGCTCGCCGAGCGGCTCTCGCCCGAGCCGGCATTACTGCCGAAAGATCCAGCAGAGCGGGCGCTGGCTTTCGGGCTCGCGCACGAACTCGTCGGCGAAGACGGCTTGGCGTGGTCGCGGCGGATCGAGCTCATTCATGCCGGCCTGCAAAATTCCGGCGGCTTTCCCGAACGGGTCTCCAAATATCTCGCCAAGAAATACGGCTACAGCCCCGCGGCCGGCGCCGCGGCGGCTTCGCGCGTCGCCGAACTTCTGAAGCTGCTGGCAGCGCGGCTTGCCGCGCAGCATCGCGCCGGCAGCCGTTATTACGTCGGCGAGGCGCCGACCGCCGTCGACGTTTATAGCGCCGCTTGCATGGCGATGTTTTGCCCGCTGCCGGAGGCGCAATGCAAAATGGACGCAGCGACGCGCGCCGCATTCGCAAACCGCGATCCGCAGATTGAAGCCGCGCTCGACCCCATTGTGCTGGCGCATCGCGACATGATGTACGCGCAGCATCTCGAGCTGCCGCTGGCGCTGTGAAGCGAGTGAGGAAACCGAGGCGGGCGCGTCGCGCTTAAGCGCGCAGCCGCGCGTGCCGGCCGGCGGTCCGCGCAATGGCGTTGGCGAGATATTCCGGCGATTGCGCGCCGGTGACAATGACACTGCCGCCGAACACGAAGCACGGCACGCCGTCAATGCCGGCTTCCTTGGCGCTGTTGGCCTCGCGCTCGATGCGCTCGACATCGTCGTCGCCGGCAAGAAGCCGGCGCACCAGATCGCCGTCCATGCCGCATTCGACCGCAGCCTCGATCAGCGTTTTCGTGTCGGTGAGGTCGGCGCCCTCGGCGAAGTACAGGTCCATCAGCCGCTGCTTCATGCGACCCGGATCGGTGGCGCTGCGCGACCACAGGATGAGCCGATGGCAATCGAGCGTGTTCGGCTGCCGGCTGATCTTGTCGAAGGCGTAGACCAGCCCCTCCATGGCCGCCGCCGAAGCGACGCGCTCTGCGATCACGGCATAGCGATCGACCGAGCCGAACTTGGCCTCGAGGTAAGTCTGCCGGTCGATGCCTTCGCGCGGGATCCACGGATTGAGGAAATACGGCCGCCAATTGATGTCGACGGTAATGTCGGGAACGAGCGCAATCGCATGTTCCAGCCGGCGCTTGCCGACATAGCACCACGGACACACGACGTCGGAAACGACGTCGACGCGAACGGAGCCGTTGGCCTCAGCGGTATCGGTCATGACGTGCCCTCGATCGAAGCAAGTCCTAAAATGGGGCTTCCGTCAGCCGGCGGCAACATCGCCCACCACCCGGGAGATCAGGGAATCGACGTTGTCGGTCGGCTTCAGCGTCGCCAGCGTGACCGCGGTATCGACTCCGCTCGATTTACGGTCGGCGATCAGCATGGTGTTTTTGAGCACGCTCGCGATCCGCCGGGCAATGACGTGAGCGGCGCGCAAATCGGTTTCGGTGAAAACGGCGAAGATCGAATCGTCCGCCTCGCGGCAGGCGAAATCCACCTGGCGCATTAGCCGGCTCACCAGGCGGGCGGCATCCAGACTGACCCGCCGGTCGCGGTGGGAAAACGAAAAGCGCGCGATCGACAGCCCGATGCCGCGCTTGCCGGCGTCGCCGACGGCGCGGTTGAGGTCGCGCCAGAAGGCTTCGTGCGCGAGGAGGCCCGTCGCCGGGTCGATCATGCCTTTGGCGTCGAGCGATTTGAGCATGCGCTTAAGCCGCTCGCCGAAGGCGTGCAGCCGCACGAACGGCAAGAAGCGCTCGACCAGCGCCGGCGCTTCAGCGATGCGGTCAAGATTGGGCAGCAGCGGGAAGAATTCCTCGAGGATCGCCGGATGGCCGCCAAGCACGGCGACTGGGAGGTCACGAAAGCGCACGTCTTCAGCGACCACGGTCAGCAACGCCTGCACCATGCGCGCACTAAATCCGTCAGCGATAATCATGCCGTCGATATCGCGGGAATTGAGCGCGCGCGCGGCGCTTTCGACCGACAAGGCGCCGACCAAGCCGACCCGCTCGCCCACTGCGACCGACAATTCCGGATAGGAGCGGCCGCGGCCGGCAATGAGCACGGTCGCCTCTTCGAGGGGATCGCTGTCTGGAAGTTGCGGGATCGCCTCATTGCGCGACTCGAGCGTTTGCACGCGGCGGAGCACCGTGCCGTGCAATGCGCGGATGCGCGAGAGCGTGGCGAGCCGCCGCGCGATGCGTTCCGCCGGGGCGTTGGCCGAAATCGTAAGCGCATCAGGAAACGGCGCCGCGCCGTCGTCGCGCAGTCGGGCGATCACGGGTGTGAACGGACCGTCGCCGGCGTCGAGCCGGTTGGCGAGCGCTTGCGCATAATCTTCGGCGCGCTCCGGCTCGCTGCAGGGCTGCGCCAGTACAATCGCTTCGGGTTCGACGGTCGCAAGCGCCGCGACGGCATCCGCCCAGTTCGTTTCTACGACCGGCGAAGCGCCGGCGGTACGCAATGCTTCGACGACGTCCGGCGCTGGACTGTCGGCGACGACGACGAACGGACCTTGCAATGGCATTTGGGAAAAGCCTTCAGATGCAGCGAAAAGTCATGCCAAAGTGCTGTTAATGTCACGTCAACGCCGCCAGCTAACTTGCCGGTTTGGCGGGCGGTCTCACGCGGCGTCGGCGGACGGATCGCGCACCGCGCGGGCGATTGCCGCCGCAAAGGCCGCGCCGACAAGCGGGTTGGCGCCGGACGCATCGAGCGCCGCCTTCATCGCCTTTGGATCGACCGCCGTTCCGATAAGGCGCTGCCCCATCACAGGATCGGCCACCGGCGATAGCCTCGCCTGAGGATCGATGCGGCGGACCGCCTCTTCGAGCCCGGGCAAGGCAAAGCGATAGCCGCCAATGCCCGCCACGCCGGATGGGACGCCATTGAGAAGGACGGTCTCGGTACCGGGCTGGGTGGCGAATCGCTGGCGCGTATCGACCGTTCCGTCATGCCCAATCGTGAAGTACGGCAAGCCCGAGCGCTCGACGCCGGGCGGATAAGCGTGGTGGGGCACCATCGGCCCG
>DAIUEQ010000141.1:0-6254 GCA_036845025.1 Xanthobacteraceae bacterium | reverse complement strand
GCCCGCGCACGGCGAGCGTACCTTGGGCGGTGCGGATGAGCTCGGCGAGCGTCACCGCGCCCGAGTGGCCGCGGGGCACCGCGACCGGGCCGGAGCTCAGCGGCTCGGGCCGGCCGGAAGAACCACGGCGCGCCGGCGCCAGCGCCGCCTCGCCGAATACCGCTACGTCGGTCAATGCGGTGCGCGGCGCGCGCCAAATCCCACTTTGCATCAGTGCCTGCGGCTCACGCCACGGCGCGATAATCGCGCGCGGCGCTTCGGCTGCAAACGCCCCGGCGGCATCGAGCCGCATGGCGACCGCACCCGGCAGGACCAGCGTCGTGCAGCGATCTTCGCGCCATTGCCATGCGAGCAAATCGGGATCGAAGGGATGATGGAGAAAAAGCGTCCCGCCGCTGAACAGCCAGGGCAAGAGCGTGAGGCTCAGGCCGGCAAATGACGCCGGCAAAAGCGCCGAAAGAATGTTGGCCTCGGGAGGGAGGCGGCTTTCCAGGATGGCCGCAAGCCCGCCGGCGAAAAGTTCGGAATGGGTGCGAGCGACCGGCACCAGTCCGTTTTCGCCGACATCGAAGGTAACGGCTGCGACATGGGAGGCGGCATTTTCCCGCGCACGATCGAGGGGAAGCAAGCGGCCGGATGGGATTTCCGAAAACAAGTCCTCGAACGACACCACGCCGTCGGGCAAATTCGTTCCGAAAGCGCAAACGTAGCGAATGGAAAATACTTCGGCCGCCGTTTGCATTGCGAACTGACAATGCTCGCTTGTCCCGACGCGGCCACAGACAATCAACGCCTTGGCGCCGACGCGGGCCAACGCGGCGACGGCGTCGGCGCGCCGCCAAAGAAGCGGTAACGGCGCCGCGATCATTCCCGCGCGCAGCACGCCAAGGATCGCCAGAATATTCTCGACGACGTTCGGCAATTGAATGCCGATAACGGCGTCGGTCGAAAGCCCCATGCCGCGCAGTCGCGCGGCAATCGCGGCAACCACCCGATCGGCCTCGGCGTAACTTAGGCGTCTCGGTTTGCCGTCAGTGACCTGGCTCCGGTTAGCCGGATCGGCAAGTGCCAACGCATCCGGCCGACGCCGCGCGGCGTAATGAAAAAGCTCGCTGACGGTGATGCGTCCCAGACCGTAGGCGCCGTCGGCTGCCGAGACTGCGGGATCGCCCAAGATCATTGTAGCGGCATCATTGCAGCGTCCGCTTCGGTTCGTGCCACCACGTCTCCGGCAGGTAACCGAACAGTGAAGTCCGCGCCGGATGGGCGATAGTGGCCCAACGCGCCACCCATTGTTGCGGCAAATAAAATAACGGCACGACGTAACACCCGGAAATCAGCAACCGATCAAGCGCGCGCACTGCGGCGACAAAATCGACTCGCTCGCGCGCGAGCAATAACGCCGCGATCATACCGTCAACCGCCGGGCTGCGCACGCCCATGTAATTGCGCGAGCCTTGCTCGCCGGCGGCCGCCGAGCCCCAATAGAGGCTCTGCTCGTTACCGGGTGACAGCGACTCCTCCCAGCGGTTCTCGATCATGTCGAAATCGAACGACAGCCGGCGCTGATCGTATTGAACTGCATCGAGAAGTCGTATGCGGGCCTCAATGCCGGCGCGGGCGAGATTGCTGGAGAACGCGAGCGCGAGCCGCTCTTCGTCGCGGCTGGCGACCATGATTTCGAAAGCGAATGGCTTGCCGCTTGCCCGCTCGCGTAGCGTCGTACCGTTGAGCTCGTAGCCGGCGGCGGCGAACAGCGCGATGGCATCGCGCAAATGGCGGCGATCGCGGCCGGAGCCGTCGGAGACCGGCGGCGACCACGTGCCATCGAGCACGTCGCCGCGCACGGCGCCGGCAAACGGCTTGAGCAATTCACGTTCGCGATCGTCGGCGGCCCGGCGATAAGCCGACAATTCCGAATCGTCGAAAAAGCTCGCGCTGCGCCGATACAAGTCGAAGAAATAATTGCGGTTGACCCATTCGGCGTCGAACAAAAGCATGATCGCCTCGCGCACGCGCCGATCGGAAAACAGGGGCCGTCGGGTATTGAAGACGAAGTCGGAACTGAGCTTGGGAAGACCGCTGGGGAACGAGTCCTTGACAATGCGTCCGTCGCGGACGGCGGGAATGTCATAGCCGCTCTGCCAACGGCTCGGATTAGTCTCGCTGCGCACGTCGTAGAGACCTGCTTTGAAACCCTCGAAATAGGCGTTGGCGTCGCGGAAATAGTCAAATCGCAATTCGGCGAAATTCCACAGGCCGCGATTGATCGGCAGCCCGCGGCCCCAATAATTAGGATCGTATCTGAATGTGACGCTGCGGCCCGGATCGATATCGGCGACCAAATAGGGACCGCTGCCGATCGGCTTAGCGAGCGTCGTCTCCTCGAACCTTGCCGCATCGATGGCGTGCTTCGGCAATACCGGCATCAATCCGAGAATGAGCGGCAGCTCGCGATCGTTGCTGCCGCCGAGATCGAAACGTACGGTGCGCGGATCCAGCGCTTGCGCATGCGCCACCTTCGCGTAATAGGCGCGATGACTTGGACGTCCGTGATCGCGCAAAAGCTGCCAGGAAAAGATCACGTCGTCGGCGGTCACTGGTGTCCCGTCGGAGAAACGCGCCGCGGGATTGAGTGAGAATGTCACGTAGCTGCGGGTATCGTCCGTTTCGACCGTCTGCGCCAAAAGGCCATAAAGCGTAAACGGCTCGTCATATCCGCGGGCCATAAGACTTTCGATGACATAGCCGCGGACCGCCTGAACGGCGAGACCTCTGACAATCAACGGATTGAGACTGTCGAACGTGCCCAGCAAGCCTTGCACAAGGCGGCCGCCCTTCGGCGCGTCGGGATTGGCGTAGGGCGCCGCGATGAAATCGTCGGCCCATAACGGCTTGCCGTGCATGGCAATGGCATGGGTGATCTCGGCTGCCGCAGGCGTGGCGCCGGCCAGAGCACCGAACGCTGCCAGAATGAGTGCCCGCGCGAGAGGCGAGAAATCCGCGAGCCGCGTGGCGTTGCTCAAGGTCATCGGTGCGGGACAAGCTCGAGCGATTCGAGTGACAGGCCGGTGGCGAAATGTAGCACACGGCGGCAACGCAACTCACGCGGCACAAGACGTCAGGATTGCGAGAATGCCGTTAGGTCGGGCTTTAACTGCCGCGCGAGGTGGGCTATCTGGATCGCGTCGCCGGATCGCGGTGTCACGCTGTTGCCGTAATCTGCGTCGAATGACCCGGTCGCAATGGGGGCATGCGCGCGTCGCCAAGCGGCGATGCATTTCAGTCCGCAAGGCGCACCGGTCGATTGCGGCGGCAGCACTGGAGAGGGATTTTAATCTCATGACTTATTGGACCGCATCGGCCAACGGGCCGGTGAGCCGGCCGCTCGTCGCCAGCATGACGTGCCGCATGCCCTCCCACCGCGCTATAGCAGCGAAGGCCATGGCCGTTGTGCCGCTCGCGCTCGCTTTTGGCATCTTCGCGGGTTCACCCTCATGGGCGCAGGATAACAGCGCCCCCGCGGCCACCGCACCAGCCAAGCCAAAACCGCCGAAAAAGGCGGCCAAACCGAAAGCCGACGAGCAACAAGCCGCACCCGCCGCGCCGGCCGAAGCGCCGCCGGCGCAAGCGCAACAAATCCAACCGGCACCGGGAACTCCGCCCGGACAACCCGCCCCGCAAGGTCAGAACGCACAACAGCAGGTCCAGCTGATCTATTCACCGTGGACCAAGTTCTGCCTCAAGGGTCAGCCGGGACAGCCGCCCGATCCAAATGCCAAACAAGTTTGTTTCACCGGCAAAGACGCGCGCGTCGAGTCCGGACAGCCGGTTGCTGCCGCCGTTCTCATTGAACCGGAAGGCCAAGAACGGAAAATCTTGCGCGTCACCTTGCCGCTGGGCATGCAGCTCGTCCACGGCACCCGCGTCATTGTCGACCAGAACCAGCCGATGACGGCGCCTTACGTGATCTGCTTCACCAACGGCTGCATGGCGGACTACGAAGCCAATGCCGACATGATCGGCAAGCTCAAGAAAGGGCAGGGGCTGGTTCTCCAAGCCATCAACGCCACCGGACAGCCGATCAGCCTAACCATGCCGCTCGGCGATTTCGCCAAGGCTTACGATGGGGCACCCACCGATCCCAAGGTGTTCGAGGAGCAACAGCGTAAGCTGCAAGAAGAGTTGCAGCGCCGCGCCGACGAAGCGCGCAAGAAGCTCGAAGGCCAGCAAGGCGCACCGAGCTCGTCGGCCGCACCGCCTCCGGGTCAAGCACCGGCACCTGCGCCACAAGCCGGCAAGTAGCTCTTACGCCTGATCTTCCGGCGCGCGGCACGCGCCGGAATGACGTTGAGCGCTTACTCCTTGGAACAGGAAGGAGTAGACGAGGGCGTTAACGTCTGAAGCCCGATATTGGGTCTGTCAGGCTTCGACATTTTAGATGAACGGCCGTGGTGCCGAATGGTGCGATCACTGAATCGCCTGGTGCGCCGCACTGTGGTGCTCGCGCTGGGCGTTCTAACCATCTGGCTAATCGTTTTTGTCTTTCGATTTACCGATGGCCGGCTACCGACGGTGTTGGCGCTCGCCGTCACCTACGCGATCGCGGCCTATATTCTCCTGCCACGCATCGTCCGCATTGGCCTCAAGATTCTCCAACGCAAGCACGTGCCTCGGTTCACAATTACCGCGGATGGATTGCCCGGCGATCCGGTCAATCTGCTGCTTACAGGCACGCTGGAGGAGCTACGCGCCGCCTTCAGGCGCGGCGGATGGGCAGAGGCCGATCGTCTCGGCATTGTAAGTTCGTTGCGCATGATCCGCGCCTTTGTATTCAACTCTCCCTATCCGACAGCCCCGTTCAGCACGCTTTTTCTTTTTGGACGCGGTCAGGATATCGGCTTCCAGAGGGCGATCGATAACAGCCCCCGCAAACGGCATCACATTCGATTCTGGGCTTTGAGCCTCAACTACGTCGAGGGCGATCTGGGAAAACCAAGCTTTTGGCTCAGCACCGACCGACCGCCGGACGCCGAGTGCGTACACTGGATCGGAGCGGGTACCAGGGACACGGGTATCTCGTTAACGCAACTTACCTTCCAGATCACGCACGCCACGGATTCGGATGCCAACGTCGAGCGTGACTACATTGTCGGTGAGTTGAGAAAGTGCGGGGTGATCGAGGAGATCAAACTCTACCAGGCGGGCGACCAACTGCCGGGCGAAAAGGTCAATCACTACGTCACCGACGGCGACGTCGCCGCCGCGGACCTGACAGTGAAAGTTTAGCGCGGGAGATTTCGGCTCACGCTGCTTCGTGTCCTTAAGAGACGGCCAGCCGCAGCTTTATCCCTTTAGCTGGGCGAGGATGCCAGCGATATCGCCCATTCCCCAATGCTCGGCGATCTTGCCGTCGCGAATCCGGAAAATATCGCAGGACGTAAAGCGCAAGGGTTTTTCCGTTGGCGCCACGCCGAAGTAAACGCCCTTGTGGGTTCCCGTGTACACAAAGCTCGCCGCCGCCAAATCGCCGCTGGCGAGCGAGGCTTCGATCGCGACCGAAAGGTCGGGGAGTCCTTTCAGCCGCCCGGCGAAAAATCCGACGGTGGCTTGTTTGGCGGTTACGCCGGCCGCCGGCTTCGGCGCCGCGGCGCTCGTTTGATGATTTATGTAATCGTCGGCGAACAGCGCGGCAAAAGCGTCAATGTCGTTCGCGCTCAGCGTTTTGGCGAAGGCGGCGATTACTGGATTCTCAGCGCCGGAGTGCGCAGACGCCTCGGCCGTGAACGCGCCCAAACCGGCAAGCGCAAGACCCATCGTGACTGTGCGGCGATCCATGATGGCCTCCATTGTTTGGCGATGAGAAAGGCGAGGCGATGTTTATTTATTTTCATTTTACCCCTCAAGGATGCCGACGTACCTCTTGGCCGACTCCTTAAGCCATTGCGGCCATGTCGGCGGCATTGGTGTTATCGGGTCATTGGTCAATTCGAGCGTGACGCGCTTTAGCCGCACGCCAGGGCCAAAGCTTGCAGCAAGGTTGTCTGGCTTCACTTCGACTAGCTTGTGCGGACCTTCGCTGTCCCCAAACGGCAGCAGCCGGGGTCGTCCCTCGGCGTTACTGAAGCGCCCTAATGCGGGGAGAACGCTAAATGCCACATCGCGCGGTCCGCTTTGGCGTAGCAGCTCTCTGAGCGTGCTCTTCCGCTCGCTAAAGGGACGGTTAATGATGGGAGTCCGGTAAGCCGCAGAGG
>DAIUEQ010000140.1:0-9845 GCA_036845025.1 Xanthobacteraceae bacterium | reverse complement strand
CGCCAGGCTCTCGAGCTGCATCTTGCCGTCGCGGTCGGTGAAGAACGTGAACATGTAGAACGAGAGCCAATCCGGCGTCGCCTCGTTGAAGGCGCCCAGCATGCGCGGCTTGTCGGCGTCGCCGGAGCGGCGTTGCAGCAATTCGGCCGCCTCTTCGCGTCCGTCGCGGCCGAAATATTTTTGCAGGATGTAGACCATCGCCCAGAGGTGGCGGCCCTCCTCGACATTGACCTGAAAGACGTTGCGCATGTCGTAGAGCGAGGGCGCGGTCTTGCCGAGATGGCGCTGCTGTTCCACCGAAGCCGGCTCGGTATCGCCTTGAATGACGACGAGGCGGCGCAGCATGGCGCGATATTCGCCCGGTACGTCCTGCCATGCCGGTTCGCCATAGTGATGGCCGAACGGTATCGTGCGGCCCTCCTCTTTCGGCGCAAGTAGAATTCCCCAGCGATATTCCGGCATTTTGACATAGTCGAATTTGGCCCATCCCTTCGGATCGACCGAAACCGCGGTGCGCAAATACACCAGCGATTCCTGGAAACCCTGCGGCCCCATGTCCATCCACCAATCGATGTAGCCGGGATGCCAGCTTTCCAACGCGCGAAGCACCTGCCGATCTTCGGCGAGATTGACGTTGTTCGGGATTTTGGTCGTGTAATCGACGTTCTCTATTTTCATTGCTCGCTCCGCTCGCGGTCGTCTGCGTTCACACTCTTTTTGTATCGAAGACCGGCTGCTGACCGGTGCCGTAACGCTTCAGCGCGCCTTCTTCGCCGATGGCGTTGGGCCGCTGGAAAATCCAATTCTGCCAAGCGGTCAAACGCGCGAAGATTTTCGATTCCATCGTTTCCGGGCCGGCGAAGCGCAGATTGGCTTCCATGCCGGTCAGGCCGTCAGGCGAGAAACTCGCGCGCTCTTCCAGAAACACGCGCACCTCGTCGTCCCAATCGATGTCGTCGAGGGCGAACGTGATGAGGCCGAGTCTTTGCGCAGTGTCGGCGTCGAGCGGTTTTTCAATCTCGGCTTGCGCCGCGTCGATCGCGGCCGGATTGGCGAGGAAGCGGCTCGCGAGGCGCGTCAAGCCGTTAGCCATCGGGTAAAGGCCGAAATTCGCCGCGCTCAACACGATTACTGCCGGCGGTTTATTGTCGCCGTCGCGTTGGCCCACCAGCATGTAGGAGCGATCGCTGGCCAAGGCGATTTCGGCGAGCGTGCCGGCAAAGCATGAACCCGGCTCAATCAACGTCACCAGCGAGCGCGAAGTGACATCGATGCGCTTGAGCACGCGCTTCCACAACAACCGGATCTCGCGCACCAGCCAATAATCGCTGTTGGCCTCGAGGAGCTTTTCGTAGGCCATGACTTCGGCGGCATCGCCGGAAGACTTGAAGACGATGGCGGCAATGTCGAGTTCGTTGAGTCGAATGTGCAGGATGGCATCATCGAGCTCGCGAGCGAGCTGCAGCGGCCAAAACGTCGCGCCAAGCGTCGCGATTCCGTCAGCCGATGGCGGCGGCGCGGCCGGACCCCGCAACGTGACCGTGGCAATCCGCGCGCTGCGATCGAAGGAAACGGTGAGCGAGCCGTATTCGACGCCGTCCGCGGTGAATTCGCGAGCGAGCGCCGCAAGCTTGATCCCCTCCCCCGTTCCGTTGCGGCGCGATTTCGCCGCAAATTCCTTGCAGCGCGCGAGAATAGTGTCGTCGAATTTCGAGCCGGGTATGACTTCGTCGACCAGCCGCCATTCCACCGCACGCTTTCCTTTGACGCCTTCTTCGGTGGTGCAGAACACGTCGGCGTGGTCGCGGCGAACCTTGCGTTTGTCGGCAACGCGGGTGAGGCCGCCGGTCCCGGGCAGCACGGCGAGCAGCGGCAGTTCCGGCAAAGCTACCGATGAGGAGCCGTCGTCGACCAGCATGATGTGGTCGGCGGCAAGCGCGAGTTCATAACCGCCGCCTGCCGCTGTGCCGTTGATCGCACAAATCGTCGGCAACCCGGAATGCTCGCTCAAATCCTCGATGCCGTTGCGCGTTTCGTTAGTGAACTTGCAGAAGTTGACTTTGTGAGCGTGGCTCGCGCCGGCGAGCATGCGGATATTGGCGCCGGCGCAGAACACGCGCGGCTTGCCGGAGCGAAGCAAGACGACGCGAACGGCTGGATGCTCGAAGCGCAGCCGCTCGAGCGCGTCTGCCAGTTCGATATCGACGCCTAGATCGTAAGAATTGAGCTTGAGTTCGTAGCCTTCGAACAGCGGGGCTTTCTCGTCGACATCCATCAAGAGCGTCGCGATCTCGCCATCAACGGCAAGTTTCCAATGGCGGTAGCGGCCAGGCTCGGTTTGGAAATCGACGCGGGCCTTGCCGTTGGCGAGCGCGCGCTCGGGTTGCCGGGTGTCTGCCATAACGGCGAGCCTCAGAATGTATTATAATGCAGCAACGTCACCTTCAATCTGCACTATAATGCACTAGGCCGCAACCCCTAGGCCGCACCCCTTTCGGCTTCGCGATGACCTTGAAGAAGGCGGTTGATGAAGCCGGCCGCCGCAGCGAGCGTTTCTTCCGGCTTATCGCGTTGGGGCGAGTGTCGCGCGCCCGCCAGCACGGTGGTTTCGACCGGGCAGAAGCACTCCTCGCGCGCGACATCGAGTTGCTTCAGCGTGCCGTATTGATCGTCCCTGCCCTGCACGATCAGGATCGGCACCCGGATGTAACCGAGCGCTTCGGTAATATCCCAATGTTGAAATTTTGGATCGAGCCACGGTTCGGACCACGACCGGAAAGCACCCTCGGCGTCGGCGTGCCAGCGTTCGAGTTTTTTGCGCAGCGGGCCGGCGGCGAATTCGTCCTGCGTCCGCCGGATCTGATCGAGCCCCATTTGCTCGGTGAAGAAATGCGGCGCGATCAGGACCAGACCGCGGATGCGATGATCTTGCACGCTTCCCGTATAGATGGTGGCGATTGAAGCGCCGTCGCTGTGGCCGAGCAGAATGCCGCGCTGAAAACCAATCGCCGCGAGTAGCCTCGGCAAAGTCGAGAGCGCTTCTTCTTGCATGAAGTTCAGGCTGCGCGGCAGTTTTGCCGGGCTCGACTTGCCGTAACCGGCGCGCGAATAAACAAAGACACCGGCGCCGGTCGCCGCCGCGAGCTCATCTGGAAACGAACCCCACAAGCCGGCGGAGCCGAGCCCTTCATGCAACATCACGATAGTCGGTGCTGCCTCCGGCCGCGGCCCGATCATCCGATATTCCAGGCGGAGCGGCGCCAGATCGAGGAAACCCTGATCGAGGAGGCTCACGATGTTGGCTCTTTAGTTCTCGCCACGTTCGGCCCGAGCAAATCGGACACCACGCGCATGAGCTTGGCAAAGCTTTGTTCGATCGACTCACCCGAGGTGTCGATCTCGGCTTCCGCGCGGGCATAATCGGAGCGCCGCGCTTCGAGGATGGCGACAAGATCGGCCATGGCGGCGCGGTTCTGGGCCATCGGGCGGAAATCGCCCTGCGCCATGACGCGACTCATGTGCTCGTCGGGCCGCGCTTTGATCCATATTGTGTGCGTCCGGCGCAGCAACAAAGCATAAGTTTCGGCGTTGGAGACGATGCCGCCCGCCGTCGTGATCACCGCGGCGTCCTGCTCGGCAACAACGCGCTCAAGCGCGCTGCGCTCCTGGCGGCGGAAGGTCGCCATGCCTGCCATCTCAATGAGGTCCGGAACGCTGGCGCCATACTCTTCCTCGACTTTGCGATCGAGCTCGATGAACGGCCAGCCGACGTTCTGCGCAAGCATTCTTCCGAGCGTCGATTTGCCGGCGCCCCGCAGACCGACCAACGCAACGCGGCGTCCGCGGTCGGCGTTACTTTGCCGCGCGAGCCGCAACTCGATATCTTTTGCCAACGTCGGCAAGTCGGTGTCCGGCACTTGTTCGATAAGATCGATCACCGCGCCCAGCGCGGCGTTGCGGACGCCGGTTTCTGGCAACAGCGCCGCGGTCGGCAATTCGAGCGCGCGCGCAATGGCGCGCAGCACGCTCACCGAAGGATTGCCGGTGCCACTTTCGATCTGCGCCAGATATCGCTCCGAGGTGGCGGAGCTTTCGGCTAATTGCCGGCGCGTCAGGCCGCGTTTGGCGCGATGCTTGCGCAATTCGGCGCCGATGGCGGCGAGGAATGCTTCGATCTCGGCCGCATCTTCCTGCGGGCCAATAGGGCCTTCAGATGCTTTGGCCTTCGGTTTAGGCGTCGGCACAGGTTAAAACCCGCATGCATTATAGTTCATGCGTTATAATGCATCCGCGGCCAGTCGTTGGCAAGCCGCGTCTACTCAAACATCTTCCGCCAAGGAGCGGTTTGGGCTTCGGCGCGCGGGTCAGGTTCTTCGGCCGCTTCCGGTCCGGGATCGTCGGGCGCATGAATAAGCGGAATGATCGGCGCCACCTGCGCTTGCTCGACGGTCCGGCCTTGGCGGGCGGCGGCCGGAACCGTCGCCGTGTTCGCCGGCTCCCCCTTTTCGCCGTTCGCCACTATGCCCCGCGGCGATTGCGCCTCACCGGCGACTTCCTTCGTCATCGAGTCCGCGCTGCCCGCATCGATCACCGGCGCGGGGCTGGCAATGCCTCGGAGTGGAACGCGCCATTCAAAGCCGTCGAGCCGGCCGCTGGGCGAGACGGCGAGCCAGCGGTCGGAAATATAGCCTTCAGCGGTCCAGACCGGATCGGGCGCGGCGCTCAGCGCCCGCGCGAGCCATTCGCGGGCGCGGCCCTCGTCGTTCGAAGCCGCGCGTTCGAGCTCGGCCATCAGCAAAGCGACCCTTTTCGTCGGCGCGGTGAGATAAGACGCGAGTGCCGCGCGCGCTTTCGCAAAATCACCGGCGTCGATCGCGGCACGCGCCACGGCCAAGGCTCCTTCGATATGACCCGGCACGGACTTCGCTAAAGCTTCGACACGCTTGAGCCGGTCACGCGCGGCATCGCCGAAGCGCAGATTGGAAAACACCTGTGCCAGATCGGGGTGCGGGTTGGCCTGCCACGCTCGCGAAATCAGCCGAGCCGCTTTGCGAAACTCGCCGCCTTCGGCGAGCATGCGGCCGGCAAGCGTGGCCGCCGGCACAAAAGTCGGGGTGAGCTTTGCCGCTTCGAGCGCAAAAGCTTTGGCGGCGTCGCGATCGGATTCTTCCAAAGCTTGCGCGCGGGCGGTGAGCATCACTGCGCGCTGGCGCCGGTAAACATCTTTGTCGAGGGTTTTCTTGTTGGCTTCGAGATGCGCGAGGGCGCCCGCCCAATCGCCGGCAAGCGAGCGCGCTTCGAGAACCGCCTTGCCGGCCCAAGTCAAAGCCGGGTTCTCCCGCGCCGCTTCCTCGGCGATCGCCCGCGCGTTCTCGTAGTCGTGGCTGCGGCGCGCCTCGACGAACAGCCCGTGCAACCCGAGCGTTTTGGTATCCGGACGGTTTGCCATGTCGCGGAAAACGCTGGCCGCCATCTCGCGATCGCCGGCAAGCTGCGCCGACTGGGCGCTCAGCAACAGCGCGAGCGGTTCGGTCGGCGCGATGCGCTTGGCTTCGGCGACGTATTTGCGCGCGGCATCGAGATCGCCGGCGCCAACCGCAATCAGACCGTGGGAAATCGCCTGATAGGCCCGCTCACCACGGCGCCGATGCCGATGACGGCGAAACGCGAACGGCGACCGCAGAATCGCGCTGACGATGCTCCATACCAGCACAAGCGCCGCAAGCGCCGTCAATGCCGCCGCACCAAGCACCATAACCGAGGTTTCGATGCGCCAACCCTGCCAGGTTACGACCACCTCGCCGGGACGATCCGCAAGCCAAGCGGCGCCGAGCGCCAGCGCTCCAACAACAATGAGAAAGAAGATGATGCGAATCATTGCGGAGCCGGCTTGCCCAATGCGGCGGTCGCTTCGGCGGCGATGCGGCGGCTTGCTGCGATCGCAGCTTCGCGCGCTTGCGCTTTGTTCGCCCAATCGGCCGCCAGCGCGCGCGGCTGCGGCGGCAAGCGGGCGATATCCGCGAGCGCGCCTGCGATGTCGTCACTTCGTGCGTCCGTATCGACGCGAGCAATAATCGATGAGGGATCATCGCCCGTCGGCGCGGAATCGGTTCGGGTAATGCGGACGAGTTTTTGCGCGTTGAGCTCAAGCCGCGCGATGAGCGAACTTTCCGTCGGCGCCGCGATCGATGCTTGGCGAAGCGCCGGCAGGAGTTGGACCAGCTCCCGGCCGAGCGCCGCCGCGCTAGGCAGACCCTCGGCGGCAAAAGGTTTCAGCGCCGCGGTGGCGTTTTCATCGGCGCCGAGCGTGGTCACGCTGGCAAGCTCGGCGTTGAAGGGGGCGCCGCGCTCGACCACGGCCGCGAGCGCTGCTGCTGCTGCGGTGGCGCGGGCCAAATGATCGTCGGCACTCGACGACGCGCGCGCCGTATCGGCGCTCAGCGTTTTGACCGCGTTTTCGAGCGTTTCGATGCGCTTGGCGATCTGATCGAGATCGCCGGATTGTTCTTTGCTTTGCGCAGCCGCTTTTCCTTCTGCCGCGGCCGCCGTTGCCGCAGCAGCCGCGGCCTTGGCCTCCGTCGCCAGATCGTGTGTTGATGCCGCGATCTCATCGACGCGGCGGGTTAGCGCCGCGATCGCATCGTTCAACGCTTTCGTCTGCGTTTCCACGTTAGCGATGCGCGGCGTCAATCCGCCATCGGGAGGCGTCGCTTGCGCGGCTGCTCGCAGTTTGTCGAGCTGAACCTCGATTTCACTCATTCTTTTTGAGTCGGAGGCTGGCGCGAGAGGCGAAGTAGCTGCCCTTTGTGGCGCGGCGCTCCAACCCTGCGGAGCCAAGCCGGCGAACCACAATCCGACGATGATCGCGGCACCGGCGGCGGCTCCGATCAAGCCGCCGACGATATAGGGCGTTTTCCGGCCCGGCGCGGGACTGGAACCGTGCTCGCTCGGGCTGCCTTGTCCGGTGCTGTTGTCCGCGCTTGCAGCGGATGCCGTAGACGATTCGGCTCCGTCGGCCGGCCGGCCGGTTTCGACTTCTTTTGCGGTCAAATCGATAGTCGGGGGTCGGCGGCGCTGGGCGCTGTCGGGGTCGCTCATGGCCTCTCCACGGTCAAGACCGATATCAAAACGTCAGCCACGCCGCTTCCGGCATAGTACGGAGGAGCGATGGCGGCAACACGCCGCTTGGCCCCGCTGCATACTGGCCTTAGAGCCCGGGAACGAGCGCGATTAGAGCGGCTTCGGTCGGCTCCGGCGCAATGCGAATGTTGGCGGCGCTTGCCTCGGCGAGCGGCTCCGCCACCTGGCGGGAAAGGCAATAATGGACCGGGTTATCGACCGCCCGTTCGCGAAGACCCGCGGCGAGCGTGATGTCCAGATAGGCGGCGGCGCTGCGGCGGGAAAAATGCAGGACGCCGTCGATGCCGGCCTTCAGCGCCTCTGCGCCATTCGGCGGAAGCGCACCAACGCGGACGGCGCGATAAACCGTGACGGTTTGCACGGCGATCTTTTCGGCTTCGAGATCGCCGGCAACGTCTCCGGACCGATCGGCACCCGCAAGATAGAGCAGCCGGGCTCCGGCTGCGAAAAGCTGCGCCGCCGTACGGACGAGTTCTTTCTCCGCGCCGTTGGCCGAGGCGACGTCATGAAAGCCAACACTTCGCATTGCTTCCGAGCTGCGCTCCCCGGCTGCGACGACCGGCAATCTCAGGAGATCCGGCAAAGCCTTGTGGTGCGCAACTGCGCGGGCGGCATTGGCGCTGCTCACGACAATTCCCGACCACGGCCCTTCGCCGATTGCGGCGTCGGCAACTAACTCAATCCGCAAAAGCGGCACCACAAAAACCGAGTGGCCGAGGCCGCGCAAAACCGCAGCGGTGCGCTCGGCATCGGTGTCCGGCCGCGTCAGCAGAAGCCGCACGTTATGTCCGCTCGAAAAAATCGAAGCCGCCACGACTGCGCAATTCGCGGCCGGCGTCAGCACCGAGTTCCGCGGCAGAGACGCGCGAACCCTCGCGCACGACCTCAAGCGCGTCGCTGCCATCGGGCTTTAGGATCATGCCGCGAAAGCGGATGCCATTGCCGGAAACCTGCGCGTGACCGCCAATCGGCGTGCGACAAGATCCGTCGAGAATCGCCAGGAACGCTCGCTCGGCAGCCAGCGCCGTCGCGGTATCGGGATCATCGACCATGGCGATCAAGGTGCGGGTCTTGGCGTCGTCCGATCGGGTCTCGATGGCGATCGCGCCTTGCCCGACGGCGGGCAGAAACTCCTCCGCATCAAGAATTTCAGTCGCAGCCGACATAAGCCCCAGCCGCTTTAGCCCCGCGGCCGCGAGCACGGTCGCATCCACTTCGCCGCTATCGAGCTTGCGTAGACGGGTTTCGACATTTCCTCGCAGTAATGCCATCGAAACATCGGGCCGAAGCCGCTTGATCATGGCCTGGCGGCGCGGCGACGCGGTGCCAACTCGTGCGCCGGGCGGCAAATCCCTTAAAGTTTTTGCCTTTCGGCTGATGAACACGTCGCGCGCATCCTCGCGCGGCAGAAAACCAGCGAGGGTCAGACCGGCCGGCAAAAATGCCGGCAAATCCTTTGCAGAGTGGACGGCGATATCAATCGTCCCCGCCAGCAGCGCCTCTTCGATTTCCTTGGTGAACAGGCCTTTGCCACCCTCTTCGGCGAGCGGCCGGTCCACGAGAATATCTCCCGTGGTCCGGAAGACTTTGACCTCGATGCGACCGGGATCGAGGGCTGCCATCGCCGCCAACCTGCCCCTCACCTCTTGTGTCTGCGCCAGCGCCAGCGGCGAACCGCGCGACCCGATACGCAAAATAGAGGTTTCTGTCGAAGACTTGGCCATCGCACGCTTATAATACACCGATGTTCATTCTCGGGATCGAAACGACCTGCGACGAAACCAGCGCGGCAGTGGTCGAGCGCCTAGTCGATGGCCGCGGCCGCATCCTCTCCAACATCGTGCTTTCGCAGATTACCGAGCATGCCGCCTTTGGCGGAGTGGTGCCGGAAATCGCGGCGCGTGCCCATGTTCAGGCGCTTGATTCCATCGTTTCCAAGGCGATGCGCGAATCGCAACGTGAGTTTCGCACGCTTGATGGCATCGCCGCCGCCGCCGGGCCGGGCCTTATTGGCGGTTTGATTGTGGGCCTGACTACGGCGAAAGCGATTGCGCTGGTGCACCAAAAGCCACTGATCGCGGTCAATCATTTGGAAGCCCATGCACTGACCGCGCGGCTCACCGACAACACACCTTTCCCTTTTTGCCTCTTTCTCGCGTCCGGCGGCCACACCCAAATCCTCGCCGTGCTGGGCGTCGGCCATTACCTGCGGCTCGGCGGCACAGTGGATGACGCAATTGGCGAAGCGTTCGACAAAACGGCGAAGTTGCTGGGCCTCGGATTCCCCGGCGGCCCCCTGGTCGAAAAGGAAGCAGCCAACGGCGATCCGAAACGGTTTGCGCTGCCGCGCCCGATGGCCGGACGCCGCGACGCCAATTTCTCGCTGTCCGGCCTGAAGACGGCGCTGCGGCTGGAGGCCGAGAAAATTGCGCCGCTCAGCGACACCGATGTGGCCGATCTTTGCGCGTCATTTCAGCAGGCGGTGAGCGACGTGGTACTGGATCGGCTGCGCATCGGTCTGCAAATGTTTGTTACGCGCGTCGGCACGCCGACCGCGCTGGTTTGCGCCGGGGGCGTCGCCGCCAACCAAGCGATCCGCAAAGTCTTGCATCGCGCCGCCTTTGAGATCGGCGTGTCGCTGGTGGCGCCACCGCCGGCTTTGTGCACCGACAACGGCGCAATGATCGCCTGGGCCGGCGCCGAAC
>DAIUEQ010000139.1:0-9942 GCA_036845025.1 Xanthobacteraceae bacterium | reverse complement strand
CGGCAAGGAGCTGCCGGCTTATCGCGGCGACATCATCAACGGCACCGATTTCACCGCGGAGTCACGCACACCCGACCCGCGCCGGCAGCTCGAGGCCTATCGGCAGTCCGCGGCGACCTTGAACCTGCTGCGCGCGTTTGCGACCGGCGGATACGCGAACCTGTCCAACGCGCATCAATGGATGCTGTCCTTCGTGAAGGACTCTCCGCAGTCGAAACGTTATCAGGAGCTCGCCGGTCACCTGACCGAAGCGCTCGATTTCATGCGCGCTTGCGGCGTCGATCCCGAAATCCATCCGGAAATGCGCACCACCGACTTTTTCACTAGCCATGAAGCTTTATTGCTCGGCTTCGAACAGGCCTTCACCCGCGTCGATTCCACGACGGGGGATTGGTACTGCACGTCCGGCCACATGCTGTGGATCGGCGATCGCACCCGGCAAAGCGACCACGCCCATATTGAATTCTGCCGCGGTATCAGGAATCCGCTCGGCTTGAAGACTGGTCCGACGCAGAAGCCGGATGAGCTGCTCAAGCTCATCGACATCCTCGATCCCGACAATGAGCCCGGCCGCCTGACGCTGATTTGCCGCATGGGCGCCGACAGGGCCGCCGAGCATTTGCCGCGCCTTGTGCGCACGGTTAAACGCGAGGGCCGCAACGTTGTGTGGTCGTGCGACCCCATGCACGGCAACACCATCACCTCGATGACCGGGTACAAGACGCGGCCGTTCGATCAAATCCTCAAGGAAGTGCGGACGTTTTTTCAGGTCCATGCCGCCGAAGGCACCTATGCCGGTGGCGTACATTTGGAAATGACGGGGCAGAATGTCACCGAATGCACCGGTGGCGCGCGTGCGATTAGCGATGAGGATCTCAACGACCGCTATCACACGGTGTGCGATCCCAGGCTCAACGCGGAGCAGTCTCTCGACCTCGCATTCCTGCTCGCCGATCTCTTGAAGGCCAAGCGTTCGCTCGCCGCGAAGCCGCTGCCGGCCGTCGCCGGCCCTTAAGAAGCGCAAACCTTCGCTATGAACGAGCGCCTTGACGACCGCCTTGCCATTGCCGTGGCGCAGCTCAATCCCGTCGTTGGCGACGTTACCGGCAATCTCGAGCGCGCCCGCGCGGCGCGCGCGCAAGCGTTCCGCGACGGCGCCGACGTCGTCGCTTTCTCCGAGCTCTTTATCGCCGGTTATCCGCCAGAGGATTTGGTGCTCAAGCCGGCCTTTCAGGCGGCGTGCCGCGCCGCGGTCGAAACGTTGGCGCGCGAGACCGCCGACGGCGGTCCCGGCATGCTTATCGGCACGCCTTGGGTCGAAGATAAGAAGCTCTACAATGCCTACGCGCTCCTGACCGGGGGACGCATTGAAGCGATCCGCTACAAGGTGGACCTTCCGAATTACGGTGTGTTTGACGAGAAGCGGGTGTTCGCCGCCGGGCCGCTGCCGGGCCCGATCGTCATCAAGGGGATCCGCGTCGGCATCCCGATTTGCGAGGATATTTGGGGACCGGAAGTGGTCGAGTGCGTGGCGGAAACCGGCGGCGAAATTCTGCTGGTGCCGAATGGCTCGCCTTATTGGCGCGGCAAGACCGAAGAACGCTTGAACATTGTGCTTAATCGCGTGGTCGAAACCGGCCTGCCGCTGATTTATTTGAATCAAGTCGGCGGCCAAGACGAGCTCGTCTTCGACGGCGCGTCGTTTGCGGTCAATGCCGATCGCTCGATCGGTTTCCAAATGCCCGAATTCCTGGAAGCGGTGGTGACAACGCATTGGACGCGCGCCGATGGAGTTTGGCGCTGCAAACAAGGACCGATGGCCGCGGCCGAGGAGTTGGACCGGGCCGATTACACCGCCTGCATGGTGGGCTTGCGCGACTACGTCGATAAGAACGGATTCAAGGGCGTCGTACTCGGCCTTTCCGGAGGCGTTGATTCCGCGCTGTGCGCGGCGCTTGCCGTTGACGCGCTCGGTCCCGAGCGGGTGCGCTGCGTGATGCTGCCTTACCGCTACACCTCGCAAGACTCACTCGATGATGCCGCGGCGATCGCGCGCGCACTTGGCATTCGCTACGACATTGTGCCGATCGAACGGGCGGTGAGTGGGTTGGACGCCTCCCTTAGCGAAATTTTTGCGGGTGCGCCGGCCGACGTCACCGAAGAGAATCTGCAGTCGCGCGCCCGCGGCACCATCCTGATGGCGATCTCCAACAAGTTCGGACTCATGGTGGTGACGACCGGGAACAAGTCGGAAATGTCGGTCGGCTACGCCACGCTCTACGGTGACATGAATGGCGGCTTCAATCCGATCAAGGATTTGTACAAAACCGAGGTCTATCGGTTGTCAAAGCTGCGCAACCGCTGGAAGCCGGTGGGCGCTCGCGGTCCGGATGGGCCAGTGATGCCGGAGAATGTGATCACGCGCGCGCCAAGCGCCGAGTTGCGCGAAAACCAGACTGACCAGGATACGCTGCCACCCTACGACGTGCTCGATCAAATCCTCGAACGCTTGGTCGAGCGTGAGGAACCGGTGGCGGCGATTGTCACCGCCGGCTTTGATCGGGCCACCGTGATGAAAATCGAACGTATGCTCTACCTCGCCGAATATAAGCGGCGGCAAGCCGCGCCCGGCGTCAAAGTGACATTGAAGAATTTCGGCCGCGACCGGCGTTATCCGATCACCAGCCGGTTTCGCGATCCTGGGACCGATCCGGCGGCATCCGGCGCCGCGCCGCTAAAGACTCCGGCCGCTGCCAAAGCCGGGAGTCGGGATTTTTAGGACGCGGTTCTCGCTTTGCTGCTGCGCAAATCAATACCGCAATATGACGCCGGCACGTAGATAAGGACCGAGGCGATTGAATGAGTCGAGGGCTGCGCCTGCGGCCGCCGTCCATTCGAATCCACTCAAGCGAAATGCCGTGATGTGCGCGCCAAGCCGCCATTCGTGATAATCGACGCACCACAGCGCTTGCGCTTCCGGGCCGGCAAAGAAGCTGTCGTACAGGCGCCAACCGGTCGCGGCTCGCGCCGAGCCGATCATTGCGATCGAGGCAACAGAGCCATCGAGCGCGATCATGCTGAGCTCGCTTGGTTGATACCAACCGTCAATGCTCATCTGCGCGCCGGTATAAAATCCGCGTAGCAGGCTTTTGGGATCGTAGGGCGAGAGCTTGTAATCCTGGACGATGGGGCCGACGTAAAAACCAACAAAGGCGTTGTTGTCGTTCATTCGCCAGCCGGGGAGAATCGACCCGGACAACTGCGTCACGCGCACGTTGGTATCAAGGCCGGCCGAAGGGTAGGTGTAGATGCCGCCATTGCCGAGAAATTTTATGGCCAAGCTGTCATGCTCAAGCCCGCCAGGCGCCCAGATTCCTCCGGCATTACCGAAAGCGCCGTAGAGTCGCGGATCGTTGTTGTAGCCGCCAAAAAGATCGGTGCCGCCGAAAAGCAGCAGCGTGGGATTACTGGGCGCGTCCCCATCAGCAAACGCGGCGGTACAAAAAATTACCGTCGCGGCGAAGGCCGCCGCGAAACGCAACAAACAAAACACAGAGGCCGCTCCCCCCGGTGCGCCTCAACTACCGCCGCCGAAAAAATCTACCGGGGCGTGTATAGCATGTCGAGAAGATTCATTACCGCAAGTTGCAGGTGTGGTTGCAACCGGCGCGCGTGAATTAGTTACGATTACACGCTAGTGGCGCGCGTCAAGGCCACAGCCGCTGGCTGGCCAATTCTGCGCCTTGCACCAGCGCTTCCAATTTCGCCCAAGCGATCATGGGATGGACCCGACCGCCGAGGCCGCAATCGGTGCAGGCAATCACGCGTTCGCGGCCGACAGCGTCGGTAAAGCGCAGAATGCGTTGCGCGACGAGTTCAGGATGCTCGACCACGTTGGTGGCATGGCTGACGACGCCGGGCAGGATTATTTTGTCGTCCGGAAGCTTGACGTCCTCCCACACGTTCCACTCGTGCTCGTGGCGAACGTTACCGGCCTCGAACGAATAGGCCTGACACTTCACCGCTAGCATGACGTCGACGATGTCGCGCATCGGGATGTCGGTCGTGTGCGGGCCATGCCAGCTGCCCCAGCACAAATGAAAACGGACGAGGTCCTCAGGCAGTCCACGGAGCGCATGGTTGAGCGCTTCGATCCGAACCATAGTGAACTTCTTGTAGTCTGGCACGGTTGGTTCGGGATTGATCATGTCCCAGTTCTCGGCGATCGCCGGATCGTCGAGCTGTAAAACCAACCCGGCATCGGTGATGGCTTTGTATTCTTCGCGCATGGCATCGGCGCAGGCGAACAAGAATTCTTCGTCGGTTTTGTAATAGTTGTTGGCAAAGCGCATCAGGCTCGCCGGCGCAACCGACGTCATAAAGCCTTCCTTGACGCCGCTGGCGTCCAAGCCGGCTTTGAAGTTTGCGATATCGGAAGCGATCGCGGCCTGTCCCTTGTAGGAGACCGGACCGACGCAGACCGGCCAGTGCGCTTTGCGCGGTCCGGTGTTCGCAGGACCTTCCGGGTCACCGTAGATGTCGGGGAAGCGATTGCGGTCGCGGCGATCTCCCATGCCGGTGAGGACGATCTGGCCCGGTTTACTTCGCCGCACCGGCTGATCGTGCAGCCCCGGTCCGCTGGCGAGATCGAGCCCGGCCAGACGATTGAACGAGTAGTTCCACCACGTGCCGTAGTTGACTCGACTGCCCATGGATTTGCCGAACTCGCCGTCGCCGGGAACGTCGATACCAATTTCTTCTTGCCGGCGTACGACGTCGACGACTGCCGCGCGGAGATGTTGCTGGAATCCCTTTTCGTCGGTCGTTTCGCCCGCTTCGCGGGCGCGGTTGGCTTCGATCAAGTCGTCCGGACGCGGCAGGCTACCGGCCTGGCTCGTCAAAATATGGTCGCGGCTTGCTCTCATAACGCGGTCCACTCCATTTTATTTGGCAGTCTTGCGGTGCGGGGCACGACGAATGCGCTAATGCCAAAGCCCCCGGCTTGCCAGCGCCGCCCCTTTGCCGAGCGCTTCGAGCTTCGCCCAGGCAATCGCCGGATGGACGCGGCCGCCTAGTCCGCAATCGGTGGAAGCAATCACCCGCTCACGACCCACGCTTTTCGTGAAACGGACAATGCGTTGGGCGACCAGTTCGGGATGTTCCACGACATTGGTGGCGTGACTGACCACGCCGGGCAAAATGATCTTGCCTTCCGGAAGCTTGACGTCCTCCCACACGTTCCACTCGTGCTCATGGCGAACATTGCCGGCTTCGAACGAATAGGCCTGGCACTTAATCGCGAGCATGACTTCGACGATGTCGCGCATCGGAATATCGGTGGTGTGCGGGCCGTGCCAGCTGCCCCAGCACAAATGGAAGCGGATGCGATCTTCCGGTAATCCGCGGATAGCGTGATTGAGCGCTTCGACACGTACCATCGAGAACTTTTGGTAGTCTGCGACCGACGGCTCCGGATTCACCAGATCCCAGCTTTCTGCGATCGAGGGATCGTCAAGCTGTAAAATCAAACCGGCGTCAACAATCGCCTTGTACTCGCTGCGCATGGCATCGGCGCAGGCAAAAACAAATTCTTCGTCGGTCTTGTAATAAGAATTGGCGAGGCGCGCGGCGCTTCCCGGCGCGACCGACGTCATGAAACCTTCCTTGACGCCGCAAGCCTTCAGCGCCGCCTGGAAATGGCCGATGTCGGATTTGATCGCTTTTTGGCCCTTGTAGGTGACGGGCCCGACGCAGACGGGCCAACTCGGCGCTCGCGGTCCGGTGTAAACACTGCCCTCCGGATCGGTGTACACCGCCAGAAACTTCTGCCGGTCGCGGCGATCGGCGTTGCTGGAGAGCACGATTTCGCCGGCACGACTTTGTTTGGACGGAATTTCATTCATTCCCGGACCGGCCAAGTCCAGGCCAGAAAGACGATTGAACGAATAGCTCCACCACGCCCGGTAATTGACCTTGTGGCCCATCGCCTTGCCGAACTCGCCGTCACCCGGGACATCGATCCCGCATTCGGTCTGCCGGCGCACGACGCCGATGACGGCTCTGCGCAGCGTCTCCTGAAAAGCTGCTTCGTCCGTCGTTTCGCCGGCCTCGCGGGCGCGGTTTGCTTCGATCAAGTCATCAGGCCGCGGCAAGCTTCCGGCATGACTGGTCAGAATATGGTCGCGGCTTGTTTGCATTGGGTATGGTGACGCGCGGGGAGGAGGACGAACAATCGTTCGTCCTTTCCAGTCCGGCGTCGATCCTCTGTTTAGCTATTGTCAGACGGCGTGAAACTGCTGGGCTTTGACCGAGTCAACGAGGCCATAGAACACCTCGTTCACCTTCGGCCAACTTGGCAGCTTCTTTACGTTGTTGAGCCAGCGCTCCACGTTCGGATAGGCGGAGAAGTCACAGCGGATGACTTCGCCGAGTGTTACGAGCGCAGCGCCGAAATAATCAGCGATGGTGATCTGGTCGCCGCACAAAAACTGCTTCTTCGGCCCGATCCAGTGGTCGTTGAGGATTTGCAGCCAGCGTTTCGAGTTTTGCTGACCGAACTCGATTGTCGCCGCCTGCGCTTCGTCGCTGCGGCGCTTGAGATGCGGGAAAAGCTGCGGGTAGCAAAGATTATAGGCCCACTCCCGATAAAAATTGGTGTTGAGCCAATCCATGACTTCATTGACCTTGGCGCGCTGCTTCAGGTCCTTCGGATAGGCCGGCGAGCCGATCTTGTCGGCGAGATATTTGAGGATCGCCGAACTCTCGGTCAGGCGCAGGTCGCCATCCTCGATCATCGGAACCAAGTTGTTTGGATTAATCTGCGTGTAGGTCGGCTGATATTGCTCGCCGGTAAAAAGGTCGACTGTGACCTCGTCGACGGGGATTTTATTTTCGGCAATGAACAGCCGCACCGGGCGGCTCGTCATCGAAACCGGGTGCATATAAAGCTTCATCGCAATACTCCTCCCAAGTGCTGCTTTTGCGTGACCGCATTGTAGAGCATCTTTGTCGGCGGTGGAAAGCGAAGCAGCCGCGGGACAGATCGGTGGCGCGGTGGGCAATAGCCTTGTCTTGGGTGAGGTTGGGCTTGGGCAGAAAATGCTCAACCCGAGCTAGCGCTCAATCGCGCGACGGGCGAAGGCCGGCTAAAAGTCTCGCCAATTCACCAACAGTTGACTGCGAGCGGCCGTCCGGGCGGGGGCGCTATCGAGGCTTTGGCGCGCTCGCGAAAGAAGCCAAGCACCCGCCGGGCGGCGTCGACCGGTAGCCGATCGTAATTATCCAGCGCGCGCTCGACATCTTGCGAAGAAGCCCCACGTTCTGGCCCACGTAAGGCGAGGATGGCCCGGGTCGACGCGGGCGATAACCCGGCAACCTTGGCGAGGATAAGTACCATTTCGGAATTCTGATCGGTCAGCGCCCGTTCTACGACATCTGCGGGCATGTCGCATACGATCGCTAAACCGACCGCGGTCTCGTCCGGTTTGCCATCCCTGGCAAACTGCGCGATTTCGCTCTCGGTAAGGCGGGCCAGCCGATGTTGGTGCTCGAGGCGAGCGCGGGTCGCGGTCAGTCTTGCCGGTGCCTTGCTTTCATCGGCGGCGACGATGTCGCTGACGATCCGCTCCGCGGAACTCGTGGCCTGTGGGTTCGCGACCGCGAGGCGAGCGCGCACGCTGCGTGAGGCGTTTTCCAAGAGGACAAGGAAATGCGGCCGCGGAATATCGGTGCGCAGGCCGACCACCGCAGCAAGCTCATCGTCGCCGGTCGCCCATTTTACGAGAAGGCGGAAACCGAAATCGGAGAGGCGGGCGCTTTTGTTCCTCGCTATCGACAGGTTCAACTTGCGATCGCCGCGTTCGGTAAGCAGGTCGGTCACCGCCTCGCTAAGGTCGCGCCGCCGCGAAATGGCCAACAGATGTTGCAAGCTTTTCGTCTTGGCGCTCGCAAGAAGAGCTTGCTCTTGTAAACGCTCCGATCGCGTCAAAACTGGGCCGGCGACTTGGATATCGTGATCAAAGGCGAGCGCGTGGATCACGCCCGAAGGAGCATTGGCAATGGGGGCGAGTTTAGCAGCGAGGGTGGCGCGCGCGCTGGTTCCCACTGAATCGATCAGGCGCACCATGACGTCATCGAAAAAGTGCAGCTGCTCTTCCGAATAGCGCGATGCGTCGGCGGCAAAAACGTTGGCGACGCGTGCCAGCATGTCGATCCGGCGCGTCTCGCTGCCTGACTTCAGCGCAGCATCGAGTTCGCCCATGATTGACGAGCTAAGGATCGACGGCTGCGTGTCCTGCACCATGAGAGCAGAAAATGCCGCCATAACGATGAATAAAGGCTTGCCGTGTCCGTAAGTTCGGCGGCCAGGCTAGTGGCCGGAGCGCGAGGGGCTGCTCGGGAACAAGCCCATGCGGTTACGAACCTCGGCAGGCACCCGGTACTCTCGAATGACAGCGCCTTGGTCGCGAAGCCCGCAAGCTTCCCTTTGAACGATGAAACACCACAGTGCATAACCAGCTGCCTCCAGGAGCTGCGTCCGAGAGCCTTTCCGGGATGACAGGGCATCATCGACTGGGGGGCCTTCGGCAGCGTCGAAGGCGGCCAAGCTGGTTAGGGCCGTTTCCAGCGCCCCGCCGAGACGGCCGAGCGCAGCCGCCTGTTCCTGGACAATCTCATACTCGAGAACGTTGCCGCGGACTCGGCTCGTTTGGGGTTGGGGCGATCGCGGGGCCATAGCCTGGAAAATAAGCCCTGGGCGGCCGGTCGTCACCGTCGCCTTCGCCAAACATCGCGAAGGCTTGCTCGCGATGGTGCCGCCGCCCTCCTTAGCGCGCCGCCGTGCTCGCTTCCACGCGCGACCAAGTGGTCAAGATAATGGCCGACGCGGCGTCAAGGTCCTGTTGCGGTCCAGGCGTTAGCCCAGCACCGGCGAGCACGTCTTCCGGCGTTTTTGCGGGTCCAACCTGAGAGAACACTGGTCGGCCAGTCGGAATTTTCGCGTGCAAGGCGCGCGTCAAGTGAAACGCGTCGTAGAGGGGCAGGAAAAAGTCGAAAACCCCGGTGCCGCCGAGGATCGCTACCAGACCCTCTGCGACGCCAAGCCGGGCCAAGGCCGCGTCGATGTGGGCGCCGGCCGGATTCCAAAGCACCGCACGTGGATTGGTTGGGTCGCTGGAGAGCGAGGATACCTGCCGCGTCAAAATAATTCGCTTGCGCTGCGACGCCCGGGGGCCGCCTTCGCTCGAATGGCGCCCATGAACGATGACGGCGGCTCGGTCGAGCTCGGATTGCAGGAATTTCTGGTCGGCATTGTTGCGGATAGCGTCCGGCATCACGCCGGCGACATTCGCGATCATGCCCTCCACGGAGACGATGGCGTAACCTTCGACGCGGCACCCTTCGATCATGCGGGCGACGATAACCGTGCCGGGCGGTGGTGTCATGCACCGCAATGGGGCGGCGTAAACTTATCAAACCCATGAACTTATCAAACCCATGGCAATCCGGGCTGGCGCCGCGCCGCACAACGCAAAAAGGTTTGCATTATTAGCGCCGACAGCTTATCGAATTCAAACGAAAGTTTGAAAAAGGTTCCCTTTTGACACGACCTTCCGATATTACGCGCGACCGGATCATCAAAGCCGCGGAACGGCTGTTTGCCGAGCGTGGTTACGACCACACCAGCATTCGCGCGATCGTTGCCAAGGCCCGCGTCAATCAGGCGGCGATCAACTACCACTTCGACGGCAAGGACGGTTTGTACCGCGAGGTGCTGCGTTCTGCGTTTCGCGCGCTGACCGAAGGTCAAATCACCCATGCCGCGGAAATAAAAGCGCTCTCGCGCGAGAATGCGCTCGCCGAATTCGTCCGCTACCAATTGCGGGGGCTGTTGCAACGGGACGAACTCACTCGGCCAATTCGCATCTTCAATTGGGAAACGGT
>DAIUEQ010000138.1:0-9973 GCA_036845025.1 Xanthobacteraceae bacterium | reverse complement strand
GCGTCGCGAGCGGATCGAATCCTTCGGAAGGATAGACCATGGCGGCGCCGTGGGTGATGCAGGCGAGATTGCCGAGCACCATGCCAAAGCAGTGATATAGCGGCACCGGAATACAGACGCGGTCTTGCTCGGACAGCCGCTGCGCTTCGCCAATGAAATACCCGTTGTTGAGGATGTTGTGGTGGGTCAGCGTCGCGCCTTTCGGCGCGCCGGTGGTGCCGCTGGTGAACTGGATGTTGATGGGATCGTCGAACTGCAGCGTGCCGGCAAGTTCGGTGATTTGGGCGCGGTGGCGCTCGCCGCCCATGCCGAGCACGTCGGCAAAGCGCAGAAACCCGCGCTTTTCGTCATCGCCGATGCGAATAAGCGTGGAGAGCGCGGGCAACCGTTTCGATTGCAGGCGGCCGGGCGTGCTTCGCTCGATTTCCGGCGCTAGCTCGCGCAGCATGCCGACATAGTCGCTGGTCTTGAAACTGTCGGCGGTGATGAGCGCCTTGCAGCCGACTTTGTTGAGCGCGTAGTCGAGCTCGGTAATCCGATAGGCCGGGTTGATGTTGACGAGGATCAAACCCGCTTTGGCGGTGGCGAATTGGGTGATCGCCCATTCGGCGTTGTTCGGCGACCAGATGCCGACGCGGTCGCCGGGGATGAGTCCGAGCGCCAAAAGGCCGGCCGCCAGCGCGCCGGTTTTTTCTTTAAGCTCGCCATACGTCCAGTGGATATTTTGCTGACGCACAATCAGCGCGTCGCGGTCGGCAAAGCGAGCCGCCATCTTGTCGAAATGCACGCCAATGGTCTCGCCGATGAGCGGCGTCATCGACACACCATGGGCATAGCTTTGGGTGAGCTTGGACATGAGTTCCTCCCCGGGAGGTTCTGACGCGAGGGACGCCGCCGGGACGACGAGCAATCAGCCCTCCAGCGCCGCTTTTGGCAAGGGGTGGTCAGAGGCCGTGGTGCCGCTACGGCCGTGAAGCTTTAACGCGGATAGCCGCCGTGCGTTCGGCCTCTCGTTGATTACCGAGACGCGAAGATGCGCGCCAGAGTTTGACTGGAAAAAAGCGTATCGCGCTCGCCGCGTTGGAAAAGCGCCAGCGCGCAGGCCGGGCCCAGCGTCCCGCTCCAAAGTGCGGGACGTCTCTGATCGGGCTCGTCCGCGGGCCATGCCCATGCGTTGTCAACGCGGACGCCGAGTTGTTCGAGGAGTTGAGCGGCCAGCGGTGCGCGGTGCCTCGCGATATCGGCCAGCCGCGGGTATTGGGCGAGCAAGCTCCAGACATCGAGTTGCCCGGCCATGCCGTGACAATAGCCGGGATTGGCGAGCAATGGCGTGTCCATGAGCGCGCGGAGTGCCCAATCTATCGGCGCTCGAAGTGACGGACGATCGCCGAACGCGTGCAGCAGGCACCACAGATAGCCGGCCGAACCGTGGCACCAGGTTCCGCCGCTGGCGCCTCCTTCCAAACCCAACTTGTGGCGCAGCGCCTTTCCATCGGAAGTGCGGCCGCTTTCAAACAGACGAACAAAAGTCTGCCGCGCAAGATCGAGCGAACGCGTGCAGCCGGCGCGGTGGCCCCAAACCGCAAGCGACAGCGCAATCCCGGCCGGGCCGTGCGCGGCGCCGAGATAGGCGTCTTTCGCGGCATCGTCCGCCGCGGCATCGCCGTGGGCCGATGGCCACACCAGCGCGCCGTCTTTTTCGGTGACGCTCCGCGTCAATCTGCGAGCCGCCTGTTCCACCGCGCGCAACGGCCAGTCAGTGTGCAGCACCGAAGCAAGAAGACAGCCGCTCCATACAACTCCCGCAGCGCCCGAGAAAAGATCAAGTTCGACGACGTCTTCCGCCGCCGCGTGAAAAAGCCGCCGGCCGGCGGCAGCCAAGTGGTTCCGCGCGTATTTTTGTCCAACCAACGCTAGTACGAATGCTATGCCGGCTTGGCCGGTGAAGAAGCCGAGCGCCGGGCTCTCTTTGGCATCGCGCGCCAGCGTCTCGGCGGCCGCCAGCATGGCGTGGTCGAAACCGGAACGTCTCGTCGCGTAGTCGATGGCCGCGAGACCAAGGATGTTGCCGGCGAGGCCGGCGGCGATGGCGTGCGGGGAGGGACCGGGCGCCGGCGCAATTGCGGCCGATGACTCCGAGCGACTTTTGATGAACCTCGCCCATACGACTGCGGCTTCCGTGATTTTTCGCCATCGGCGTGCTTTGAGCTTTGCGTCACCGCCGAGCGCCGGCCGTGGGTAACTCGCGAAAGGCGCGGGCCATGGATCCGGCAATGCAGCTAAACGCTCTGTCAGCTCGAGCGCGGTCGGGCGCTTCCGCGGATCGGCGTGCATCGCCGCGGCGACGATCTGCGCAACGCACCGGTGTCCGGTAGACTTCTGCAGCGTGCGCAGGCGGCCGGCGCCGGGAACAAGCGTAGCGGGATCCACGCCCAAAGCGGCGTGCGCCAGGGTCGCACCGAGCGCAAAAATATCGGCAGCGAACGCGGCCGGCGCGTGGTCTCGCTCCGGCGGCATATGGCCAAGCGTGCCGCCGCGCGGGGGGTCGGTGGCTCCGCAGAACGCCGACAGCTCAAAATCGAGCAAATAAATATCGGTCTCGGTGAGTATGGCATTCGACAATTTCAGATCGCGGTGGACGACGCCCAGCCGATGCAGTTCGGCGACGGCAGCGGCGAGACGCGCAACAGCGCCGCCGATTTGGCCGCGCGGTAATTCGTGGAGTGCAAGGCCATCGATGTCCTCAACGACAATGGAGCTTTCATCCGAAGCGATGAGCCTCGGGCTTTTGAAATTGCGGCCCGCCAAAAACGCCAGAAACCGGCTTTCGTTTTTCAGCCGCGCGCGGCAATCGATGCCGGCGGCATTCTCGGCCACGCCGCACCGCACGGTCTTGACCACGTATGTGTTCGCGAAATCCTCGCTGGCAGCGAGAAAGGTATCGCCCTTCGGCGCCGTTTGCAGCGTGCCGAGCAACAAATAGCGGCGGCCGCAAACGGTCAGCTCGCGGTCGCCCGCCTTCTCGACCGGCTGCGCGTGGCCAATCGGTGATATCGCCCAAGCTGGCTGCATGCCATCAAGGCGGCGCTCGTCCGGCACGAGCATGCCGTCGGGGCGCCGCACCGCGCCGTGATAAAGCCCGTGCGCGTCCACAACGACCGCGTCGGATTTGAACGCGCCGAAGCGGATATAAATGGCGCTGCTTGGCCGCAGGCGAAGGTCGGTCAGGATTTCGGGCCCCTCTGCCGACTGCCATATCCGATCGAGCCCAGCGGCGAGGTCCGGTACCTCGCTGTCGTCGCCTGGGTAAACCGTTAGGATCTTGCCGATCAGCGTCCGTCCGGCGTGGCCGGAATTAATGGTGATGGCATCATCGATGGTTGCCGGCAGCTTGAACGTGCAATTCCGCGCGAGCAGCGCCGGTGCGACTTTCGCAAACAGACGCGGCGCGTCCCGGATCGACGAAGCGACGTGGATTTTCCATCCTTGATCTGGCATGGGACGGCGGTCACAAGCAAACAGCGTCCAGCACACCGTGCCGTCTCGGAATTCTACGGCGCGTCGGTCATTGCTTAGATCAAGGCGAAATTTAAGAAGCGCCCGATGGTAACGCTCGCGGATATCGTCGGCGCCGCTCATAACATCGCCGCATCGGCGCTAGCCCGCCATGCTAAGACCTTGCGGACAGGTACCGGTGGCGCCCGTACACCACATGTCGTGGGCCGCGATGATTTCCGGCAGACTTAAACCCCCGCGCTCGGCCAAAACGCGGATGTGATTTTGCGCGACTTGCTTGCGTATCTCCGGATCATTTTCCATGTCGGCGCGAATTTTTTTGACGGCATTTCGTATCTTTGTCTGCGTCTTGGCTTCCATGCGATCTCCTCCATCTTGCCGGGTATCCATGCGGAGCCGCGGCGCTTAGGGCGCGGTGGCGACGGTTTTGGTGCTTGGGATTTCCTCGGCGTCGCGGTTCAAGTTCAAAAGGTCATTCAAGATCGCCAATATCGTAATGGTCGGGTCGCCGGTTGCGGCTTCGCGAACGAAATACAATTGGCCTCTGTAGTTGGTATGGAAACGCGCCTGCTCGACCGGATGATCGTAAATATGGAAGGGGATCGGAGGCGCTTCGGTGTTCAGTAAGCCGCCGAGATAATAGAACACCGCCTCGACCGACCGGATATAAATCACGTATCGATCGTCCAGCAGCGATCGGCCGCAATTGTTGTTTTTCGTCGGCACTGGGGGTTTGATCGGATCTTTCGTGGCGCCGGGTGAGGCGAGGCCGACGGGCACGTAACCGCGGCGTGGTCCGGCCGCGACGCAAAGCACATATTTCACGCTCGACTTCGAAAGCTGATATTTGCCCTTGGACTCTTTGACATCAATATTCGCTCCGTCGCTTTGCACCAGGCTTGCAACGACGTTCTTCTGCTGAGCAAAGAGATCGGAGTCTATCGGTGGACCGACCGGGTTATCGTCCGACTGCTCGCCGATTTTGGGAGCGAAGGTCCCGTCGGCGGTCCACGACGCAATTACTTCGGCCACGCACGACGTGCCATTCTTTTGGATTTCAGCCGTGCACGTGCTGACGAGATTTTTGTCTGACTTGCGGTAGAGCTCGATCCGGCTGACGACGAGGTTGAGAAAGACCTTGGGATCAACGTGACGCTGGATGAAATAAGCGAAGACCTTTACATCGATGCCTTCGAGCATGCCTTCGGCAAATTTCTTGGTGTTCAGGGGCGCGACGTCGAAGCCGGGCTGGCTACTGACAGCAAGCGGCCCGCCTTGTGCCGAGGCTCCAGTCGCCCCGGGAAACACCGGCCCGTAGGGGACGGTGGTTTGCGCTTGCAAACTAAGCCCCACCGCTCCGCGGATTTGCGACAAATCTGAAAAATACAGCGGCGCGTAATCGCGCGCCCGCAAAATGTTGGTCACTAAAACGCCGTTGGTCACCGTCTCGACCGCGGTGTTGTAGTCGAGCGTGTTTTCCGCGATCACCGGCGCCAGCGAGCAGCCGGCCACCAACAGCAACGTGATAATGGGTGATCCCGCGCGGCCAATGCCCCGGGCGGTTTGAGGGTTCTGCCGCCCCACACCGCGATCGCAGAATTGCGAAAGCCCACGCATGCCCCTGCTCCCCGGGCAGGGATACTATCAAAGGTTGTGTATCATGAAAAGTACAATCTTAATGGAGACGGTAAAATCGCGTCCCTTTATCCCAAGCCGCGGTAGGCCTCGGGAACGATGCGCGCGAGGCGTTGCGCCCATTCGCGCTGGCCTTTTTCGTCAGCGAGCAAATCCTGGCGAATTTCGACGAGCGCATGCGGAATATTGCGGCGCTCGCCGTGGACCGGAATGGTGTAATCGGTCTCGTCGCTGACGAAGTAGGGTTCGTTATCCCCGACAGTGAGTCCTTCGTTGCGCAGCAAGGCGAGCAGCGCGCGCGCCAGCCGCGGATCGCGATGATAAAGCAACGCCGCGTGCCAAGGTCGCCCGGCGGCCTTGAACACGGGCGTGAAGCTGTGCAGCGCAATTAGCGCGGTCGGAGCCTTCACTTCGCGGCGGCGCTCAAGCTCGGCGGCAATCGCGTCGTGATAGGGCCGAAAAATTTCCCACTCGCGCGCCATCCGCTCGGCCGTGCTCAAACCCACGTTGCCTGGAATAAGCGTGACTTCGCTGATTTCCGGAATCGACGTAGCCGCGCCGGGCGGTCTGTTGCAGTCGATCACGAGCCGCGAATAATTTTGCTGGATGAGAGCGGCATCGAGCGCGTCCGCCACCATACGGCTTAAATTCGCGATGCCGATGTCGAGCGCAATGTGCCGCGCGGCTTCGGCGGCGGAAATACCGAGCCGGCCGAGCGCGCGCGGGAAAATATTGCCGGCATGATCGGCGACAAGGAGCAAGGGCGATCGGCCGTTGCCATTATAAACCGTGACCGGCGCGGGGTCGGCGGCAGCGAGCAACATTTGTTGCGGTGCATCGTTCACGGCAATTCACGTTTCGCGTGCGGTAGAAAGTTCCGCGGCGGATGGGTCGTCGGCTGAAAAGAATGCCGACTAGGTAAACGAGATGTATGTTTCGCCCGCGCCATATTTGAGCGATTTAAGCCCCTCACGTCTAATTGGCCAGCATCTACAATAGTGCAGAGGGCGCCGCCCTGCCGAACTCCGCCATTTGACGTGGTGGTGGCCGGCGTGGGGCCCAGGGCTTACTCCTGCGTGTAAATACCGAATTATGACTCTACCGCTAGGTTCGCGTTTTTTACAGTTAGGGCGACTGTGCGCATCGTTGTGGTTGATCCGAGCCGGACGATCTTGAAAGCCGTCTCCCGGCTTCTCGAAGATGACGGCCATGCCGTGAGCGCCTTCAGCGAAGGCCGTGAGGCGCTCGACTACATCAAATCGGCGCCCGACGTCAGCGTGTTAATGACCAGCGCCGAACTTGCCACGATGTCAGGGCTCGAACTGTGCTGGGAGGCGCGGCTCCTCTCTGGCCGCGACCGTGCCCTCTACATTATTTTGATGTCGTCGAACGCCGAGCAGAGCGCCGTGGTCAACGCGCTGGACAGTGGCGCCGATGAGTTCATCAGAAAGCCCCCGGTCCGCGAGGAACTTTATGCGCGGCTGCGCACCGCCGAGCGGCTGTTGCGTCAGCAGCGCGAGCTGATCGTGCTTGCGAATCTGGATTCGCTCACCGGCGCATTCAATCGCCGCGCCTTCTTCGAGAAGACCGGCGATTTCGCCGAGGCCGGCCGGCGCTTTGCCGCCGTGATGTTCGACATCGATCATTTCAAAGACGTCAACGACACCTACGGACACAATGTCGGCGACCAGGTACTGCGCGTCATCGGCGGCGAGGCGCGCAGGGACAAGACCATTCTCGGCCGGCTCGGCGGCGAAGAGTTCGCCATTGTGCTTGAAGGATCGAGCCTTGAAGCCGCGACCCGGTACGCCGAAGAGCTGCGCGACAAGCTTGCGGCGTTGTCCTTCGAGAGCGAGGGTCAAACGTTCTCGGTCACCGCGAGCTTCGGTGTTGCCGAACGCGCGGCGCAGGAGAGCATCGATCTTTTGCTCAAGCGGGCCGACGCCGCGCTCTATCAGGCCAAACGCGGCGGTCGCAATCGAGTGATCGCCGCCACCGCGCAAGCATCCGAGCAGGAGGCACTGTGGTCGAACTTGCTCCGTGGCGGCAAGCGGGGCAGGGGCGACCCGCCTTCGACGTCCACGCCTGGATCGCCGCAGAATGCCGGGACGACAGTCGAGGTGCCATCGAGCGCCGCCGAAAGCGTGACCGGTCAGCCATCCGCAGCCACGCGCGCATTCGTGCTCGATGACGAGCTGCGGATCGCCGCCATGGTCGGCAAGGTTTTGGAAGCCGGCGGGTTCGCGGCGCGGACCTTCACGGCGATACCTCAATTCTTCGCGGAAATGAAAAACGACAAGCCGGAGCTTGTGGTGCTCGACCTGTCACTCGGCGAACCCGCCGTGGTCGAGATCGTCTACAAGCTCGAGGCCGACGGTTACCGTGGCAAGGTACTGTTGATCAGCGGCCGTGATGAGACGATGCTCTACGAGATTGCCCAGATTGGCGCCAATCACGGCCTTGCTATGTTACCGCCGCTGAAGAAACCGTTCCGGCCCGCGGATGTACGGCAGCGCTTTCTGGCCGGGCAAACGGTGTGGACAGCGGAGCCTACGCCGCCGCTCGCCGATCGCGTTTATCAAACAGCATCCTGATCGCGGCGGCGCCTGGGCGCCGCCGCTCAACAATTGCAACCTAAAAGTCGCGAGCCGTCTAAAATCAGCGAGCCCGCTGCCGCGTCTCTCGTTCAGCCGCCGTTGGCGCCGTGATAATCCGGGCTTCCTTCGGGAAACGTGGCGGTCTGAGGGACCATGAGCGCCCTTGAGGGAGCCGGCATCGGCCGGGCAATATGCGCGGCCGGCTGGTAAGAATATGCGGCAGCCCCATTTCCCTGATTTGCGTCGGCTGGCGATGTGAGCGCCGCTGCGAGCGCGAATGCGGCGATTGCTGCGTAGGCGCAGCCACGAAGTTTGGACATCTACGTTCTCCTGATCCTTTCGTGATCTCTCGGTCACGACGTCGCGAAGTCGATCTCCGCGGCTTCCATAGACGAGACTGCCGAGAGCCGCGTTTATTCCTGGCGCCCAATCACGGATGGTTGAGGTGAAAAAGGTTGCCGCGGCGGGGGGCCGGCGTCCCGTAGTGCTTGCAGCGTTGCTTCGCGGTCGATCGCAACTGACGACGCGTTGGGGAACCGGCGGGCCTGGAACTTGGCCCGGGAAATGCATGTTGTCGGCATATGCGTTATGGTGGCCGGGTGACGCTTTCTCCAGCAGTAACAGCGTGAAGGCGCTCGTTGCGTCGGCGTTAGCGAATATCCGCGCCGCGCGCCAAGGGGCTGTGTGATGCAGATTCGCGCCGGTTATGAAATCGCTTATCAGTGCCCGCAGCCGACGCCGATGATCCTGATGCTCAGCGTGCATCCCTCGCGCGCGGGCGACCTCGTTACCGCTGACGGCATAAATCTTGTTCCGCCGATTGCCGCCAATGTCTATCGCGACAGCTTCGGCAATGTTTGCCATGTCGTCCATGCGCCCGCGGGCATTTTGACGATGTCCACGGACTTCTTGATCAACGATAGCGGCCAGCCTGACGCTGTCGCGCCGCATGCCATCCAGCATCCGCTGGAACAGCTCCCTGTCGACACGTTGTTTTATCTGCTCGGCAGCCGGTACTGCGAGACCGATCGTTTTATCCAGCTGGCATGGGCAAAATTCGGTACCGTCCCGAAGGGTTGGCCGCTGGTGCAGGCGATTTGCGATTACGTCCACGGCCACATCGAGTTCGGTTACGCCCATGCGAGCCCGACCAAAAGTGCCTGGCAGGCGCATGAGGAGGGCCGCGGCGTGTGCCGCGACTTTGCCCATCTCGCCGTCACGCTCTGCCGCTGCATGAACATTCCGGCGCGCTATTGCACCGGCTATCTCGGCGACATCGGCGTGCCGCCGGATGAGACGCCGATGGATTTCTCCGCCTGGTTCGAAGTTTATCTCGGCGATCGCTGGTACACATTCGATGCGCGCCACAACGTTCCGCGCATCGGCCGCATTCTGATGGCGCGCGGCCGCGACGCGACCGATGTCGCGATCTCGACGTCGTTCGGGCTCAACACGCTCGCGGGTTTTAAGGTCCACACCGACGAGGTGCCGGAGATCGCGACGGTGCGTTAAGCCTTCGGATATTTCCGAGAGGCGAATGGAGCGCCTGCTTTCCTGCGCCACCGGCTTGTCGACACGCAGAGGTATTCTGATGGCAGCGCACCACCCACTGGTAAGGGTATTTTTTGATCTTATATTTGTATAGGTTGGCCTGGATGGTCCTCGTCCAGAATGCTTAATTGTTCGAGAGGCTCCGGCGATGGTTCAATTCAATTATGGTGCAGCCGCGGAGCTGTTTCCGGCGCGACGGCGGTCATTGGGTCGTCAGTCCTTCGGATACAAGCGATTTGCGGAAGCCTCACAAGCCATCCGTTTCGCCATTGAAGACCTGCCGCCGGAATTTCTTGCCGGCGCATTCCTTGAAGTCGACGAGCAGAGATACGGCAGTGACGATATCCGCCGTTTGTATCAGAGCGCCGAATATCCTCTGAACCGTCGCGATCAGCCGTCATGACCGACAAAACCATCGACCTCGATCGGCATCGCGGGATGGCTTCTCAGAAAGCGACCAACCTTCGCCGGCTATTGGCTGATGTGGAGGCGAACGAGAAAACACTGCGCGCACGGCAAGAGGAGTTGGAAATTCACTTGCTGGCGGCGCCGGCGAGGAATTGGCCGGAAGCTGCCGAGAAAGCGCGCTATTTGCTCAAGCTACTTTCGGCGACAATCACCGCGGAGGACCCGCGCCGCCAAAAGCTGATCGCCGCTGTGCTGGCCGATTTCGA
>DAIUEQ010000137.1:0-9976 GCA_036845025.1 Xanthobacteraceae bacterium | reverse complement strand
ATCTCCACCACGCCCCAGCCGGTGCGGCGGAGCCCCGGATCGATGCCGAGAATGCGAATCGGGCGCGTCATGCCGCCAACTTCATAGCATGGGCCGTGGCTGCCCCGATCGACCGGGATCGCCTCAACAGGGACTCTTAAGCGCTCATCCTTTGCATGAACTCATCGGAAACCTCGAAATTGGCATAGACGTTCTGGACATCGTCGTGCTCGTTCAAGCTCTCGATCAGCTTTAAGAGCTTTTCACCCTGTTCGTCGTTTACCGCGACAGTGTTTTGCGGCCGCCAGACCAGCGCGGCCCGGCGCGGCTCGCCGAATTTCGCTTCCAGCGTTTTTGACACCGCGCCGAAGCGGTCCGGTGCGGCGTAAATCTCGTGACCGTTTTCACCGGACACGACGTCGTCGGCGCCGGCCTCCAGCGCCGCCTCGAACATGGCGTCGGCGCCCGCGACCGCGGCGGCGTATTCGATCACGCCGACGCGGTCGAACATGAAGGACACCGCGCCGGTCTCGGCAAGGTTGCCGCCGCTCTTGGTGAAGGTCGCCCGAACTTCGCCCGCGGTGCGATTGCGATTGTCGGTCAGCACCTCGACAATGACGGCGACGCCGCCAGGTCCATAACCCTCGTAGCGGATTTCTTCGTAGGTCTCGGCGTCGCCGCCGCTCGCCTTCTTGATAGCGCGCTCGATGTTGTCACGGGGCATATTCTCAGCGCGAGCCGCCATCACTGCCGCGCGCAACCGCGGATTCATTTCCGGATCGGGAATCCCGATCTTGGCCGAGACGGTGATTTCGCGGGCGAGCTTGCCGAACAGCTTTGACTTTGCCGCGTCCTGCCGCCCCTTGCGGTGCATGATGTTCTTAAACTGCGAATGGCCGGCCATGACTGCGTCGTCTCTTTAAAGCGTGAACGGAGCCGGCGATATTGTGCCGCGCGCCGTGATATCGTCCCGTCTTCTGACGTTGAGGTTTAACTTTAGTCCTGACTCTACCGTTGAAGATTAGGTTTAATACTGTCGCGGTCTGCCGAAATAAAGACGGCCAGATCGCCGGTCAGCCCCAGAAGGCCGGTTCGGCCTGTTGCAAACAACCGCCGAGGCGCACTGCGGCGACGCGCGACGCAAGCCCGGTCTTGGCCCCGGTTTCGACCGCCACCGCGCACAAGGTCGCCTCCCCCGTCGCGGCTTCAAAACGTGAAGATGAGATGCGGCGGGTAAATCGTTGCAACGGCTCCTCTTTGCTCATCCCGATTACTGAATCATAATCGCCGGTCATGCCAACATCGCTCATGAACGCGGTGCCGGCGGGCAGGAGGCGCAAGTCGGCGGTAGGCGCGTGGGTATGGGTGCCGACGACGAGGCTGGCCCGGCCGTCACAGAAATATCCCATCGACTGTTTCTCGCTCGTGGTCTCGGCGTGCATGTCAACAATAATGGCGTCGGCGTCGCGGCCGAGCTGGCACGTCGTCAGCTCATGATCGACCGCGGCGAATGGATCGTCGAGTGGATCCATGAAGATGCGGCCCATGGCGTTGACCACGAGCGCGTGGCCGCCGTTCTTGGTTGGCACCAGCGCGGCGCCGCGCCCTGGTGTCCCCGGCGGATAGTTGATCGGGCGAATGAGTTTTGGCGCTCGCTCGATGAAGACCAGCGCTTCTTTCTGGTCCCAGGCGTGATTGCCGAGCGTGACGGCGTCGGCGCCGGCTTCAAGCAGTTCTTCATAGATCGTTTCGGTAATGCCGAAACCGCCTGCCGCGTTCTCGCCGTTGACGACGACGAGATCGAGTTGCCATTGGCGAATGAGCGAGGGCAGCCGAGCGGTTATGACGTTCCTGCCGCTACGCCCGACAACATCGCCAACAAATAAAATGCGCATTTAGCCTACCGCAAATCGATGACTTCGCGTTCGGTTAGCACAAGATCGAGCCGCGCGTCGCGGGGGGTCGCGGGAACTGCGGGAACTTCCTGTGCGGCGAAAGCAAGACCGATGGCGATGATGGGCTTGCGCTCGCGCAGCGCAGCGATGGTGAGGTCGTAATACCCGGCCCCGTAACCGATGCGATGGCCGGCCCGGTCGAAGGCCAGGAGCGGCACGAGAAGAATATCAGGCTCGACTTCGGCGGCGTCGGCTTTCGGCTCGCGAATGCCCCATTGGCCGCGATCGAGCGGCTCATCTAATTTCCATGGCCGCATGACGAGCGGCGCGCCGCGGCCGGCGATCACCGGCAGCGCCAACCGTGCGCCCTGCCCCGTGAGCGCCTTCATCAACGGCAGCGGATTGATTTCACTCTTGATCGGCATGAAGCCGGAAACGATTGTGCCCGGTCTCGCCACCACGGGAAAAGCCCGCGCGGCAATCGCCTCGGCAGCCGCGGCGCGCGTCTCCGCCGGCATGGCATCGCGGCGCGCAATGGCTTCGCGGCGAAGTTCGGCCTTTATTGCATCAATGGATGACACGCCGGGGAAACCGAAAAATAAGTGCGGAGCCGCGCCGGCCGTAAGAGCGCTGATCCCGGGAACCTACATAAGTAGGTGGGCGCCATGTGTCCGAACCCAGGGGCCCGGCAGGGACAGCTCCCGTTAGGATCGTAAGGCCCCGAGGTGTTGTCTTCTACGCACCAGGCAGCCCCGCCCCCCGAATGTAATGCACAACGATGAGAGGCGCCACGCTGCTCGCGACATTTGAAGGCTGAAGCTTTCGACGATAGGCTATGTGGGAGCAAGGCGGCCTACTTGATTTCGGAGGCCGGGGGAGCGAGCCATGCGCGGCCTGTCGAACAAAGTGGCCATTGTCACCGGCGGCGCGACGTTGATCGGCGCGCGGGTCGCCAAGAAGCTTGCGGATTTGAAAGTATCGGTTGTCATCGCCGATATCGACGAGAAAGGCGGCGGCGAGGCGGCGCGCGCCGCCGGCAACGGCGCGGTGTTTCAGCTCACGGATTTACGCGACGACGCGCAAGTGAAAAATTGCGTCGAAACCGCGGTCAAGGCGTTCGGCGGCATCGACTTTCTGGTCAACGTCGCGTGCTCCTACGTGGACGATGCGCTCAACGCCTCGCGAGCGGATTGGCTGACGTCTTTCGACGTCAATGTCGTCGGCGGCGTCATGCTTCTCAAAGCGGCACGGCCGATCATGGCAGCCCGCGGCGGCGGCGCCGTCGTCAATTTCGGCAGCATCAGCGGCAAAGCTGCGCAGACCGGCCGCTGGCTCTATCCGGTCAGCAAAGCCGCCGTCCTGCAATTGACGCGCAACGAAGCGCTCGACCTCGCGCCCGACAAAATTCGCGTCAACTCGGTGTCGCCGGGCTGGACGTGGTCGAACGTCATTTCGGAGCTCTCGAAGGGCGACCGCGCCAAGGCGGATCGGGTCGCGGCGCCGTACCATATTCTCGGCCGTTTGGGCGATCCGGATGAAGTCGCGCAGGCGGTCGCGTTTCTTCTCTCCGACGAAGCGTCATTCATCACCGGCGCCGACATAGCCGTCGACGGCGGCTATTCGGCGCTCGGTCCCGAACAGAACGAACCCGCCATTCCGAAGCTGATGGAATAACCGAAGTAGATTTTGGGGAGGAATTGAGATGCCAAACATTACCATCGTCGGCGCCGGTCAATCCGGGCTGCAGCTTGGTCTTGGGCTTCTACAAAACGGCTATCACGTACGGCTCATTTCGAACCGTACGCCTGAGGACTTCGCCACCGGAAAGGTGATGTCGAGCCAGTTCATGTTCGCCGACGCGCTACAAGCCGAGCGCGATCTCGGACTCAATGACTGGGAGAAAGAGTGCCCGAACACCGACTCCCTCGGCGTCTCGATTGCCGGTCCCGATGGCAAGAAAGCCATTGATTGGGTCTACACGCTCGACAAGCCGGGCCAAGCGGTCGACCAGCGCGTCAAATATCCGGGCTGGATGAAAAAATTTAAGGATCGCGGCGGCGAGTTGATCATCCACGAAGCCTCGGTCGCGGATTTGGAAAACTACACGCGCGACAGCGCTCTGGTCATTGTCGCCAGCGGCAAAGGCGACATCACCAAACTGTTCGAGCGCGACGCCAGCCGTTCGCCGTTCGACCAGCCGCAACGCGCGCTGGCCTTGACCTACGTGACCGGACTTGCGCCCTATTCGCCGACACGCGTCGCCTTCAATATCGCTCCGACCGTCGGCGAATATTTCGTCTTTCCGGCGCTGACCATAACCGGACCGTGCGAGATCATGGTGTTCGAGGGGATTCCCGGCGGACCGATGGATTGTTGGAGCGACGTCAAGACGCCGGATCAGCACCTCGCCCGCAGTATGGAAATTTTGCAGAAGTTTTATCCGTGGGAGGCCGAGCGTTCAAAGAACGCCAAGCTCACCGACCCCAACGGCATACTCAGTGGCCGCTTCGCGCCGACTGTGCGAAAGCCGGTCGCGCAACTGCCATCGGGTGCGGCTGTATTCGGCATGGCTGACGCGGTCGTGCTCAACGATCCGATCACCGGCCAAGGCTCGAACAACGCGGCGAAATGCGCCCGCCTTTACCTCAAGCGTATCCTCAACAACGGCACAAAACCGTTTGACCGCGCGTGGATGCAGCAGACCTTTGACGAATACTGGAACTACGCGCAATTCGTCACCGGCTGGACCAACGCCATGCTGCAACCGCCGCCGCCACACGTCCTCAATATTTTGGTCGCGGCCCAGAGCAAGCCGAAGGTCGGCAAAGCTTTCGTCAACGGCTTCGACGATCCGCGGACATTCTTCCCGTGGCTTGCGGATCCCGCCGAGGCCGAAAAATTTGTTCAGGCGGCGTAGCGCATGATCCCGAAAAGTTGACCCGGTTTCGGAAAAGATCATGCGCCGTACCGAGCGATAACGTCGACCGTTGACTCGGCGGCTAGCCTAGCGGAACGCCGTTGCCGCCGATTGTCCGGTTTATTTTTTTGGCGAGGCTTTCAATTCGATCAGCCGCGGCTTCGAGCGCTGAGGCGACGGCGGCTTCCGCGTCTTTGCCGCGCTCGGCCGCCACCACGCGCGCAGACTTGCCGGCGGCAAGTTCCTCTTCCAGGCGTTTGACGCGGACGCTGATTTCAGAAAGTTCGTCGGCTACGGTCAGCGCTGCCATGACGGTGAGGCGGGTGTCGCCGATCTCGCCGAATTTCGACCGCAGCCCCTCGATGCGCGTATCGAATTCACGCGCCAGCGCCGTGAGATGGTCTTCCTGGCCGTCTTCGCAGGCCATGTTGAACCTTCGGCCGTTGATAGTGACGCTGACTTGGGCCATTGCCGTCCTTGATCACTCCGCAGTGGCGTTCTTCTTGAGGATGCCATTGATGGTATCGATCGCCGCAGTGAGCCGCTCGGCGACGTCGCGATTGGCCGCTTCAAGCCCACGGCCACGTGCGGCGGCGTGATCGAGTTCGCTCGCGAGCCGGGCGCGATCGTCGCCGAGGACCTCGATCTGCTGCATCAATGCGTCTTGGTGGCGATCGGCGTCTCCACGCCGCTCACATGCCGCGTCCAGGGCATCGAGCGCATTGGCGAGCCGCCGCCGCGCGATCTCAATCAGGTTAGAATCGGTTTCGCTCATTTGCCGCCCCGCTGCGACCGAAAGGCCGCTAGTAGCAGGTAAAAACTGGAGCGATGGCAACCATTTACAAAAGGAACTTTACGTCGCGTGGAGCAAGAGCGTCAACGCCTAAAGCAATTTTTGGCGCGGCCCTGTGAATGACGCTCCTCGGTGCGGGCGGCACAATTGACTCAAGCGCCTCGCGTGCTACGACCGCGCATTCGCGGTCCGCTTGGCGGTTCATGACCATGGCTAAAAGTCTTCTCGCGGCGAGCGCGAGTGCAGCTCGCGCGCAGGCTTCGGCCTTGCCGGCTGGCGGCACCGCGCCTGATCGCGCCGAACACGATCTTTTGGCTAATGCCGTTCGCGCGCTCGCCATGGACGCAGTCGAGCGCGCCAAAAGCGGGCACCCGGGCCTGCCAATGGGCGCGGCCGATATCGCCACCGTTTTGTTCACGCAATTTCTAAAGTTCGACGCCGGCGATCCGGTCTGGCCGGACCGCGACCGCTTCATCCTCTCGGCCGGCCACGGCTCGATGCTGCTCTACGCACTGTTGTATCTGCTCGGCTACGATCGGATGACCGTCGGCGAACTCGAGCACTTCCGCCAGATGGGTTCGCTCACGCCGGGCCATCCCGAGCATGGCCACACGCCAGGCGTCGAAACCACGACTGGTCCGCTCGGCCAGGGGGTCGCCAACGCGGTCGGCATGGCGATAGCCGAGCGGCATATGGCGGCGGTTTTCGGCAGCGAGATCGTCAATCACAACACTTATGTGCTGGCTTCCGATGGCGACCTCATGGAAGGGATCAGCCAGGAAGCCATCGCGCTCGCAGGCCACCTGAAACTCAACAAACTTATTGTGCTGTTCGACGACAACGGCATCTCCATCGATGGCCCGTTGACGCTTGCCGATTCCGTCGACCAGGTGAAACGGTTCGAGGCTGCCGGCTGGGCGGCCTCGCGCATCGACGGTCATGACCCGGTGGCAATCGCTGTCGCGATCGAAACCGCCAAAAAATCAGACCGGCCATCGATGATCGCCTGTCGTACCACCATCGGCTTCGGCGCGCCGACCAAAGCCGGGACGGAAAAGGTTCACGGCTCTGCGCTTGGCGCGGAGGAGGTCGCGGGGGCACGCGAGAAACTTGGCTGGACTGCGGCGGCATTTGAGATTCCGCCGGCGATCTTGAAGCGCTGGCGAGCCGCCGGTGAGCGCGGCGTCTCGGCGCGGTTCGCCTGGGAAGAACGACTGGCCGCGCTCGATTCGGGCAAACGCGACGAGTTCTGGCGCCGGATAACCGGTGTGCTACCGGCTTCGAAGCTCTCAGTGGCGGTCGGCGCCGTGAAGCGCAAACTCGCCGACGCGCCGAAGGAAATCGCCACCCGCTCGGCGTCCGAATTCGCGCTTGAGGAGCTGACGGCGGCTTTTCCGGAGATGATCGGCGGCTCGGCCGATCTCACCGGCTCCAATAATACGCGCGCCAAAGCGATGAAAGTGTTGAGCGCGGCGGATTATGCCGGCCGTTTCATTCATTACGGCGTGCGCGAGCACGGCATGGCCGCCGCCATGAACGGCATGGCGCTTCACGGTGGCATCATTCCCTATTCAGGTACGTTCCTGGTGTTCTCCGATTATTGCCGGCCGGCGATCCGGCTGGCGGCGCTCATGGGCCAGCGCGTCATCCACGTCATGACCCACGACTCCATTGGGCTCGGCGAAGATGGCCCCACCCATCAGCCGGTCGAGCATCTTGCGGCGTTGCGCGCCATTCCCAGGCTCAAAGTGTTCCGCCCGTGCGACGCGGTCGAAACCGTCGAATGCTGGCAGCTTGCGCTTCTATCGGAAGCGGCCCCCAGCGTGCTGGCTCTGACGCGACAGAATCTTCCGCAGCAACGGCTGACATTCGACGACGACAATCGCTGCGCAAAAGGCGCCTACGAACTCGTCGCGGCGAACGGCGCGGCCGCGGTGTCGTTGTTTGCCACCGGATCGGAAGTCGCCGTCGCGGTCGCCGCGCAAAAACTTCTCGCCGAGCGCAACGTCGCCGCGCGCGTCGTGTCGGTACCGTGCTTCGAATTATTGTTCGCTCTTCCGGACAGCGATCGCGTCGCGATTATCGGCGACGCTAAAGTCAACGTCGCGGTCGAGGCCGGCATTCGCCAGGGTTGGGACGCCGTGATCGGCTCCGACGGAGTTTTCATCGGCATGACCGATTTCGGCGCCAGCGCGCCTCACAAGGAACTCTACCAACATTTCGGCATCACGCCCGAGAAAGTGGCCGCGGCGGCGCTAGACAAGTTGGGCTAAAAGCGCATCATCCGAAACTTCCAGTGCGGCCCCTGAAGAACGGGCGACTTGGCTACACCCGCCTTTCCATCCTACCCGGCTTCACGCGCCCGAAACGCACATACCGCTCACTTTCCTCGCACCTGTCTACCGTTTATGATGTTTGTCGGCTGGGGGAGGATTCGACAATGAAGCGGCTCTCCGAAAACATCCGCAGGGCGCTCAACTTCGGGGCTTCTTCGAGTTACGCACCCGGTTTCGCGGCGCTTTTCTCCATTCGGGTCAAGCGTATCGCGGTTGTCGCGATTGCGCTGTCGCTGATGATTGCGACGCGGGCGATGGCCGCGGATGTCCCGATGCCCGGGCCTGCACCGGTCCCGCCGACTAATTACTATCCGGCGGACGCGCCGCTGAATTGGGGAGGCTTCTATTTCGGCGTAAACGGCGGTTACGGCTTCGGCAGGAGTGATTGGAACAACGGAGGCGTTTCGACAGGCAGCTTCGCGACCAATGGCGCCCTCGTCGGCGGCACAGCCGGTCTCAATTACGGTGGATTCGGCGGTTTTGTTTTTGGCGTGGAGGGCGATCTCGATTGGTCCGGGCTAACCGGCAGCAGCTCCACGGCAGCTTGCGCGGGTTTAGGCGCGGCCGCGGGCGTAGCGTGCGTAACCAAAAGCGGATGGCTGAGTACGATAAGAGGTCGCGCGGGGTACGCGTTTAACCGCGTCCTTGTTTTTGCAACGGCCGGCGCGGCAATCGCCGATTTTCGAGTAGGTTTGAACCCGCCGGCGAACTTCTTCAGCGTTGGACCGCAAGTCGGCTGGACCGCCGGCGGCGGCATTGAGGTTGCCTTCACCGAGAACTGGACGGCCAAGGCCGAATATCTCTACGTCGGCCTCGACACCGTTTCTTGCCCAGCGGGAACCATCTGCTCCCTGGTCAATCCAGCAGGGGTGAGTAGCGAATCGGTCTCACTGCGCGAGAACATCGTCCGCGCTGGCCTCAATTACAAATTCAGCTGGTGACCCGTAGAAAAGAACAAGCCGCAGCGGGTAATTTCCCGCGATCGCGCGCGATCGTCATCTCGCCGCTGTGCAGGAATGCGCCGCTCTCAACTTGAAGGCGGTGTTGCGCAGGATTTATGAATACGCCGCCTAAAGTCCGCACGTCGCGATAAAGCCTTCCGGCCGGAAAAGCGACGCTCCAGCCCAGGATTCATCAATGGTCGATACTCGCGGCCGGTTCGTATGGTACGAGCTGATGACGACCGACGTTGACGCTGCCCGCGACTTCTACACCGACGTCGTCGGCTGGAACGCGCAGAATGCGTTGCCGCCCGGCACGCCCTACACGCTGTTTCTTGCCGGAGCGAACTCGGTCGGCGGCCTTATGCAGCTGCAGGAGGAATCGAACCCCGGCGGCGGGCTGGCGCGCTGGCTGGGCTACGTCGAGGTTGGGGACATTGACGCAGCCACCGATCAAGTCGCCGCCCTCGGAGGTATTGTCTACCTACCGCCCACCAGTATCGGCGACATCAGCCGCTTTGCGGTCGTCGCCGACGAACAAAAAGCACTATTCGCTTTAATCAGCTGGCTTAAGCCGCGCGCGGAATCGCCCGTCACGCCGCGCACCAACGGCCGGATCGGCTGGCACGAACTTTTCGCCGACGACTGCGAGCGCGCCGCTAAGTTCTATGGCGATCTGTTTGGCTGGCGTAAAAGCATCGCCAATAGCGGCGAACTTGGAACCTATCAGCTCATCACCTCGCGCGGACAAACCATCGGCGGCATACTGACCAAGCCGCCGGCGCTGCCGGCGCCGTTCTGGCTGCATTATTTCACGGTCGGCGACATCGATGCGGCGGCAAGCCGCGTGACGGCCGGCGGCGGGCAAATCATCAACGGGCCGGCGCAAGCGCCGGATGGCAGCTGGATCATTCAATGTACTGATCCGCAGAAGGCCACGTTCGCATTGATCGGCAAGCGCAGCTACGCGGCGGTCGGATTTCTCGAACGCCTCTACGGACAGAAGTGAATTGGCATTTTAGGGAACGGCGGACGCGACACGCGCGCTCAATGCTCGGCACCGGCGGCGCGCCTTTGGCGACTACTTGCAAACTGCCGTTTGAACGCCATCGCAT
>DAIUEQ010000136.1:0-10018 GCA_036845025.1 Xanthobacteraceae bacterium | reverse complement strand
AGATCGCCGCCCCATTCGCCGCCATGCTGGCGAAGTTTTTGTTCGAAGGCCGCTTGCAGCGCGTAGCCGTAAGCGTAATCCGGCGTGAGGAAATACCATTTCTTGCCGAATTTCTCGATCAGCGTGTCGGCGATCGCGTTGGCTTCCATGGTTGCCGACTTGCAGATGCGAAACACGTTCCAGCGGCATCGCGATCCGGTGATTTCGTCGGTATGGCCGCCGGTGACGATGTGGAGCTTGCGCTTCTCCGCCGTGACCCGCGTCATGGCCAGCGCGACCGCGGAGTTGACGTTGCCGAGGATGAAGTCGGCCTGGTCGCGATCGATCAGCTGCTTGGTTTTGACGACGCCGGTGTCGGCGTCGTTGGCGGAATCCTCGATCAGAAGCTCGGCCTCTCGGCCGAGAATGCCGCCAGTCCGGTTGACCTCTTCGATCGCGAGTCGCGCGCCGTCGACTTCGGCCGCGGCGAGCTTCGCGTAAGCGCCGGTCAACGGCTCGACCATTCCGAATTTGATCGGCGTTTCACCGCGGGCGCGCAGCGGGAAGGGAGCGGCGATGGTGGCCGCGCTCCAAGCGAGCGCGCCGCCGAGAAGTGTTCGGCGCCGCATCGGCGCGACTAAGCTGCGGGGCATTGTTTTTGATCCCGCAAAGACTGGCGTTTCCCGCGCTACTATACCAATTCCACCGCCGCGTTGCGCGCTCAAATACTCACGGGCAGGGTTGCACAATCGAATGTGCCGCATGTGATAACGTCGGTCGATGTCGCAAGTTTCGCCCGCCGCGGCCGGCTCGGCTGCAGCCTTGTTCCGCCATCCACCTTTCCTGCTGTTCTTCACCGCCCGCGCATTTTCGCGATTCTGCTACCAAATCGGCGCGGTCGCAGTCGGCTGGCAGGTCTACGCGCTGACTAACAGCGCACTCGATCTTGGCCTGATCGGACTGACGCAATTCGTGCCGATGGCGCTGTTGGTGTTTGTCGCCGGTCATGCCGCCGACCGTTTCGACCGCCGCCGCGTCGCCCAGATGTCGCAGATCGTCGCCGCCGCGACGGCCGCTTTTCTGGCCTATGGCAGCTTTGCCGGCTGGCTCGAGGTGCCGGAGATTTTTGCTGCCGTGGCGGTTCTGGGGATGACGGCGGCTTTCGAAAGTCCAACCACCGCGGCCATGCTGCCGCTGGCGGCGCCCGGCGGAATGCTGCAACGGGCAACCGCGGTCTCGAGCGCCACCGTTCAGGTCGCGACCATTATCGGGCCGGCGCTCGGCGGCCTCGCTTATGCGGTGTCGCCCGGCGTGCCCTACGCGATTATCACCGTGGCGTGGCTGATCGCCGCCGCCGTCAACGGCGCGATCAAGCTCGCGGCTCAGCCGACCCGAACCGAGCCGCCGACGCTCGCCTCGCTTTTCGCCGGCGTCGGGTTTGTTCGCCGCAATCCGCTGATCCTGGGCAGCATATCGCTCGATCTATTCGCGGTGTTGCTCGGCGGCGTGACCGCGCTGATGCCGATCTATGCGCGCGATATTCTTCACACCGGTCCGTGGGGGCTCGGCATTTTGCGCGGCGCGCCGGCGGTTGGCGCCATGGCGATGGCAACCTTGCTCGCGCGCACCTCGATAACGCAGCGGGTCGGGCTTCGCATGTTTCAGGCGGTCATCGTGTTCGGCGTGGCCACGATCGTCTTCGCCTTGTCGCACTGGCTGTGGCTTTCGCTGATCGCGCTCGCCGTCTTGGGCGCGGCCGACATGATCAGCGTCGTCATCCGGCTGTCGCTCGTTCAATTGGCGACGCCGGACGAAATGCGGGGCCGTGTCGGCGCGGTTAATTATCTGTTTATCAACGCCTCCGCCCAGCTCGGCGAGTTTGAGAGCGGCATCGCCGCTTTCCTTTTCGGCGCCGTGCCGGCGGCCGTCTTGGGCGGGCTGGGGACGATCGCGGTCGCGCTGTTGTGGATGAAATTGTTTCCCTCGCTGCGTGCCGTCGAACGTCTCGAATGATCGAGCCTCGGCCGTAAGGCGCTCCTTGAAAACCGATGGTTAATCGGGCCTTAACCTCGCCCCACCTATGCTATCGAGGTCGCAGTTGCGGCGGGCAGCCCCGCTGTTGATTGATGTACAGGATGACCCGCCAGGCTTTTGTATCGCCAGTTCGCGCGCTCGATACGCGTTCGCCGTTCGTACGGCTGCGCGAGCTTTTGGCTGACATCGCCCCCGGCAAGCCGGCGATCAGCATGGCGGTCGGCGAGCCCCAGCACCCGATCCCGGATTTCGTCGGACCGATCGTCGCCGCGCATGTCGCCGAATTCGGCCGCTATCCCATGAACAAGGGATTGGACGCGTTCGGCGAAGCGGTCGCCAAATGGCTCAATCGCCGGTACGCGCTGGAACGTCCGGTCGATCCGGCGACCGAAGTGCTGGTGCTGAGCGGCACGCGCGAGGGACTTTTCCTGGCCGCGCTCGCCGCCAAGCGATGGGTCAAGCCGCGTCCCGGCCGGCCGGCTGTGCTTATTCCAAATCCGTTTTACGCCGCCTATGCCGCAGGCGCGATCGCAGCCGATTGCGAGCCGGTTTATCTGCCGGCGACTTCGGCCACCGGATTCTTGCCCGATCTCGACGCGCTCGACGAAAACCTCCTGGCGCGCACCGTGGCTTTCTTTCTGGCCTCGCCCTCGAACCCGCAAGGCGCGGTGGCGGATCGCGCCTATCTCTCGCGGCTTGCGGCATTGGCGCGCCGCTTCGGCTTTCTGGTGTTCTGCGACGAATGCTATTGCGAAATTTACAGCGACCGTCCGCCGTCGGGTATGCTGCAAGCGGCCGCGCCCGATTTCGCCAATGCCGTGGTGTTTCATTCGTTATCCAAACGCTCGAGCCTGCCTGGCTTGCGCGTCGGCTTTGCCGCGGGCGATCGGCGCTTTCTCGCGGCCTATTTGGAGCTGCGCAACGTCGCCGCGCCGCAGGTGGCTATTCCGATGCAACACGTCGCCATTGCGGCTTACGGCGATGAGGCGCATGTCGATGTAAACCGCCGGCTCTATCGCGAGAAGTTCGATCTCGCCGACCAAATAATTGGTGACCGCTACGGCTATCGGCGTCCGGCCGGCGGCTTCTTCCTCTGGCTTGACGTAGCCGCGCAAGGCGGCAGCGAAGCCGCCACGCTCGCGCTGTGGCGCGAGGCGGGCGTGCGCGTCGTCCCCGGCCGCTACCTGGCGCGCGAGCAGGCCGACGGCAGCAATCCGGGCGCCGACTATATCCGCGTAGCCATGGTGCAGAACAAAGAGATCACCGCCGAGGGGCTGCATCGCCTCGTCGCGGTGTTGGGCTAGCGCATGATCCCGAAAAGTGGAAATCGGTTTTCGGAAAGGACCATGCGCCAACTAAAGCGCATGATCCCGAAAAGTGGACACCGGTTTTCGGAAAAGATCATGCGCCAACTAAAAGAGCAGCGATAGCGTATGTCGAGCCTCGACCGCAGTCTCGATGGAATGGCCTTTCTCTCCGGCCATGTCGGCGCCGTGCTCCGGCGGCGGCTGCGTGAAGTTGGCGGCATTGTTCTCATCGCCTTTGCGCTGATGACGGCGCTCGCGCTCGCCACTTGGTCGGTCGACGATCCGTCGCTCAGCCACGCGACGGACGCGCACGTGCACAATCTGCTTGGCCGTCCAGGGGCCATCGCCGCCGATTTGGTGATGCAGCTCCTTGGGCTAGGCTCGCTGGCGCTGATCCTGCCGCTCTCGGTTTGGGGTTACCGGCTGTTAGGCCATCGCCCGGTCACGCGGCGGCGCTTGCGCGTGCTGTTCTGGGTGTTTGGAGCGGTGTTTACGGCGGCGTTTGCTTCCGCGCTGCCGCGCGGCGGCCGTTGGCCGCTGCCATGCGGCCTCGGCGGTGTCGTCGGCGACGCTATATTGCGCTTGCCGGCGATGCTGATGCACACGCCGCATGCCGGTAACAATTTCCTGCTCGCCACCATTTTTGGTTTTGCCGCGCTGTTTGCTTTTGCCGGCGCTGCCGGCTTGATCTGGCGCGGCGCGACGGACGCAGACGACGAAGTCGAAGAAGATGACGGATACGATTACGAAGGAGAATACGAAGAACCCGAGGAGCCAGCCGAAGACGAGGACGACGAGGAAGCGGCTGTCGACGACGAAAAGGCCGGAGTTTCGCTCGGCCGCCTGATGCACGCCATGCTCAGTCTGCGCGCACGCATCAGGCGAACGTTTTTCGGCGTGCCGGTGCCTAGTACGGTCGCTACTGAAGGGCCGCAGCCGCGGCGGGTCGAGCCGCGTTTTGAACGCGATGCGCGCGGTGGCGAGGAAGACGACGAGGCTGACGATGAAGCGGCCGAGCTGGAGATCGAACGACCGGCGCGCAAGCCGAAGGCCGCGCCGCGGCCGGTCCGCCGCTCCGCCAGCGGTTATCAACTGCCTTCGCTCAATCTGCTGACGGCGCAGCGCACCAGCGAGCGCACGACACTGAGCGAGGAAGTCATTCAGGAAAATGCCACTGCGCTTGAGGGAGTGTTGTCCGATTTCGGTGTGCGCGGCGAGATCATCAACGCGCGACCGGGTCCGGTGGTGACGCTCTACGAGCTCGAACCCGCGCCGGGCATCAAATCGTCGCGCGTCATCAGCCTGGCCGACGACATCGCCCGCTCGATGAGCGCGTTGTCGGCGCGCGTCGCGGTGGTCTCGGGCCGCAACGCTATCGGCATCGAATTGCCGAATCCGACCCGCGAGAAAGTGTTCCTGCGCGAGCTGCTGTCGTCGCGCGATTATTCCGATACGGCAGCGCGCCTGCCGCTTTGCCTCGGCAAGTCGATCGGCGGCGAAGCGGTGCTGGTTGACCTTGCGCGCATGCCGCACTTGCTGATCGCCGGCACTACCGGTTCAGGCAAGTCCGTCGCCATCAACACCATGATCCTTAGCCTGTTGTATCGGCTGCGGCCGGACCAGTGCCGGCTGATCATGGTCGATCCCAAAATGCTCGAGCTCTCGGTCTATGACGGCATCCCGCACCTGCTGACGCCGGTGGTGACCGATCCGAAGAAAGCGGTGGTCGCGCTCAAATGGGCGGTGCGCGAGATGGAAGATCGCTACAAAAAGATGTCGAAGCTCGGTGTGCGCAACATCGATGGTTATAACGCGCGCGTCGTAGAAGCGAACGGCAAGGGCGAAAAGCTCTCGCGCACGGTGCACACCGGTTACGATCGCGAGTCCGGCGAAGCCGTCTATGAAAAAGAGGAGCTCGATCTCGAGCCGCTGCCCTACATTGTGGTGATTGTCGACGAAATGGCCGACCTGATGATGGTCGCCGGCAAAGACATCGAAGGCGCGGTGCAACGGCTGGCGCAAATGGCGCGCGCCGCCGGATTGCACGTGGTGCTGGCGACGCAGCGGCCTTCGGTCGACGTCATTACGGGCACGATCAAGGCGAACTTTCCGACCCGCATCTCTTTTCAGGTCACTTCGAAGATCGACAGCCGTACCATTCTTGGCGAGCAGGGCGCCGAGCAACTGTTGGGCCAGGGCGACATGCTCTACATGGCCGGCGGCGGCCGCATCAGCCGTGTGCACGGACCGTTCGTTTCCGACGGCGAAGTCGAAAAAGTCGTGCGGCACTTAAAGACGCAAGGCGCGCCGGAATATCTCGAGGCCGTCACTGCCGACGACGCCGAAGGCGAGGATCAAGCGGTATTTGATTCGACCGCGATGGGCGGCTCCGAGGGTGGCGATCTCTATCAGCAAGCCGTGCAAGTCGTCGTCAGGGATCGCAAAGCTTCGACCAGCTACATTCAGCGCCGGTTGCAGATCGGATATAATCGCGCGGCCTCGCTCATGGAGCGCATGGAAAAAGAAGGCGTCGTCGGCCAGCCCAATCACGCCGGCAAGCGGGAAATTCTGGTCGAAGCCGCCGAACAGGATCCCTATTGAGAATCGCGCGCCGGGCGCTTAAGCCAAGCTGCAGCCGCAGCCAAGCAGCCGCGAATTCGCCATATCGTCCAGTTAGCGGTTTTTCTGCGCGGTGCCTGCGGGCCAACGGGAGCGATTGATGGCGTTTTGGGGAGCGAGATCGATTCTGCTGGCCATCGGCTGCGTAGCGTTCTTTGTTACCGCGGCGGCCGCCGCCGAAGAGGTGCCGCTGCCGATGCCGGCGCCGCGCGCGAAGACCGGCGCCGTAGCGCCCGTTCCGGCCACCAGCGCGCCTGCCGCGCCGTCACCCGCCGCGGCGGCAACGCCCACTCCGGAAAGTTCGAAACCGACCAATTTCTTTCCGTTCTCGTTTTCGCTCGGCAAGCCGTCGAACTCAAACCAGGCCACGGCCTTCGATCCCGCCCAGCGCAAACTGCTCGACAAGGTCAGCAGTTATTTGTCGGGCGTGCAAACCATGGTCGGTAATTTCGTTCAGGTCGGCCCCGATGGCCGGCGCGTCGAAGGCACGTTTGCGATCCAGAAGCCGGGAAAAGTTCGCTTCCAGTACAAGCCGCCGAGTCCGATCGATATTATCGCCGACGGCGCCGCAGTCGTGGTCCGCGACCGCTCGCTGGAGACGATGGACAATTATCCCCTGTCGCAAACACCGCTTCGCTATTTGCTCGCCGACCGCATCGATCTGCTTCGCGATACCGACGTCGCCAGTGTCTCGGCCGACGATACGTTCATCACGGTGGTCGTCGAGGAAACTCAAGTCGTGGTCGGCACCAGCAAGCTGATGATGATGTTCGACGCCAAAACCGTGGCGCTCAAGCAATGGACCGTTACCGATCCGCAAGGGCTCGATACCACCGTCGCGGTCTATGACATCGACACGGCGAAGAAGCCGGACCCGAATCTTTTCGTCATCAATTACACCAGCAATTTGAAATAGCGCTTTCGGGATCATGCTTTTTAGTGACGCATGATCTGTTCCGAAAACCGGCGCCCACCCTCGGATCAAGCCAAGGGCAAGCTTTTCGGGATCATGCTTGCGGCGGCGCCATTCCGATCAGCCGCGCGCCGCGCTGGAAGGTGAGATAACTCCACATCCAGTTCAGCGCGACCACAAAGCGATTGCGCAAGCCGATCAAAAAATAAATGTGCACCGCGCTCCAGAACACCCAGCCTAGAAATCCGGTGAGCTGAAGGACGCCGAGCTTCACCACCGCGGATTTGCGGCCGATGGTGGCAAGGTCGCCCAAATGGCGATAGCCAAATGGAGCGGGCGCCGCGCGGCCGCCCGCTCGCGCGGCGATGACGCCGCCAGCATAGTGTCCCATTTGTTTCGCCGCCGGCGCGATCCCCGGCACCGGCCGGCCATCGGCCCGCAAGACCAGCGCGGTATCGCCGACGGCGAAAATCTCTTCGTGTCCGGGAACGCTGAGGTCCGGCTTTACTCTAATCCGCCCAGCGCCATCGCGTTCGGCGTTTATCCATTTCGCCGCCGGTGACGCCACAACGCCCGCGGCCCAGACCACCGTTCCGGCTTCGATGCGGCCGCCATCCAAAGTCACGCCGTGGGCGTCGCAGCCAATGACCATACGGTTGAGCTCGACTTCGACGCCCATCGCTTGCAGCGAGCGCCGCGCATAGTCCGATAACGCTTGCGGAAATGTCGGCAACAGGCGAGGACCACCCTCGATCAAGACGATACGCGAGGTCCGTGGATCGATGCGGCGGAAATCGTGCTGCAATGTCCCGCGCGCGACTTCGGCGATGGCGCCGGCCATTTCCACGCCGGTGGCGCCGCCGCCGACAATGACGAAGGTCAACAATCGGGCCTGTTCGGCTTTATCGTCGACCACTTCGGCGCGCTCGAAGGCGAGCAGGAGACGTCGCCTGATCTCGGTCGCATCGGCGATGTGCTTCAGTCCCGGCGCGAACGGCGCCCATTCGTCGTGGCCGAAATACGAGTGCGTCGAGCCGGTCGCCAGTACGAGATAGTCATAGTCCAAATCGAGTTCGGCGGTATGCACGCGCCGCGCCGCTACATCGATGGCGGTCACCTGCGCCATGATCACGCGGACGTTTTTCTGACCGCGGACGATGGCGCGGATCGGCCAGGCGATGTCGCCCGGCGACAACGCCGCGGTCGCCACCTGATAGAGCAGCGGCTGGAAACAATGATGATTCTGCGCGTCGATCAGGGTGACATCGACGGCCGCCTTCGCAAGCGCGCGGCAGGCTTCCAGCCCGCCGAACCCGGCGCCGATAATCACCACGAGCGGCCGTTTGTTCGGCTGCTTCATGCTTGGTTCCGGAAGCCCAGTCATCGCTGGTGCCCGCTCGCGAGGTCGGCTTCGATTATCGCATTTCCGGCCGGTATTGTGTTGTTATTTTCGGCTTCGCATATAACGCATCACCTATGAAAATCACCGTCACCACCTGGAATATCAACTCGGTGCGATTCCGCATTAATCTCGTCGCCAAGTTCGTCAATGCGGCGCGCCCCGACATTCTGTGTCTGCAGGAAACCAAATGTCCGGACGATAGCTTCCCCATCAAGCGATTTCACCGGCTCGGCTACGAACACGTCGCGCTCAACGGCCAAAAGGGCCATCACGGCGTCGTTGTGCTCTCGCGATTGCCGTTCGAATCGAAAGCGGTCAGGATCTTTTGCGACAAGAACGATTGCCGGCATGTCAGCATCGTGCTGGGCGAACGCGCCGGCCTCAAGGATCCGATCGCGCTGCATAACTTCTACGTGCCGGCGGGCGGCGACATTCCCGATCCCGCGGTCAATCCGAAATTCGCCCACAAGCTCGCCTTCCTCGACGAAATGCGCGCCAGCGATGCGCTGAAATCCGCTCGGTCGGAGCGCGCGATCATTGTCGGCGATCTCAACGTCGCCCCGCTGGAATGTGACGTGTGGAGTCACAAGCAGCTTCTCTCGGTCGTGTCGCACACGCCGGTCGAGTGCGAAAAGCTTCTCGCTTTGCAGAAGGCCGGCGGCTGGATCGACGCGGTGCGCGGCTTGGTGCCCGAGCCGACCAAGCTCTACACCTGGTGGAGCTATCGCTCGCCGGATTGGAAGCGGGCGGACAAGGGCAGGCGGCTCGATCACATTTGGGCGTCGGACGCGCTAGCTGACCGCGTATCGGCAATTGCTATCGGGAAGGAATACCGCGGCGGCAGAAGGCCGTCGGATCATGTCCCGGTGACGGCGACTTTTGAACTCTAGTGCCTTCGTTCCGGCAATGCGCAGAACTGCGACACTCGCGCAGCGGGATTAGCTGGACTCGCCGTCAGGCGTGAGCGCCGAGCGAACATTTTCAAAATCTCTTGCCCATTCGTCGGCGCGCGCGGCGATGAGGTCGCGCAAACGCTCCGCGGCGTCGGGATAGCCTTCGAGCATCTTGACGAACATGGCTCGCGAAATCCGGAGCACCATCGAGACTTCAAGCGCCGTGGCTGTGGCGGGACGCCGCGTCTCCGTGAACAACGCCGACTCGCCCAGCAACGTGCCGGGGCCGGCGATCAACTCGTTCTCGCCGACTTTTTCGGGATCAAGCCGGAACGAGCCTCGTTGTACGATGTAGCCGCCATCGGCGGGGTCGCCCGCCTTGAACAGCGTCTGCCCCGGCTCGAGGTAGGAGCTTTCCGCGCCAATAGCCAAAATCCGCAGTGCCGTCGCGCCGAGCGGACGCAGGATCGGGATCCGCTGCAGGAACGCGATATCGTCCTCAATGGTCATGATGAAGCGGCTTACGGAACGAGCTTATAGCCGCCCGCCTCAGTGACCAGGATAGCGGGTGTGGCGGCATCCTTCTCGATTTTCTGGCGTAACCGATAGATGTGAGTTTCAAGCGTATGCGTGGTCACGCCCGAATTGTAACCCCACACTTCCTGCAACAAAGTTTCACGGGAGACCGGCCGCTGCCCAGCGCGATACAGGTAGCGCAAGATCGAGGTTTCTTTTTCGGTCAGCCGAACCTTGTTGCCCTTCGGGCTGAGGAGAAGCTTTGAACTCGGCCGGAAAGTGTAGGGACCGATCGTGAAAATCGCGTCTTCGCTGGCCTCGTGCTGACGCAGTTGCGCGCGGATGCGCGCCAGCA
>DAIUEQ010000135.1:0-10069 GCA_036845025.1 Xanthobacteraceae bacterium | reverse complement strand
TCGGCGCTCGGATAGAGCACGGTCGAGGCGTGATAAACCGGCGGATTGACGAAGCCGTAATAGGAGAACGGATCGCGGCCGGCATTGACCACGCGCGTATCTTGCCGCGTGTCCGCCTCATCGCCGTCTTTCTTTCGATTATCTCGGCTCATTATCGTGCGTTAGCCTCCGCCGCCGTTCTGGCGGAGCGTAACGGCTCCGCCCGGCGACCATGAGTGCAATTACCTCGGCATCACGGCCTGCCGTCAACCCTTGACCTTGTAAACCGATCGTTCTCTAGATGCCGCGGGACAACGGCACCGCTTCGTTCGGTTCGACTGGATACGGGCGGCAGCCTGCTCGAAAGGCCTAATCATGAAATGTCTGACAACGGCAATAGCTTTGGCCAGCCTATCGCTGTTGGCAATGCAACCAAGCTCTGCGCAGACGCTCGCGGGCGTCAAGGAACGCGGCCAGCTCATTTGCGGCGCAAATGGCACGTTGGCGGGCTTTGGCATACCCGACCCGCAAGGCAACTGGACCGGGTTCGATGTCGATTTTTGCCGAGCCATCGCGGCGGCGATTTTTAACGATCCGGCGAAAGTGAAGTTCGTGCCCTTGACGGCGAAGGATCGCTTCACTGCCCTGCAATCAGGCGAGGTGGACGTGCTGTCGCGCAACACCACCTGGACGCTGTCTCGCGATACCTCGCTCGGGCTCGATTTTACCGCGGTGACCTTTTACGACGGTCAGGGCTTCATGGTGCACAAGGCGCTGAAGGTGAGCTCGGCGCTGGAGCTCGATGATGCCACGATCTGCGTGCAGCAAGGCACAACGAGCGAGCTTAATCTCGCCGATTATTTTCGGTCGCACCACATGACCTTCAAATCCGTCACGTTTGCCACCGGCGACGAAGCGCTCAAGGCCTACGAATCGGGGCGTTGCGATTCCTATACGACGGATGCATCAGGCCTCTACGGCGAACGCCTGCAGCTTGCTGATCCCGGGCAAAGCATCGTGCTTCCGGAAATTATTTCCAAGGAGCCGCTCAGCGCGGTAGTGCGCCAGGACGACAACCAATGGAGCGATATCGTGCGTTGGACCCATTTCGCGATGGTCGATGCCGAAGAGCTCGGGATTGCCAAGGCGAACGTGGAAGAAAAGAAAAAATCCGATGACCCCGAGGCCAAACGGCTCCTTGGCGCTGAAGGCCAATACGGCGACGCGCTCGGCCTTGGCAACGACTGGGCCTATCGAATCATCAAGCATGTCGGGAATTACGGCGAGAGCTTCGAGCGGAATCTCGGCCAAGGGTCGCCGCTGAAGATTGCGCGCGGGCTGAACGCGCTGTGGATGAAGGGCGGCCTGCAATACGCGCCGCCGATACGCTAAGCCTTCATCGCCGCCCGGGCCTCGTGTAGGCGGCTTTGCCGATGCCGATGAGTTCTTCGATCCCGCTGCAAGGGCAGGTGCGGCGCTCGCGCCCGCGCTTCGGACTTTTAGCCATCCAGACCGGTCTCGCGGTGTTTATCTGCGCTTTGATTTGCGCGGCCGCGTTCAACGTTGCGCAAAATCTCTCGCGCGCCCACATCGCCTCCGGCTTTGGCTTTTGGAATAACACCGCCGGTTTTGACATCAGTCAAACACTCATCGGCTATTCGGCGAGCGCGTCCACTTTCGGGCAAGCGTTTTGGGTCGGTCTTCTCAACACCCTCGTTGTCGCGGCGCTGGGGATCGTATTCGCGACGGTAATCGGCTTTCCGGTCGGTCTCGGCCGGCTCTCGTCTAACTGGCTGGTCGCGCGGCTGTGCGGTGGCTATGTCGAGATTGTCCGCAACGTGCCGCTCTTGCTGCAATTGTTGTTCTGGTACAACGCCGTACTCAAAACGCTTCCGGATTTGCGCGGCAGCCTGCGGTTGCCAGGCGGCGCCTTTCTCAATAATCGCGGCTTGTTCCTTCCGCGCGCGGATTTTGGCGCTCCTTTTGCCGCAGTGCTTATCGCAATCGTCGCGGCGATCGCGGCGGTGATAGCTCTGCGAATATGGGCGCATCGGCGGTTTGAAGTCACAGGTCGGCCGGTGCCGATGGCGTGGCCGACGATTGGTTTGCTGATCGGTGGTCCGCTCGTCGCCTTGGCACTAACCGGCGTTCCACTCCGGCTCGGCGAGTTGCACGTCAGCCGCTTCAATATCAGCGGAGGCGTTGAAATCCTCCCGGAATTCGCCGCGCTGGTCGTTGCGCTGAGTATTTACACGGCCGCGTTCATCGCTGAAGTGGTGCGCGCCGGTGTCCAGGCGGTGGCGCATGGCCAGATCGAAGCCGCTCAATCGCTCGGTTTGCGCTTCGGTGCGACGCTTCGCTTGATCGTCATTCCGCAGGCGATGCGGGTGATCATCCCGCCGCTCACCAGTCAATATCTCAACCTTCTCAAAAACTCGTCGCTTGCGGTCGCCATCGGTTATCCGGACCTGGTTCAGGTCTTTGCCGGCAGCGTTCTCAATATCACCGGGCAAGCGGTCGAAGTGATCGCCGTCACGATGGCGGTTTATCTCGCCATCAGCTTGTTCGTGTCGCTTTTGATGAATCTCTACGCCCGCAGAATGAGTATCGTCGATCATTGATCGGATGAGCGTGACAGACGAGGATTTTGGCGGCGACCGGCGGAATGGCGTGCGACGACCACCGCCGGCCGCGCAGCGTGGGGCGGCCAATTGGGCGCGGCGAAATCTTTTCTCAAGCCCTTTGAACGTAGCGCTAACGCTTGGTTGCCTCATCTTCGTCATCTGGGCGGTACCGCCGCTAATCCGCTTTTTTCTTTTCGATGCGGTCTGGTCCGGGACGGATCGCGACGCTTGCATCAGATCGGCGGCGTCGGGCGCGTGCTGGGCCTTTGTCCGTGCTTGGTTTTCTTATTTCATTTACGGCTTCTATCCGGTCGGCGAACGATGGCGGGTTGATCTCTTTTTCGCCGCACTAGCGCTCGGGCTTGCCTGGCTCGGATGGCTACGGTCGCCGCAACGAAGCCTCGGCGCGATCTATTTCTTCGTTGCCCTGCCACTCCTGTCCTTTGCGCTGTTACACGGCGCTCCCGCCATCGGGCTTGCCATTGTCCCCACCGCTCTGTGGGGCGGCATCCTCGTCACCATGGTGGTGGCTACGGTGGGCATCGTCGTTTCGTTGCCGCTCGGCACGCTATTGGCGCTCGCGCGCCGTTCCGAAATCCCGCTGGTGCGGTGGGTTGCGGTGGCGTTCATTGAATTCGTTCGCGGCGTCCCGCTGATTACGGTTCTGTTCATGGCGAGCGTCATGTTGCCGCTCTTTGTTCCGGAAAAATTCGCGCCGGACAAACTCATCCGCGCGCTGGTCGGCGTCGCCCTGTTCGCCTCCGCCTATATGGCCGAAGTCGTGCGGGGCGGTCTTGCCGCGGTACCCGCCGGGCAATACCAAGCGGCGCGGGCGCTGGGGCTCGGTTACTGGCGGACGACGGGTCTTGTCGTCCTGCCGCAGGCGTTTCGGGTCACCTTGCCGAATATCGTCAGTATCTTTATCGGCCTGTTCAAGGATACGACGCTGGTTTTTGTCGTTGGTATTTTCGATTTTCTCGGCGCCGTCGAGACGGCGCGCGGCGATCCGCTTTGGGCCGCGCCGAATACCACGATCACGGGTTACGCCTTTGCCGCGGCATTTTATTTCGCTTGCTGCTATGGCATGTCGCGTTACGCCCATGGCATGGAGCGCCGTTTGGCCCGTTCGCGGGGCGCCGTGAAGAGACCGGGATGAAAGCACCGCAGGACCAACCACCCGAGAACCCAGTCGCCATCGAGATCGCGGGTCTCAACAAGTGGTATGGGGAATTCCACGTTCTGCGTGATATCGACCTGAAAGTGCTGCGCGGCGAGCGCATCGTCATCTGCGGGCCGTCAGGCAGCGGAAAGTCGACGTTGTTACGCTGCATCAATCGGCTCGAGGACTGGCAACGCGGCAGTATCGTTGTTGACGGGCTGGAGTTGACGGATGACCGAAAGCGGATACTCGCAGTGCGGCGCGACGTTGGCATGGTGTTTCAGCAGTTTAATTTGTTTCCGCATCTCACCGTGCTCGAAAACTGCACGCTGGCGCCGATCTGGGTGAGGCGAATGCCGAGAAGCGAAGCGGAGGCGCTGGCGCGAAGTTATCTCGACCGGGTCAAAATACCCGAGCAGGCCGACAAGTATCCGGCGCGGCTATCGGGCGGCCAGCAGCAACGAGTAGCGATTGCCCGAGCGCTGTGCATGAACCCCAATATCATGCTGTTTGACGAACCCACCTCCGCGCTCGATCCGGAAATGGTGAAAGAGGTCCTCGATACCATGATCGAGCTGGCCAACGATGGGATAACGATGCTGGTCGTCTCCCACGAGATGGGGTTTGCCCGCCAGGTCGCCAACCGAGTGCTTTTTATGGATGAGGGGCAAATCCTCGAGAGCGCCGATCCAACGGCTTTTTTTCAGCGCCCGCGGCATGAGCGGGCGCGGGCCTTCCTCAAGCAGATCCTTCACTAATGATGCCGTCCGAGGCCTGGGCGAGGAACCGATTCCCAGACTTAAGTTCAGGCTGCGACGGGAGAATCTTCCGCCTCGGGGGGGGCGGAATCTGACTCGGCGTTGGCCTCGGCGTCGAATTTGTGGATGATTGCAAGAATTTCCGATGCCGGCCGCGGCGGGCTGATCAGATAGCCTTGGACCTGGGCGCAACCTTCGTCTTCGAGGCAGCGCAACTGCTCCAGGGTCTCGACTCCTTCGGCGACCGTGGTCATGCCGAAGCTGCGTCCGAGGTCGTTGATGGCGCGAACAATCTTCAAGCTGTCGTAGCCGTTCGTGATATCGCCAACGAAGGCGCGGTCGATTTTCACTTTGTCGAACCGGAAGCTTCGCAGATAACTTAAGCTCGAGTACCCGGTGCCGAAATCGTCCATTGAAATCGCGACGCCGAGTTCACGTAGCTCGTGCAATATCGCAAGGCTGGTTTCAGTTCTTTCGAGAAGCACGGACTCGGTGATTTCAAGTTCGAGCCGCCGGGCCGGCAGGCCGGACTCAGCGAGCGCTTCCTCAACAGCCCGCGGCAGGCCGCTGTATTTGAATTGAACCGGTGAGAGATTGACGGCGACTTTCACGTCGTCGGGCCAATTCGTGGCTTCCATGCAAGCCTGACGCAACACCCATTCGCCAAGCGTAACGATAAGGCCGATTTCTTCCGCTAGCGGAATAAATTGTGCCGGCGAGATGAATCCTTTGTCAGGATGCCGCCAGCGCAACAGCGCTTCCAGGCAGGTCACCCGTTTTTCAGTGACATCGATCAGCGGCTGATAATAAACCTCAAAGGCGTTCTCGATATCCGCTGTCCGCAACAGCGATTCCATGTCGCGGCGGGCCTGGGCAGTTTCGTCCATTTGCGATTCGAAGAATCGGTAAGTGCCGCGTCCTTCCGCTTTCGCCGTGTACATCGCAAGATCGGCGCGCTTGAGCAGATCCTCCGGCTTGTTATCGCCTTCGGACGCAACCGCAATGCCGACGCTGGCACCGATGTTGAGCTGATTGCCGTCAACCTGGTAGGGACGCCCGAGCAACTCGATCAGGCGGTTCGCGAGCATAGCCGCGCCTTTGGGCTGGTCGGCTTCCAATTGAATGATGGCGAATTCGTCGCCGCCGAGGCGTGCAACGCGGTCGCTGTCGCGAACGCTCTCGATCAATCGATTGGCGACGCATTTCAGCAAACCGTCCCCGGTCGAATGGCCGAGCGTATCGTTGATGCTCTTGAAGCCGTCGAGGTCGACGAACAGTACGGCTACGTCGGTGCTGGTCGGCAACGCCAACACCCGCTCGAGGTGCTGGCGGAGCAGAACACGGTTGGCAAGGCCGGTGAGGCTGTCATGGTGGGCAAGGTAATGAATCTCGGCCTGCGAGCGTTCGCGCTCGGCAATCTCCCGCTTCAAGGCTTCGTTGGTCTCCACCAACTCGGCCATCCGCTCGGCGATGCGCTGCTCAAGCGAGCCGTTGAGTGCCTGCAGGGCGTTGTTGGCCTGCTCAAGTTCGTCCTTCGCCTTCTTTCTCTCCAACTGGGTCTTGATGCGCGCCAGCGCTGCGATGAAATCGACCGGCTTGGTAATGTAGTCGTTGGCGCCGGCTTCGAGGGACTCGGCGACGTCCGAGCCGTCCGCCTTTGCGGTAACCATAATGACTGGGAGCTGCATGGGAGCGTGTCGCTCCCGTATTCGCTTGAGCACTTCGACGCCATCCAGACCGGGCATCATGACGTCGAGCAGAATAAGATCGAAGTGGCTGCCGTCGATCAAATCCAGCGCACGTTCGCCGGATTCGGCCTCGACGATAAGAAATCCCTGGCGTCCCAGTCGGCGGGCCAGTACGGCCCGATTATCTGCGATGTCGTCGACGATCAGGAGCCTTGGCTTGTTGTCCATTTGCCTATGTCTCTTGTTTGACTGATCTAACCAATCCGCCACGCGTCCAGACAAATCAGCTGCGGATTGACGACGAAATACCCCGATCAACCGGCGCTTATATAGATCGTCCGAGTTAACGCGGACTTATGCCGACCACGAGGTCACGGCGGCATACTCAATTGTTCGTGGAATTAAGCGTCACCAAAAGCTGACGTTTGCGGCTCCTAAACCTTGTTCGCAGCCGCAGTTAATGATCGTCATCCTTAAATAACCACAAGCGGCGCAACGATATTTTCACAATAAAACTTAGCTCGCTTTTAGGTAGAGCGATGTACGTTCCCTCGCAAATTAAAGAACGGTCTTTTGGGGGCGTGTGTGACCGACATTTCCGCCGTGCCAAGTTCAGCACCTTCGACCAAGATTTTGTTGGTCGAAGATAGCGACGCCAATCGCGATATGCTGACGCGGCGGCTCGAACGGCGCGGCTTTCAAGTGCGCGGCGCCGCCGACGGTCCCAGCGGCGTTGCCATGGCGGCTTCGGAAATTCCGGATCTGATCCTGATGGATGTCGCGCTGGGCGCGATGGACGGGTGGGAGGCTACCCGGCGTATTAAGGCCGATCCGAGAACCGCAAATATTCCAATCATCGCGCTCACTGCGCATGCGCTCGCGACAGACCGAGATAAGAGTGTCGAGGTGGGATGCTCCGACTTCGATACCAAGCCGGTCGACCTGTTGAGGCTTCTTGGAAAAATCGAGAAGTGTCTGGCCAAAAAAAAAATAATGGATAGCCGGCCAAACCCCGCCGCGGAGCTCCCACCGGCGCCACAGTCTGCCTCGCCAGCGAGACCGGTTGCTCTAGCTGTGTCCGCGCCGGTCGTGGGCGCGAGCCCTGATGCCGATTCAGCGCTCGCGCTAACCGGCAGCATGCGGGACTTTCGCGAACTGCGCGGCAAGGATTTGATCGCCCGCGTCGGCAATTTTTACGAATGGCAACGCCTGCGCCGCAGCCACGGCCTCTGGCCGTATTCCAAAGCGACGGAGCAGGCGCCGCTCGCCGTCACCGCCGCCCAAGACGACAGCGGATTGCGGTTCTCCGGACTGAATTTCGCCACCCAGGATTACCTCGGTCTGTCATCCGACCCGGAGATCAAAGAGGTCGCTAAGGCCGTCGTCGACGAGTATGGCGTGCACAGCGCCGGATCGTCGGCGCTGGCGGGCAACACCAAATATTCGCTGCGGCTCGAGCAGACAATTTCCGAATTCCTCGGTCTCGAGCACACTGTCTTGTACCCGACCGGCTGGGCCGCGGGTTACGGCGTCATCAAAGGTTTGGTGCGGTCTAACGACCACGTCGTGCTCGACGGGCTGGCGCATGCCTGTCTTCAAGAGGGTGCCTATTCGGCGACCAGCAATGTGCATCTGCACGGCCACCTCAATGTCGACTCGGTTCGTCGCCATCTAAAACGCATCCGTGCCAAGGATGCGGAAAACGCCATCCTGGTGGTGACCGAAAGCCTGTTCTCCATGGATTCGGATTCGCCGAATTTGCGCGTCATGCAGGAGCTTTGCCGCGAATACGGCGCAACCCTAATGGTCGACGTTGCCCACGATCTCGGGGCGATGGGCCAGAGTGGGCGCGGCTTTATCGGTATGCAGGGGATGACCGGGCAAATCGATATCGTGATGGGAAGCTTCTCAAAGACTTTCGCGTCCAACGGCGGCTTTGTTGCCTGCAACTCGCCGGCGGTGAAGCAATATTTGAAGTTCTACGGTTGCTCTGCGACATTCTCGAACGCGTTGTCGCCGGTGCAGGCCGCGACCGTGACCAAGGCCTTCGAGATCGTAAAGTCCGGAAAGGGCGAGCAGCTGCGATTGCAGTTGTTAAAGCGCGTCGTACAGATGCGCGATGCTTTGACCGCGGCCGGACTGAGTGTGATCGGCGATCCGTCGGCGATCGTTCCCGTATTGGTGGGGGACGAAGCGTTGGCGCGCATGGTCAGCCGCCGGTTGCCGGAACTCGAGGTGATCGCGAACCTCGTCGAGTATCCGGCGGTGGCGAAGGGCAACGCGCGCTTCCGGCTGCAAATGATGCCCACTCACACCGGCGAAAACGTCATGGAGCTGGTGGCGAGACTGCGCGCGGCTGTCGATCTCACGCTGCCTGAGTACGAAGAATATCGCGCAAGTGCGCCACAAGAACGCCGACTCGCTCGCGCTGTCGCGTAAGGGTGGGCGAAAGCGGGACATGAGGACTGGCGATGTTTAGCGACAAACTGATTAGGATCATCGACTGGTTTATTCCGGCGGAGCTACGGATAAACACGGCGAATCTCTGGCGGGCGAGAATTTTCGTCATCAGCCATTTGATCGGCCCCTTCAGTGCCGTCGCCATTCTTGGATATCTGTATCGGTCGTTGGCGGTGCACGATTTTGTATTTTGGCTGATTTGCGCATTGTGCGTCGCATTCTGGCTGCTGCCGTTCGCTCTGAAACGGATGCGAACCCTGACTTGGCTCGCATTGTTTTCTTTCTGTGATCTTACCTTCGTCAGCTTTCTCGGATCATTCTTCTACGGCGGGGTGAGTTCGCCGTTCTTGCCTTGGGTGCTGGTCGCGCTGCTGATCGGCTTCTTTTATCTCGGCGATCGGGCGTTTCTGGTTGTAAGTATCTTCGGTGCGCACCTCGCCGCCTTTTGCATCGCCTATGTGCTCAATGGATCCTTTCCGGAGCGTGTCCCGGTGGAAGAGCTGTCCACCGTCGGCATGATCTCGGCGCTGTGCGCGACGCTCTATAGTTCGATGATGGCGATCTACTATGCCTATGTCGTGATGGATCAATCGACATTGCGCCAGGAGATCGAAAAGCACTTGGTGACGGCGGCGAAGCTGCGGCAAGCTAAGGAAGACGCCGAAAGCGCCGACGAAGCGAAGGCGGTCTTCCTGGCAAAAATGAACCATCAGCTGCGAACGCCGTTGAACGCGATCATCGGCTATAGCGAAATCTTGTTGGAAGAGATCGAACCCAACGCGAATTCGGCCGACGAAGCCGACCTCAAAACCATCAATAGCGCGGGCCGGCATTTGTTGTCGCTGGTCTCCGATGTGCTGTACATGCCCAAAATCGAGGCGGACAACGTCGAAGTATCTCTGCGTCCGATCGATCTCGATCGATGCCTCGACGAAGTGACGTCGACCTGCCGCAACTTGGTCTCGCAAAACGGCAACGAGTTTATCCTGGAAAAAGTGGGCACCCTTGGCGTCATCCAAACTGACGAGACCCGCTTGCGCCAGATTCTCATCAACTTGCTGGGTAACGCCGGCAAGTTCACGAAGAACGGCAAGATATTGCTGCGGGCGAAGCGGGTCGCGGCGCAAAAACACGCGCAGGTCATTATCTCGGTCGAAGATAACGGCATCGGAATTCCCGCCGAAGCGATCGCCGGGTTGTTCACGAATTTCAATCGAGCCAGTTCCGTGACTGCGAAGTCTTATGGCGGATCGGGGCTCGGCCTCGCCGTCAGCCATCAGCTTGCGCGATTGCTGAACGGTGATCTGCTTGTCGAAAGCGAACCCGGCCGGGGATCGATCTTTACGGTACAGTTGCCTGTCGCCACGCCGGTGGCGGCGGAGGCGGCTTAAATGTTGTGCA
>DAIUEQ010000134.1:0-10071 GCA_036845025.1 Xanthobacteraceae bacterium | reverse complement strand
ACGACGCTGGTCGACGCTTTCATCAAGCCGCATATGAGCCGCTACCTCGACCGCATCCGCGACGAGCTTGGGCCGGAACTGAACAAAAAACCGTTCCTGGTGATGCAATCTTCCGGCGGCGTCGCCAGCCCCGATCAGGTGATGCGGAAGCCGATCACCACGGCGTTGTCGGGTCCCGCCGCCGGCGCGCTCGGCTCGGCCGTGATCGCCGAGATCGCGGGCTTTCCCGATCTCGTCACGCTCGATGCCGGCGGCACCTCGACGGACTTGTGCTTGATCGAGGGCGCTAAACCGAAAACCACCAATGGCGGGCGTGTCGGCCGCTTCCCGGTGCGCATTCCTATGCTCGACATCAAGACCATCGGCACCGGCGGCGGTTCGATCGCGTTTCGCACCCGTACCGGCCAATTGAAAGTCGGGCCGCGTAGCGCCGGCGCCGAACCCGGCCCGATGTGTTACCCGAATGGCGGCGACGAGCCGACTATTACCGATGCCAATCTTGTCCTCGGCCGCCTGCCGCCGGCTTTGATCGGCGGCGGCATAAAGCTCAACGTGCAACGCGCGCGCACCGGACTGGAAGCGCTGGCGGCGCGGCTTCCCGGCAATTTAAATGCCGAGCAATTGGCCGAAGGCATTGTCGAGATCGCTAACTGGGACCAGGCCAATGCCATCCGGCAAATGACCATTCAACGCGGCATCGATCCCGCCGACTTCGCGCTGCTGTCGTTCGGCGGCTCGGGCCCGGCGCAATCCGCCGCGGTGATGGAATTGATGGGCATGAAGACGACCATCGTGCCGCCGAATCCTGGCAACCTCTCGGCCTTCGGCCTCCTCGCCGTCGATTGGCGCACCGATCACATTGTCACCAAAGTGATGCACGAGGACGCGATCGATCAAGCGGGGCTGGCGGCGATCTATGCGGGCCTGGAACGCGAGGCCGCCGCCGCGCTCGAGAAGGACGGCATCGCGCCGGACAAAATCGCGCTCCTGCGCGAAGCCGACTTGCGCTATGCCGGCCAGTCCATGGAGGTGCGAGTGCCGGCGCCGTCGGGCATCATCGGCGCGCCATTCATTTCAGGCCTGACCGACGCGTTTCACGCCGCGCACAAAAAGACCTTCGGCTACAATTACGCCGGCGCACAGAAAGTCGAATTGGTCAATTTCTGCGTCTCCGCCATCGGCCTGATCGATCGGCCGCGCATTCCGGAGATTGCGAAAGCCGGCACACCGCCCAAGGCGGAGAGCCGCCCGGTTTATTTCGAGGGGAAATTCCGCGACACGCCGGTCTTTGCGCGCGCCATGCTGGGCGCCGGCTTTCAGTTAGAGGGGCCGGCGATCGTCGAGGAGTTCGGCTCGACCACGGTGGTCTTCCCCGGTCAGCATCTCACCGTCGATCCGCACGGCGTTTTGATCATCAAGGCCGGCGGCAAGGGCGTGCAACGCTAATTCCGGCGTGAATCGATCGTCGCGTAATGAAACGCGAAGCCGCGGCAACTGTAACTTATCGCAGTTACCGGTGGCCTTCGGCATCATTAAAACGACGCCGATGACCGGCGGCGAGCAAGAACCCGATTATGGCGCTCCCAAGCGCAGCCGGCGGATCGACCGGCTTTTGGCACTTCTAATTTTTGCTCTTATTCTATTGGTATTAGTGCGCGTGTTTTTCCGCTAAGGCCACAAGCCTGATGAAAGCCGAATTCGGCATGAAGCCTTTGGGTCAGAGGTTACTCGCTCTTTTCGCCGCCGCCTTCCTGGTCTCCGCCAACACTCCGGTTCAGGCCCAAACGGCCGGCGAGATGGCGCATGCGTGCCAGACGCTTCAACGCGGAATGCGCGTCAAGGGCGACACGGCGTTCTTGCCGTCTAGCACGGAGGCCCAGCAATGCTGGGGCTTCATGAGCGCCGTTCAGGAATATTCCGTCTTGGCCGATCAAGCTGGTACTCGGCTCCTGAACGCCTGCCCGGCGGCGGACACCAAGACCACGGAAATCGTCGATGTGTTCGTGAAATATGCCAACGCGCACCCGGAAAAACGCGACACACCAGCCGCGGCGGCGGCGTATAACGCCATGGCGGACGCGTTCCCCTGCCCCTAGGGGCCTATTCCTGCGCTACTCGTGACTTCACACGCTGCGCAAAAAAGCGCCGTCGGAGCGGAGCCGGAATTCGCCACGGATTTACATTTTGCTTCTTCGTATCGAGAAGGGTTTTCCGATGAAACCGCATGTCATTTGTCTGGTGTCTTGCAGCGTCGATGGACGCACCTTGCCAAGCCGCTGGCGGCCACGGGGCGCGGCCAGTGATTATTTCGAGCAAGTGCACGAAGAACTCGCCGGCGACGCCTGGCTCGTTGGCCGCGTCACCGGTCAGGAGTTTGCCAAAGGCCAGCCCTATCCCGCGGCCAAGCAAACATTTCCGCGGGAGCCCTGGTTACCACCTCGCGATGCCAAGGCGTACGGCATCGTACTCGATGCTCACGGCAAGATCGGCTGGGGCCGTTCCGATATCGGCGGCGACCCGATTGTTGCGGTTCTTTCGGAATCGGTCGCGGATGCGCATTTGGCCGGCCTGCGCGGCGAAGGCGTGCACTACTTTTTTGCCGGCAAGTCTCAACTCGACCTTGCCCTGACGCTCGATATCCTCAACCGCGATCTTGGCGTGAAGCGGCTGCTGGTCGAAGGCGGCGGCGCCACCAACGGGGCATTCCTGCGCGCGGGACTGGTCGACGAGATCGATCTTATCATCTGTCCTGGCGTGGACGGGACCAAAGGCGCACCGAGCGCGTTCGACGCCACCGAAGCCGAAGGCGATCAGCGCGCACCGATCAAAACAATGACGCTGGAGAGCAGCAGAGCCCTGGACGGTGGCGCGGTGTTGCTAAAGTACCGGATCCAGAACGAACCAGCGGAAGCTTCCGGAAACTAAAGCCCCTCTGGAGTTTCATTCCGCCGGGCTCCGTTCACAGCGGGCGATGCATCCGGCCCAACAACCAGCCAACTCCCAAAGCGATGGCGACCGCCGTGTAGGGCTGGTTCTCTATGGTGTTGCGCAGCAGGCCCTCGAATGACGATCCGGCTTGCCGGGCTGAATCGGCCATGTCCATCGCGCCATCGCGCGCTTGCCCGTACAAATCCTGGGCGGCGCCCTTTAGCTGATTCACGGCGCCTTCTGCCTCGATCTTGGTGTTTCCGGTAGCGCGCCCAAAGGCTTCTTCGGCCTTGCCGCCAACATTTCGCGCCGTGCCGGCGATACGATTTTCGTCCATTTGATGCTCTCCATTGATCCTGTGGTGAACGACAACGTCTCATGACCGACTTCGTTCTGCCGGGCGGCGAAAACATCAAAAGTTTTCACGACGGAGACTGCCGCGATGGCTGCAAAGGTGGAATTGAGATAGATTTGCGCCGCCGCTCTAGGGGGAAGAGCAAATGGCGCTGCCGGGAGTTCGACGCGCTGATTTTCTGATGGCGCTGGCTTATGCGACCGATTTGGCCACCGGTCACTCGCGCGATTTCGCGCTGCGCTCCTGCGTGTTGGGGATGCGGTTTGCCGATGTTGCCAGGCTCGACCACGACACCCGCCGCCGCATCTATCATCAGGCGCTGCTGCGCTACATCGGCTGCAACGCCGATACGCATCTCTTGGCCGCGCACTGGGGTGACGAGATCACGCTGCGCCGCGAGCTCCACCACATCGACATGGGCAACAGGGCGGAATTCGTCGAGCTCATGGTCCGCGCACTGAAACGAAAGTTTGCCGGCGCACCGCCCGAAGAATTGGAAGAGGCAGTGAAGCGCGGCCTTGCCGAGGGCCCGCAGGTGAACATCCCGATCCTGTCCGGGCACTGCGAGGTGGCCCAAAGAATTGCGGAGCGCATCGGCCTGCCGGAGGACGTCCGCGAAAGTCTCGGCCAGATCTATGAACGCTGGGACGGCAAGGGCCTGCCGCGGGGACTATCGGGCAACGCGGTGAAATTTCCGGTCCGCGTCGTGACAATGGCGCAGGATGCCATCGCGCTTAGCGACCATCACGGATTTGCGGCCATGAAGGAGATGATCGCCAAGCGAGCCGGCGGCGGTTACGAGCCCGAGCTGGTCGACCTCTTCCTCACCAACGCCGAAAAACTACTCGCCGGGCTCGACGGGCCCGTCGACCGTGCAACCATCCTGGCGCTGGAGCCGGAGCCACATTCCATGCTCGACGAAGCGGCGTGCGAGGAAGCCTTTCTCGCGATTGCCGATATGATCGACATGCGCATGCCGTTTACCTTCGGCCATTCGCGCGCAGTCGCGTCGCTTGCCGCCGCCGCGGCGGGAAAGATGGCGCTTCCCGCGTCCGACATACGCGACGTCCGCCGCGCCGCCTACGCGCACGACATCGGCGAGTTGACGGTGCCGGTCTCGATCTGGATGCGCGCTGGCCGATTGACCGAACGCGAGACCGACGAAGCGCAGCTTCATCCCTATCATGGCGAGCGCGCGCTCGCGTCATTGGGCGGCAACGGCAAAGCCGTTTCCTCGCTGGTGCAGCGCCATCACGAGCGGCTGGACGGCAGCGGCTATTACCGCAATGCCAAGGGTCCCGATCTTTCGCCCACGGCCCGCATTCTCGCCGCCGCGGAAGCATTTCAAACGGCGCGCGAAGCACGGCCTTATCGGCCGGCGATGAGCGACTCCGCCGCGGCCCTAAAGCTCCGCGCCGCGGTCAAGGAAGGAAAGCTCTGCCCCGATGCCGTCGAGGCGGTGCTCACGGCTGCCGGTCAACCCGCACGCCGGGCGACGGGCGCGCGGCTCGCGGGTCTGACGCCGCGCGAAATCGAGGTTTTGCGGCTGATCGCGGCCGGCGATACCGCGAAGGAAGCGGCTCGCAAGCTCGATATTGCGCCGAAGACCGCCGACAATCACATCCAGAGCCTCTATTCGAAGATCAGTGTCACGACCCGGGCGGGAGCGGCACTTTTCGCCCTCGAGCAGGGGCTAGTGGCGCCGATTTGAAGTTGCTGCGGCACGGCGCGAAGCGCCGCCCGCATTTCGCTAAGCCAAGCCCCACGTCTTGAGCAATTCAAACGCCAGCAACGCAGTACCGATCGCGCTGCTCGCGAAGACGGCCCAGTACATTACCGGTGAATTGTTCATCCGAGCCCTTTGTAGGGGCCAGCCTTTGCCGGAAATCAGAATCGTAACGACGCTAAAGCCGAAGGGTTCCGGAATCGTCACTTCGATCAACGCAACTCGCCCAGGGATAGGGAATCCACCCCATGTGCCGGCGGCAGGCAACCGCCATTCTCCCGACGTGAACGCATCATCCGGCGCATCAAATAAAGGAGAATGTCATGAAGCAACCACCCATCAAGGTCGGCGTCATCGCCGAGCAAACGGGTCCACTCTCGTTCATGGGGATCGCCAATGCCAACGTGGCAAACATGGTGATCGACGACATCAACGCCGCCGGCGGCTTGCTGGGGCGACAGATCGATCTCTACGTCGAGGACGGCGCCACGATCGACGGCGTCGCGGAAGCCAAGGCGACCAAACTCGTGCTGCACGACAAGGTCGATGTGATCTTCGGCGGCATCTACAGCTCAACGCGGCAGGCCATCAAAGGCCCCGCCGTGGTCAAGGGCCGGACGCTTTACATCTACCCTGAGCAATATGAGGGTCAGGAATGCGATCCGCTGATCTTCTGCACCGGGCCGGTGCCGGCGCAGCAGGTTGATCCTTTCATTCCGTGGCTGATGCAACAAACTGGGGCGAAGAAATTCTACCTGCCATCAGCCGAATATATTTGGCCGCGCGTGATGAACAAGAAAGTCCGGCAAGTCGTCACGGCGAACGGCGGTTTGATTGTCGGCGAGGAATACTTCCCGCTCGATCACACCGACTACAACAGAACTGTCGAAAAGATCGTGTCGAGCGGCGCCGAGGTGGTATTCAACACCATCGTTCCTCCCGGTGTGACGCCATTTTTCGAGCAGCTCTACAATTCCGGCTTCACGAAGCGAGGCGGGCACATCGTCTGTACATACATGGACGAGAATTTCGTGAACTACGTGCCCACCGAACACGTGGAGGGCCTGTATAGCTGCCTCGACTATTATCAGAACGCAGGTGATCCATTCGGTAAGCATCTGCTGGATCGGTACAACAAACGCTATCCCGGCGACGCCAAATTCACCGCCGGCGGTGCGTGCACCGGTCTGTATCGCGGCATGAAGCTCTGGGAAGCAGCGGTAAAAGAGGCGGGCTCGCTCAAACAAGCCGACGTGATCAAGGCGCTCGACCATGCCAAGATCCCCGAGGGGCCGGGCGGTCCCGCTGAAATGGTGCCCGGTCAGCATCACGTTCGCATGAACATGTATATCGCCCAGGCCAACAACGGCCATTTCAGGATTGTCAAAAGCCTGGGAGTCGTTGACCCGAAGGAGGCGCACGTCACGCGTCCGGTCGAATTTGCCAGCATGCGCGCTGCCGGATAACGATATTGAGACGGCGGCACTCCTCGTGAGTGCCGCCTGGCGCATTGCGTGCAACACCTAATTCAGCCGCTCTGAGAGAGGTCACAATGCTCCCCCATCCTGAATCGGCCTACTTCGTCATCGCCGATATCTCCGGTTACACGAGCTTCCTCGCCGGGGTCGAGCTCGACCACGCGCAGGACATCATCGCCGATCTGATGGACACGGTGGTCAAGGGTTTAAGACCGCCCTTCCGCCTCGCCAAGTTCGAAGGCGACGCCGCGTTCGTCTATGCCGCGACCGCGAAAATCGACGGCTCGATGCTGCAGGATGTTATCGAACAGGCCTATGTCACCTTCCGCCGGCGCCTGCGCGACATCAAGCACGCCTCGGTTTGCGAGTGCAAAGCCTGCGCCGCGATGGGCGATCTCGATTTCAAGTTCGTCGCCCACCACGGCGAGATGGTGAAGCAGAAGATGGGCGGGCGTGAGGAGCTTGCCGGGCGCGATGTGATTGTCGTTCACAGGCTCCTCAAGAACACCGTGAGCGAGAAGGTCGGCGGCCGCGCCTATGCGCTATACAGTGACGCCTGCCTCCAAACGGTCGGTATCGACCCGGCGGCACACGGTCTCGTCGAGCATCACGAGACCATCGACATCATCGGCGACGTCAAGCTCTGGCTGCGCGATCTCGAAGCGGCGTGGCAGAAAGAAAACGAGCAGACCCGCGTCGAGGTCACACGGGAGAAGGCCTGCGCGGTACTTGAGTTCGATATCGCCGCGCCGCGCCCAACGGTGTGGGAATATCTCACCGTACCAACTCAATGGCAGAAATGGTGGCCAACCGACGCGCTTGTCGATCAATCAGCCAACCAGCGCCGGGGCGTCGGCAGCACGGTTCACTGCATGCACGGCAAGGACGCGATCATCGAAGAGCTGGTCGATTGGCGCCCATTCGATTACTTCACGATGAGCGTCACCCTTCCGATCCCGGGTTCGCCGAAGGTGGTGATGACCCGCGCCTTGACGGAGCTGCCGGATGGCACGACGCATTTGGAAATGCGGATCGCCAAACCCAAGCCGAAGGACGCTACGTTCGTCGAGCACGCCGCAGGTAAGTTCAAAGAAGACGTCACCAAGGCGATTGAAACCTTGCGGCAGCTTCTGAAGGAGCCGACTTCCGTCGCGGTGATTGAAGAGCCATCGCCGATGCCTTCGCACGAACGATTCCTGACCGAGCCGGTGAAGTGAACGCAACGACTGCGTTTGACGGCCGACCGTCGTCCTAGCTCTTCTTTTCGCCCGCGACATCCTTGATGACTGCGTCGGCGCGGCGAAAGCCTTCGGACGCGATCGGGATGCCGGCATAAACCGCGGTGTGCAGTAAGATCTCGGCGATCTCCTCAGGTGTGACGCCGTTGTTGAGCGCGCCGCGAATATGCACCTCGAATTCGTGCCACCGCGCCAAGGCAGCGAGCATGCAGATATTCAGCATGCTTCGCGTCTTGTGCGAAAGACCTTCGCGCAGCCAGACGTTGCCCCAGCACTGGGTTTGCGTGAACTCGATGAAGTGCTGGGTAAAGGGATTGGCCTTCTGCTTGCCGGCATCGACATAGGCCGCGCCGAGCACGTCACGGCGAACTTGGGCACCCTGCCGCGCCCGCTCCGAGATTGAATCTGGCAAAGTCATAACGAGCCTCCACTTCCCGCCAATTGAGACTGGAAATTATGCCGGATCGGCGAGACGAAGCGAAGGCTGGGCGGAAAAATGCCGGTTACGCTTGCCAACCGCTGGCCAATTCGGTTTTTCGCCGGGACTAATTTCATTTTACCGATATCCCGAGCTTCTCTGTCGACGACTTGTTAGCGCCACCGGCAAACATACCGTCGCGACCGCCGGATTTTGCCTTCTCGCCGTGCTTTGGTTCCCGCCGCTACTTGTGAACGTCATTGAGCGGGCGACGTCAGTGGGTCGTGAAGGGGCTTTCGATGTCGTGTTCATTCCCGGCGGTACTTTCCGCATGGGATCGGACACGCACTATCCGGAAGAAGCGCCGGCGCATGACGTGTCGGTTGGCGATTTCTGGATCGACCGCACGCCGATAACCAACAAACAGTTTCGCAAGTTCGTCAATGCGACCGGCTACGTCACCGTCGCGGAAATCAAGCCAACCGCCGGCGACTATCCGGGCGCGCTGTCGCATATGCTCAAGGCTGGCTCGCTGGTGTTCACGCAACCTAAGACTTCGGTCGATCTGCGCGACTGGTCGCAGTGGTGGAAGTTCAAATTCGGCGCCAACTGGCGGCGACCCGGTGGTCCGCGCAGCTCGGTCAGCGGACTGGACGATCATCCAGTGGTGCACATCGCTTATCGCGATGCCGAGGCTTACGCGGCCTGGGCCGGCAAGGAGTTACCGACTGAAGCTGAGTGGGAGTTCGCCGCGCGCGGCGGCCTGGAGGGCGCAGACTTTGCCTGGGGTGACGAGTTTGCGCCCGGCGGCCGACATTTAGCCAACACCTGGCAGGGCGCATTCCCGCAGCAAAACTTAGCGACTGATGGTTACGAGCGAACCTCGCCGGTGACCGCCTATCCGCCGAACGGTTACGGCCTCTACGACCTGATCGGCAACGTCTGGGAGTGGACTACCGATTGGTGGGCGGCGAAGCACGACGCCAATCCGTCGGCAAAGCCGTGCTGCGCGCCGCAAGACCCGCGCGGCAATCGCGAAGCGGCAAGCCGCGACCCGCGCCAGCCGAATATCAACATCCCGCGCAAGGTGCTGAAAGGCGGCTCGCATCTATGCGCACCGAATTATTGCCGCCGCTACCGGCCGGCTGCACGCCACGCCCAGCCGATCGACACCTCGACCAGCCACATCGGATTTCGCTGCGTCGTTCGAGCAAAACCGGGAGGAGCATCATGAGCGCCAACCAAAGCGACAAGAAACTCGATGTGAGCCGCCGCAAGATTCTGCTCGCGACGACCACGCTCGCCGCCGCGTCCGCTCTTGGATCGACAGCGCCGGTTTCAGTCGCGCAGGCCCAGCAACCGGCGTCGTCGGGTAAGCAACCCAACATCCTCGTCATCATGGGTGACGACATCGGCTGGTTCAACGTCGGCGCCTATCACCAGGGCATGATGTCGGGAAAGACGCCGAACCTCGACAAGCTCGCCGCCGAAGGCGTGCGCTTCACCGACTATTATGCGGAGGCGAGCTGCACCGCCGGCCGCGCCAACTTCATTACCGGGCAGATTCCGCTGCGCACCGGGCTGACCACGGTCGGTCAGGCCGGCGCCGATGTCGGCATGCCCGAACAATCGGTAACAACGGCGCTCATCCTCAAATCAATGGGCTACACCACCGGCCAGTTCGGCAAGAACCATCTCGGCGACTTGAACAAATACTTGCCGACCTTGCACGGCTTCGACGAATTCTTCGGCTACCTCTATCACCTCGACGCGATGTCCGATCCGTATTGGTTCGACTACCCGCAGGACTGGATCGACAAATACGGCCCGCGCAACTTGGTGCACTCGTGGGCGACCGATACCGACGATCAGGCGGTGATGCCGCGCTGGGGCAAGGTCGGCAAGCAGCGCATCGTCGACGAAGGCCC
>DAIUEQ010000133.1:0-10135 GCA_036845025.1 Xanthobacteraceae bacterium | reverse complement strand
TGCTTCCCGATGATTCCGTCGGGCCGCGCCCATAACGAGATGCTGCTCGGCGATGCCGCTACCCGGATCGAGGATGCCATCACCGAAGAAGGCAAGGTGATGGTGTAGTCATGAACGCGCCAACCGCCACCACACATTATCCGGCTCAGACTAAGACCGAAGCAGTCGAAAGCCGCACACTTTGCGTGCTGGTCGACAACGAGCCGGGCGTGCTCGCGCGCGTCATCGGCCTGTTTGCCGGGCGCGGTTACAATATCGATTCGCTGACGGTTTCGGAGACCGAGCACGAGAGCCACCTCTCGCGCATCACCGTCGTTACCCGCGGCACGCCGATGGTCATCGAGCAGATCAAGAACCAGCTCGACCGGCTGGTGCCCGTGCACCGCGTGATCGATCTAACCAGCGGCGGTCCGGCGTTGCTGCGCGAGCTGGCCATGGTCAAGGTGCGCGGCACCGGCGAAAAGCGCATGGAAATGCTGCGGCTCGCGGATGCTTTCCGTGCGCGCGTGATCGACGCCACCAGCGAGAGCTTCGTGTTCGAGATCACCGGTGCCTCCGATAAGATCGAAAGCTTCATCAGTTTGATGCTGCCGCTTGGGTTAGTCGAGGTCTCGCGCTCAGGCGTGGTGGCGATCGGCCGCGGGCCCGAGGGGATGTGATCAGCGGCGACCAGTTCTGGCGCGGCGGCTTGTTTCGGTGGGCTTGATGAGAGTTCTGATGCGGTCGGCATCTTTAGGTGTTGCCGGGTTGTAGACAATCATGCCGAGGTCGGGCCGGCCATCGACCGCAAACGCGGAATATTCGAGCGCGATCAGGCCGACTTTCGGATGGCGCAAATGCTTGGTGCCCTCGCCATAGCTGCGAACGTCATTGTCGCGCCACATCGCCGCAAATTCGGTGCTCTCCCGCGAGAGTTCATCGACCAAATCCTTGACGCGCTCGGCCGCGCCGGCGCGAGCCGCTTCGGCGCGGAAAGCCGCCACGACGAAACGCGCCACGCTTTCCCAATCCGGCTGCGCGGCGCGAACGCGAGCGTTGCAGAAGAGAAGGCGGAGAATGTTGCGCTCGGGCGGCGGAAGCTTTGCATAGTCGGTCAGCACTGCTGACGCCGCCCGGTTCCAGGCGACGACGTCCCATGTCGATGTTTTCACCAGCGCGGGGCTGAGCTCGAACGCGTCGAGCACGCGCTGTAGTCGCGGCGTTACGCCCTCGCTGGCGTGATAACGGACTTCAGGTGGACGGCCGAGCCCGAGCAAAAAAAGATGCTCGCGTTCCACGTCCGTCAACATAAGCGCGCGGGCGATGCGGTTGAGCACTTCGGCCGATGGCGCGCCGCCGCGGCCCTGCTCGAGCCACGTGTACCAGGTGGCGCTGACATTCGCGCGTTGCGCCACCTCTTCGCGGCGCAATCCGGGCGTTCGCCGCCGGGTCAGAGAAAAGCCGAAGGCCACCGGATCGAGCCTGGTACGCCGATCCCGCAGGTAAATCCCAAGGACGTTTTCGTTGCCTGCGAGAAGGCTCATGCTGTTAGCCATTATACCGGGATAAGATAACCACTTTACCCGGATATAACATGCGCCCAAATGACTGCCAAGTAAATCGTCCAAACAAACATGGAGGACGGCATCATGCGTGTGTTTGTGACCGGTGCGACGGGATTTGTCGGTTCGGCTGTTGTCAAAGAACTTATAGCCCGGGGCCATCAGGTCATCGGTCTTGCGCGATCGGATGCGGGCGCCAAATCCGTCAACGCCGTGGGCGCCGAGGTGCATCGCGGTGACCTTGCCGACCTTGACAGCCTGCGCCGCGGAGCGTCCGGCGCAGACGCGGTGATCCATACGGCCTTCATCCACGACTTCTCGAAATTCAAGGAGAGCTGCGAGACCGATCAGGGTGTTATCGAAGCGCTCGGCTCCGCGCTTGCCGGCTCCGACAGGCAGTTGATCGTCACCTCAGGCACCGGGCTTGTACCGGCTTTGCCCGGCCGCCTCTCGACCGAAGATGATGAGCCTTCCGGCTCAAATCCTCGCATCGCTTCCGAACAAGCCGCCGCGTCGGTTGCTGCGCGCGGCGTGCGCGTGTCGGTGGTTCGGCTTCCGCCATCAACTCATGGCGACGGCGATCACGGCTTCGTGCCGATTCTCATCGGGCTTGCGCGCGAGAAGGGTATATCGGCCTATGTCGACGACGGGTTCAATCGCTGGGCGGCAGTACATCGGCTCGATGCGGCGCTGCTCTATCGGCTGGTGTTGGAGAAAAACGCTGGCGGAGACCGTTATCACGCAGTCGCCGACGAGGGCGTGCCGTTCAAAGAGATCGCAACTGTGATCGGGCGCCGTCTGAATGTACCAGCGGCTGGAAAGACGCCGGAAGAAGCGGTCGGGCACTTTGGCTGGTTCACGCATTTCGCGGCGCTCAATGCCGCGGCTTCGAGCGAGCGAACGCGGAGATTATTGGGCTGGGAGCCGAAACAGCCCGGGCTGATTGCCGACCTCGACCGGCCGCAATATTTCGAAACCTAAGAGATGAAGAGCTGAATTTGACGCAAGTCGGCCCGCTTATTCCTACGGCGGCTGGAATCCGGAGCAGCAAATACCCCTGGTTAAAATCGGTAACTGACGCTAAATAGGTGCCTAGGATGCAACTCCGCATGCAGGCGCATTATGAAACCAGGTGAGATCCATTTGCCGGGCGATTGCCGCGCGATCGGCGATGTTTTGGCCCGCGTCGGGGACAAGTGGTCGATCTTGGTGGTTTCCCGGCTCGGTGAGGGGTCGCTCCGCTTCAACGAGCTGCGGCGCTCGATCGGTGGCATATCCCAGCGCATGCTAACGTTGACACTGCGCGGCCTAGAACGCGATGGGTTGGTCACGCGCACCGTGTTTCCGACCATCCCGCCGCGGGTGGATTATGCGCTCACGCCGCTCGGACGCGACCTGCTCGACCCGGTGGCGACACTCGGCGCCTGGGCGATCCGCAATCAGGCGAAGATCGCGCGCGCCCGCGAACAATTCGACGGCAATTGCGCCGCGAGCGGCAAGCCCCCGATAAAGCGTCGCGCGGCGCGTTCCGGGCTTGTCCCAGCCGCGGCCGGAAATTAGAAGCACCGGGCAAGAAACGGCCAAGCAGTAGGGCAGGGCCTAGGCAGGGGTAAAACACGATGCGCGTTTATTACGACCGCGACGCCGATCTGAACCTGATCAAGGGCAAGAAGGTCGCTATCATTGGCTACGGCAGCCAGGGCCACGCCCACGCGCTCAACCTGCGCGACTCAGGCGTCAAGAACGTCGCGGTCGCGTTGCGCAAGGGTTCGCAGGGCGTGAAGAAGGCGGAGAGTGAGAAGCTCAAGGTGATGGAAGTCGCCGAGGCCGCCAAATGGGCCGACGTGATGATGATGCTGACGCCCGACGAGTTGCAGGCCGACATCTATAACGGCCAGCTGCAGGCCAATATGAAAGACGGCGCGGCCTTGATGTTCGCCCACGGGCTCAACATCCATTTCAACCTGATCGAGCCGCGCGCCGATCTCGACGTGATGATGATCGCGCCGAAGGGACCCGGTCATACCGTGCGCTCCGAGTATCAACGCGGCGCCGGCGTGCCGTGTCTGCTCGCGATCCATAAGGATTCGTCCGGCAATGCCCATGATCTCGGCTTGTCATACGGCGCGGCGATCGGCGGCGGCCGCGCCGGCATCATCGAGACGACGTTCCGCGAGGAATGCGAGACGGATCTGTTCGGCGAACAATCGGTGTTGTGTGGCGGCTTGGTCGAACTGATGAAGGCTGGCTACGAGACCTTGGTCGAGGCGGGCTATGCACCGGAGATGGCCTATTTCGAGTGCGTGCACGAAGTGAAGCTGATTGTCGACCTCATCTACGAGGGCGGTATCGCCAACATGAATTATTCGGTTTCCAACACCGCCGAATACGGCGAATACGTCTCCGGTCCGCGCGTGGTTGATGCCAAGACGCGTGCGGAGATGAAGAGCATCCTCTCCGACATTCAGTCCGGAAAGTTCGTCAAGGATTGGATGCTGGAGAACAAGGTCAATCAGACTTCATTCAAGGCGATGCGCGCGGAATCGGCCGCCCACCCGATCGAACAGGTCGGCGCCAAATTGCGGGCCATGATGCCGTGGATTAAAGAACGCGCGCTGGTCGATAAGAGCAGGAATTAATCCTCGGCACTTGCGTCACCAGGATGATTATGCGCATCGCCAAAATTCTGCTGGTTGGTGCGCTCGCTTCATATGCCTTCATCGTCGCCTACGACAACGTCGTCGATTACGGCTCGAATTACCAATTCGTGCGCCATGTGCTGAGCATGGACACGACGTTCCCTGACAACGTGCTGATACATCGCGCCATCACCAACGAGCGCGCGTGGTCGAAGGTGTATGCGCTGATCATCGCCTGGGAATGGCTGACGAGTGCGCTTTTGGCTATCGGGGCTTTGGCGTTGCTTATTCGCCTTCGCGCGCCTGCCGCAATCTTCAACCGCGCCAAGGTCTGGGCCATCGCCGGCCTGATGGCCGGCTTTGCTCTCTGGTTCTTCGGTTTTTTGGTGGTGGCTGGTGAATATTTCGCGATGTGGCAATCGCAAACGTGGAACGGGCAAGAGGCGGCGTTCCGGCTGACAATGGTGATTCTCGGCGTGCTGATCTTCGTAAGCCTCCCCGACTGCGATTGATTGTCGGATTGTGCGCTGCACACAGCACGCGGGCGACGAAATTGGTGTTATCAAAATTCTGTGACGTCGTTCCGCAACATTCTTGCCAAATCGACAAGTTTTTGGCGATCTGAATTAAACGGAGCGATGCAGACGCACGAAAAGGCGGCGTTTTTGGCGCGTTCAGGGTTTTTTCGAGAAACTTTGTTGGGTAGCGTCCCACGACTGCGCGCGGCTCCGGCTTCCAACATCTCATCAGTTTAGAATTTGTCTTGATAAGAATCTCACGACATTTAGCATGACATTCTGACGCAGGCGCCGCGTCACTCTTTATTCAATGTCAACAAAGGCGCCGATCAACTCGCAGCATCAAAAACGGCTGATCGAAGCGACCGCAATATGGTGGTCAGCGGCGGCAGCCGCCGAGTCCGGCAACGTCGTGAGCTGAGGGCGGCAGCGCGCGGCCTAGAATTACCGCCACCGGAGGGAATAATGGTCAATGTTCGTGTGAACGGACAAGAGCACACGTTCGACGGCGATCCGTCGATGCCGCTCTTGTGGTACCTGCGCGACGAGCTCGGCCTGACTGGAACGAAATTCGGTTGCGGCGTTGCGCTTTGTGGAGCCTGCACGGTTCATCTCGACGGCGACGCCATCCGCTCTTGCGGAATTGCCATGTCGGACCTAGCGGGCAAATCGGTGGTCACCATCGAAGGTCTCGATCCCAAAGGCGAACATCCGGTCCAAGTCGCTTGGCGAAACGTCAGTGTGCCGCAGTGCGGCTATTGCCAGGCCGGCCAGATCATGCAGGCGGCCGCCTTGTTGGCGAAAACTCCTGCGCCCACCGACAAGCAGATCGACGACGCTATGTACGGCAACATCTGCCGGTGCGGTTGCTATCAGCGCATCCATACGGCCGTTCGCGCCGCTTCAAAGGGGGCCTGACATGACTTACCAGCGCAATCAACAAAACGTCGCTATCGCCAATGTCAGCCGCCGCGGCATGCTCAAAAGTGTCGCCGGTGCCGGCGTATTCGTGCTGGCAGCCCAGTTTCCGGCAGTGCGCGCCGCCAAGGCTTATGCCACCGGCGCCGACAAGATGCCGCACGGGGTGGTGACCAACCCGCACATTTTTGTTTCGATCGACAAGGACGGCATCGTGACCATCGTGGCGAGCCGCGCCGAGATGGGAAATGGCGCTGCCCGTACCTCGCTGCCGATGATCGTCGCCGACGAACTGGACGCTGATTGGTCGCGCGTGCGCGTCGTCCAATCTCCGGGCGATGAGGAGACCTACGGCAACCAGGACACCGACGGTTCGCGCAGCGTGCGCCACTTCATCCAGCCGATGCGTCAAGTCGGCGCCGGAGCACGCAAGATGCTGGAAAACGCCGCCGCGAAACGTTGGGGCGTCAATGCCAACGAGGTCGTGGCGAAATTCCACGAGGTCGTGCACACGCCGACCGGCAAGAAGCTTGGCTACGGCGAACTCGCCGCTGATGCGGCCGCCGAACCGGTGCCCGCGCCCGAGACCTTGCACCTCAAGGACCCAAGTGCCTTCCGCTATATTGGCAAGGGCAACATAACAATCGTTGATCTGTTCGACATCACGACAGGCAGGGCGGCCTATGGCCAGGATGTGCGATTGCCTGGGACGCTCTATGCCGTCGTCGCTCGGCCGCCGGTGTTCCTAGGCAAGGTTGCGTCGTATGACGCCACCGCCACTATGAAGGTGCCAGGCGTGGTCAAGGTCGTCGCTATTGACGGCTCGCCGCCGCCGGCGGCGTTCGCGCCGCTTGGCGGTATTGCGGTGATCGCCAAAAACACTTGGGCGGCAATGAAGGGCCGCGAGGCGCTGAAGATCGTCTGGGACGACGGTCCGAACGCATCGTTCGATTCGGTCGCCTATAAAGCGTCGCTCGAAGAAAACGTCCGTAAGCCCGGACGCATGGAACGCAACGAAGGCGACACCGATGCGGCGCTCAAATCGGCCGCCAAGGTGATCACGGCCGAGTATTATTCGCCGCACATCGCGCACGCGACCATGGAGCCGCCCGCGGCCACCGCGCGGATGGCCGATGGCAAGCTGGAAGTCTGGACTTCGACCCAGAGCCCCGGCGGCGCCCGTGACGACATTGCCAAGCGACTTGGTCTCGACCCCAAAAACGTGGTTTTGCATGAGATGTTGCTCGGCGGCGGCTTCGGCCGCAAGTCGAAATGGGACTTCGCGCTGGAGGCGGCGGTGCTGTCGAAGGCGACCGACGGCGCGCCGGTCAAGGTGGTGTGGACCCGCGAGGACGACATCCAGCACGGTTTCTATCACACCGTGACGGCGGAGCGTCTCGAAGCCGGCCTCGACAAGGACAACAAGGTCGTTGCCTGGCGGCATCGCAGCGCGGCTCCGAGCCTGTTCGCGAACTTCGTGCCCGACAACAAATTGCCGGGCTTCATTGAGCTCGGAATGGGCTTTGTCGACACGCCGTTCAACGTACCGAACATCCGTCTGGAAAGCGGCGAGGCCCAATCGCACGTGCGGGTGGGCTGGTTCCGCTCAGTCAACAACGTGGCGCACGCCTGGGCGATCCAATCGTTCGTCGCCGAGATCGCGCACCAGCTCGGCCGCGATCCCAAGGACATGTTGCTGGAACTGATCGGTCCGGCACGCATCGTCGACGCGCCGAAGAAGGCGACGACCGAATGGTGGGACTACGGCGAACCGTACGACACTTATCCCGTGGACACCGGACGGTTGCGGCGGATCACCGAACTCGTCGCCGAGAAGGCGGGTTGGGGGCGCAAACTGCCGGCCGGCCACGGTCTCGGCATTGCCGCGCACCGCAGCTTCGTCAGCTACATCGCCACCGTCGTCGAGGTCGCGGTGGATAACAAGGGCAACCTCTCGGTGCCGCGCGTGGATACCGCGATCGATTGCGGTTTCTACGTCAATCCCGAACGCATCCGCTCGCAGATCGAAGGCGCTGCGGTTATGGGGCTGTCGCTCGCCAAGTACGGTGAGATCACGCTCAAGAACGGGCGGGTCGAGCAGAGCAACTTCAACGACTATCAAGTCGTTAGGCACGACGAATCGCCAGCGGTGACGAATACGCACATCGTGGAGAACGGCATCGACGTTCCGGCGAGTGGTGTCGGCGAGCCAGGTGTGCCGCCGTTCACTCCGGCGCTGTGCAACGCCATCTTCGCTGCGACCGGCAAGCGCATCCGCCGCCTGCCGATTGGGAATCAGCTGGCGTAGTTCGAAAAAGCGTCGACGAGAGGCGTGAATGTTACCGGAACTCGGCGACGCCGGGTTCCGGTTTTTCTTTGTCCGCAGCGGGCACTACCATTTTGTTCGCCGAGTTTCTTGTTACTGGTGACAGCAAAGGCCCGGCGCTTAAAGACCGTCCGATGTCAGGCGCCGAGTTCTTGGAGATCGTTCCGGTCGAACGCGTGGAGATTGCGGTTGCGCCGTGGCAATGGGATTCGCTGTGGAGCGTCGGCGATGAAGGCCGCTGTGCTTCCCGCTTGATCGCAAGCCGCCCGTGGCAGAAACTGCCGGCCGCCGAACTGGGAGATTACGATGAAGGCAAGCCGCCACTTGTTTGCTGCAGCTATCGCGCTAATGACCGTGCCGGGCGCCGCAGCGGCGGCTAGGGCCGCCGACGTCTTCACGCTGAGCTCGACGACGTTCCAAGATGGCAAACTCATGCCGAAGAATGTCGCGAATAACGCCACTAACAGTCACAACAACCCGAATTGTGTCGGCGATAACGTGTCGCCGCAATTTTCCTGGAGCAATGTACCGGACGGCGCCAAGAGCTTCGTGTTTTTCCTGACCGATCCCGAGGGCCGCGCCGGTGCCGGCGTGTTTCATTGGGTCGCCTACGGCATTCCAACCTCGGTGACCGGGTTTGCCGAAGGTGAGGTGAGCAAGCCGTCTGACAAATATGTCGGCGGCAAGAGCACGCAGGGCGTTGGGTTCTATTCGGGACCGTGCACACCGCCGAATACGATGCCGCACCATTACACCTTCGTGCTGGTTGCGACCGATTTCGATCCAACAGAGTTGCCACCCGGCCTAACGCACGATGAAGTCGTCCAGAAATTGGCACCGAACGGCGGGCCACCCGTACATGCCAAGGGATTTGCCGCCGGCCTCGTCGGTCTATTCGTCAATCCGTGGAAGAACTGATTCGCTTGGCGATTATCGTTTAATTCGCCAACTCGCTTCATTGCTGGTGACAGCAAACGGTCCGATGCTTAAGACCGTCACATGTCAGGCGCCGCAGTCCTCGAGATCGTACCAGTCGGACGCGTAGAAATCACTGTCGCGCCGTGGCAGTGGCAGTTTGCCGTCAAACGGCGAGCCGAGATCGACGCTCACTTTGCGACGAGGAAAGAACGACAGCCAGAGCTGTGGAACGGCCGCGTGCTACTGCTCAAGGACTACCGGATTGAAAACGGCTTGCTGAGCGGTTCGAGTTTCGAGACCGATTTCGCGAGCTTTGTGGCCTGGCGTGACTGGAACTTCCCCGACCCCGACGTTTTCAATGTCTTCGCGATGGCGGCCGTGCGCGGCGCTGACGGCGGATATCTGCTTGGATTAATGGCCGATCATACAGCTTCAGCCGGGCTGCTCTATTTTCCTTGCGGGACGCCGGATCCAAAGGACGTCACCGACGGGATGCTCGACCTCGGCGGCAGCGCCGCCCGCGAACTTGTCGAGGAGACCGGCATCAACGTCGCGACGCTTTCGGCTCAGCCGGGTTGGAGTCTGGTGCGCGAGCGGAATTTTATCGCGCTCATCAAAAGCTTTACCTCGGCCGAGAAGGCGCATGAGCTTCGCGCGCGGGTCATGCGCTATCTCGCCTCGGGTGCGCACCCTGAACTCTCCGATATCCGCATCGTACGGGACCGCGGCGATCTGACGGCGCAAATCCCGGGATTTGTCGTAACCTTTCTTGAGAGCGTTTGGAGCAGATAATCGTCGCTTGAGTTGCGTCCGCAGAGGTAGGCAATGAAGATCGAAAAAATTCTCCGGCACTGCCGCATCGACAAGCCGCAGCACTTCAGGCTGGCGCGGCACGAGCCTGCCGAGTGCTTTGGACTCTCCCCGGATGCCGACGAAGTGAAGGATATGCTCGCGGACGGTATTGCCAGGCTGGAGAAGCTACAGCAACGGCTCTACGCGAACGGGCGGTGGAGTGTACTTATCGTCTTTCAGGGCATGGACGCTGCAGGCAAGGACAGTGCCGTCAAACACGTCATGTCGGGAGTAAATCCGCAAGGCTGCGAGGTTCATGGCTTCAAAGAGCCGAGTGCGGAGGAGCTTGCGCACGACTTTTTGTGGCCGGCGGCGCAGCATCTGCCGGCGCGCGGCGGCATCGGCATATTCAATCGCTCATATTACGAAGAAGTACTGGTGGTGCGCGTCCATCCCGAGCTATTGCAGCGGCAGAAGCTGCCG
>DAIUEQ010000132.1:5010-10137 GCA_036845025.1 Xanthobacteraceae bacterium | reverse complement strand
CATTCACCTTGATCTTAGCCTCAAGCCGCGTCCCGGACTGCCCAACGGCGTCAAGGGCGACGAGTGGCAGGTCCACGGCGGCGGCTTCTATCACATGATGAAATACCTGGTGGCGCCGGCGCAGATGCCGGACAGCCTGACCTGGTTCAAATGGGAAGCCTATACGACGTGGCTGTCGGGCTTCGCGCTGCTGGTGCTGGTTTACTATCTCGGCGCCGACCTCTTTCTGATCGACAAATCGGTGCTCGATCTCACCGCCGTGCAGGCGGCAGTCATTGCGTTCTTAAGCCTCGCGGTGGCGTGGCTCGCTTACGAGGGACTGTGCCGCTCGCCGCTCGGCAATCACGAGGTGGCGCTGGCGCTGGTCGGCTATGTTTTTCTCGTGGCGCTGACCTATGGCTTCACCCACGTATTCAGCGGGCGCGGCGCGTTCACCCAGATCGGCGCGCTGATCGGCACGATCATGGTGGCGAATGTGTTCGTCATCATCATTCCTTATCAGAAGAAGTCGGTCGCCGCGATGCTCGCCGGCAAAGAGCCCGATCCGCGCTGGGGCGCGCTCGGCAAGCAACGCTCGGTGCACAACAATTATCTGACGCTGCCGGTCGTCTTTCTGATGCTGAGCAATCACTGGCCCCTGTTTTTTGCGACGCGGTTTAACTGGCTGATTGTCGCCATCGTCATCGCCATCGGTCCGGTGATCCGGCACTTCTTCAATTCGCGTCATGCCGGCAAGGGCAATCCGTGGTGGACCTGGGCCGCGGCGGCCGTCGGCGTCGCGGCGATTGTCTGGCTGTCAGCCGCCGGCCCGCGCATGGCGGCGGTGAGCGCACTGCCGCCGGCGCCAAAATTTTCCGAAGTCAGCGAAATCGTGTTGTCCCGCTGCAGCATGTGTCATGCCAGCGAGCCGGTCTGGGCCGGCATTCCGGCGGCGCCGAAGGGTGTGCTGCTTGATTCCGACGAGCAAATCCGCGTGCACGCACCGCTGATCGACATTGTCGCGGTGCGCTCGGATTTTATGCCGCCGGGCAATATCACCGAGATGACGAACCAGGAACGCCTGGTGCTCGCATCGTGGCTCGCCGCCGGCGCGCCGGCGCAATGAATCCGGCAATGTCGGGCGCGCCTTTCCGCGGCATCCGCGGCCGGCTGTTGAGTTTCCTGCGCGCGCCGAGCGGCGCGGGCGACGCGGCAAGCTACCGTTACATCGACGATGGCCTGGTGCTGATCGCCGGCGATGGCCGTATTGAAGCTGCGGGACCGGCGGCGGAATTGCTGCCGCGCTTGCCCGCTGACGCTCAAGTTGCTCACCATCCCGGCGCTTTGATCATGCCGGGCTTCATCGATCCGCACATTCATTATCCGCAGACCCAGGTGATCGCCTCCTACGGCGCCCAACTCCTCGAATGGTTGGAAAAATACACCTTCGTCGAGGAGCAAAAATTCGCCGATCGCGAGCACGCCGCACGTAATGCCGAATTTTTCCTCGACGAATTGTTCCGCAACGGCACCACCACAGCGTGCGCCTATTGCACAGCGCATCCGGTATCCGCCGACGCGTTATTTACCGCTGCGCGTAAGCGCAACGCCGGCATGATCGCCGGCAATTCGGTAATGAACCGCAATGGACCGCCGGGGCTGCTTGCGCCCGCGGCTTCCGCCATCGCCGACAGCCGCGATCTGATCAAGCGCTGGCACGGCACTGGTCGGCAGCGTTACGCGGTGACGCCGCGCTTTGCCATCACCTCGACCGACGCTCAGCTCGCCGAACTCGGCGCGCTGTTGAACGAATTTCCCACGGTTTTGATGCAAACCCATCTCGACGAGAACCTCGACGAGATCGCGGCGATCAAGAAACTCTTTCCCAACGATGCGAGCTACACCGCCGTCTATGACCGCTTCGGTTTGCTCGGCCCGCGCTCGTTGATGGGACACTGCATTCATATGGAAGACTCGGAAGTAGCGCTGATGCGGGAGGCGCAAGCGGTCGCGGTGTTTTGCCCGACCTCGAACCTCTTCATCGGCTCCGGTCTGTTTAACTACGAGCGGCTTCGCGCCGCGGGCGTGCGCATTGCGCTGGCAACCGATGTCGGCGGCGGCACGTCTTATTCCATGCTGCGCACCGCCGCCGAGGCCTATAAGGTGATGCAGCTCCAAGGCCAGAACCTGCCGGCGCTTTCAGCCTTCGATCTGATGACGCGTTGCAACGCCGCAGCGCTGAACCTCGATGGCGAAATCGGCGTCATCGCTCCTGGCGCTTACGCCGACCTTGTGGTGCTTGATGCGCGCGCCACGCCGGCCATGGCGCACCGCATGGAAGTCGCGCGCAATTTAGAAGACGAGCTTTTCGTGCTGATGACGTTGGGCGACGACCGCGCCGTGGGCCAGACCTATGTCGCCGGTCGGCCGGCACTTTGAAAAAGATCTATCCCCCGACTTAAATGGCTTGCACCAGCAACTCGGTTAGTTGCGTCGGCATGTCGATCTGAACGACGTGCGTGCATGGCAGCGTGCGCACCTGCCAGTCGCGATCGTCTTTGAGCTTTTCGTAGAACTGCGTGAACGTCGTCGGCGCCGGGACGTTGCAATAGACGTAAGTCTTCTTCTTGATGCGCTCGATAGCGCCCGAAAGCTTGAGCGTTTGGGTGAAGCAAGCGATTGGCATCGGCGTCGTGTGGGAGTCGACGATTGCCGCAACGTCGGGCTTGGCGCCGAAGAACGCAGCGGGGAGCGGCGCCAGGCAATACTCGTTGACAACTTTCGGCGGCGGGCTTCCCGCCGGCAGAAAGTTCACCAGCGCCTCGCCGTCCTTCGGCACAAAGGCATCGAGATAAACCAGCGATCTGATCCGGTCGGATAAAGCGTCGGCGACGCCGGTGATTACCATGCCGCCATAGGAATGGCCGACCAGAACGACGTCGGATAGTTCTTCCCATTTAATAAGATTGACGACGTCGGCGATGTGGGTGTCGAGATTGATGCTCGGGCTCATGAGATGGATGCGCTCACCCAAACCCGTTAGTGTCGGCGCATAGGCCTCGTGGCCCGATTTGCGCAGCGCCTGCATGATCGGCCTCCAGTACCAGCCGCCGATCCACGCTCCCTGAACGAGTACAAAGTCCGTCATTGCTGTTTCTGCCCCTGGCGTATCGCCTCACCCACCATCGCCGAATTTACGACGGGCCGGTAGGCCGTCGTTCACCGCCGTCGCGCCCGCCGACAAGACCAAGGCCGACGCCGCCGAGCAGCGCGCCAATTATGATGCCGATAGGCATGAAGGTGTAAAATACCAGCATGCCGGAATAGCCTTCGAAGTCGCTGGTGTGAAACACCTTGATCCATAAAAAGCCGAGACCGACGCCGATGACGCCACCGGCGATGGCGCCCACAAAAAGTCCCAGACAGCCAAGGAATGCGATTTTCATGCGTGGCCGCCTCCGGCACTCAAGACACGATCAAATCGATCGCAGAAATCCGCCGTCGCAGGCAATGGCCTGGCCGCAAATATAACCGGCTTGTTCCGACGCGAGGAACGCCGCCAGCGCAGCGAATTCTTCCGGCCGCCCCATGCGTCCGGCCGGTATTTGCGCCGCCACTTGTTTTTCATCGACGCCGATCTCGCGGATCCGCTCGGTCAGTGTGTAACCGGGCATGATGGCGTTGACGGTGACGCCATCGGCCGCCACTTCGCGGCTCAGCGCGTTGACCAGGCCGTGCAGGCCGGGGCGCAGCGCATTCGAGATCATCAAATTGGGCAACGGCTCCTTCGCCGAGATCGAGGTCACGATCATGATCCGTCCCCAGCGCCGCTGTCGCATATCCGGCAGCGCCCCCCGGATCAGATCGACCGCGCTGATCCACAATGCCTCGAATGCTTTTCGCCAGGCGTCGTCGGAGATGGCGCTGAACCCGCCCGCTGGCGGCCCGCCAGTATTGACCACCAGGATCTCGATACCGCCGAGCTTGTCGGTCGCCTGCCGCAACACCGCATCCACCGCACCCGCTTGCGAAAGGTCGGCGGCAATGCCGATCGCACCGATCTCCTTAGCGGCGGCTTCGAGCCGCGTAATATCGCGCGCGCAGATCGCGACTTTGGCGCCCTCCGCGACGAGCGCCGCCGCCACGGCCTTGCCGAGCCCGCGCGACGCGCCGGTGACCAAAGCCGTTTTGTTGTTCAGGCCGAGGTCCACCTTGGCTCCCGCACTAGCTGATTAAACGTTGATTGAGAGTTCGACAGCGCCACAACCGGTCAGCTCATAGTGGTAGCGGGTAGAGCGGTCGGGAAATTTGGTGGTGACCACACTCCCGGTCATCACAATGTCGCCTGCACGCAACCGCGAGCCTTGTGCGGCGAGATGTGTTGCCAGCCACGCCACCGAATGAAACGGATGGCCGAGCACGTCACGCCCGAAACCGCGATCGACCTCCTTGCCGTCTTCGGACACCACGGCTTCGACATCGGCGAGATCGGGAAACGACTGCGCGAAGCTGCCGAGCACAATGCCGCCATTCCAGGCGTTGTCGGCAATCAATGAGAGCGCGTCGAGCCGGCGATAATCGGCGCCGCGGTCGTCGATAAGCTCGATCGCCGGACAGACGCCATCGACGGCCGCGGCCACGTCCGCAATGCTTGGCGGCTGTCCGACTGGGACGAGGTCCCGCCCCACTCGCACGGCGATCTCAAATTCAAGGCCGAGACGGCCATAAGCGGTGGTGCTGATGTGCGAGCCGGAGGCGTGCACGCGATCTTGGAGAATGACGCCCGCCACCGGGCTGTCGATGCCGCACATCGCTTGCATGCGCGGCGTGGTGAGTCCGATCTTATAGCCGGCGGCTTTGGTGCCGCGCGATTTCGCGAGCAGGCGGACATATTCACGTTGCACTGCGTAGGCATCTTCCGCAGTGGCGATTCCTAAGTCCGCGGCGAACGGCTGGAACGTCGCGCCGCCCGCGTGATCGCGCATCAACGTTTCAGCGGCCTTGCCGGCGTCTACGCCCATGGTCCTCCCCCTCGCCCGCTCTTCAGTTTCAGCCGGGCTGACAGCCGACACGATGCCCGAGATCGAAAGCATGATCAAACACGTGTCCTATAGGAGTGGCCAGATTCGACACCTACATGTGACTGAC
>DAIUEQ010000132.1:0-4910 GCA_036845025.1 Xanthobacteraceae bacterium | reverse complement strand
GTAGGAGATCGCGTCGGCGTCGGCTGGTTCGGCGGCTCTTGCGGTTATTGCCAGCGATGCCGCCGTGGCGAAGCGTTCGCCTGCGAGAATATCCATGGTGCGACCGGCGTTACCCGGGATGGAGGCTATGCGACCCATATGCTGGCGTTGGCTTCAGCGCTGGCGAAAGTACCCGCAGAGCTTGATCCGGTTCAATCGGCACCACTGCTTTGCGCCGGCATCACCACTTTCAACGCTTTACGTCACTGCGGAGCGGCACCGGGCGATTTGGTCGCCATCCACGGCGTCGGCGGTCTCGGCCATCTCGGTATACAATTCGCGGCACGTCAAGGCTTCCACACAGTCGCGGTGAATCGTGGACGCGATAAGGAAAATCTGGCGCGCTCGCTCGGCGCGCACGACTACATCGACAGCGCCGCGACCGATCCGGCGCAAGCGTTGCAGGGGATGGGCGGGGCCAAGGCCATCATCGCGACGGTGACGAATGCCGAAGCGATGCAAGCCATCGTCGGCGGTCTCGGCCCCAACGGAACCATGATGGTGATCGGCGCGGTCGGGAATTTGACCGTCAATTCTTTGGACATGCTGAACAAACGCGCGGCAGTTCGCGGCTGGTATTCAGGCACTGCGCCCGACTCCGAGGACACGCTCGAGTTTAGCCAACTCAATGCCATCACCTCGATGAATGAAATCTTCCCTCTGGCCCAAGCTCAAGCTGCCTACGACCACATGATGAGCGGCAAGGCGCGCTTCCGTGTCGTTCTGCAAATGGACTGAAAGCGTTGCCGGTCCACACAAGACCTAAAGCTCTGGCAATGCCGGAAAGATGACGGATGGACGATACCGAAAAGCTCATCAAACGGCTGCCCAAATGCGAGCTGCACATTCACATCGAAGGCAGCCTCGAGCCGGAATTGATGTTTGCGCTGGCCAAGCGCAACGACGTGAAGCTGCCCTACGATTCGGTTGAGGCCGTCCGCCGCGCGTATCAATTTGGCAACCTGCAAGATTTTCTCGACGTCTACTACCGTGGCATGTCGGTACTGGTGACCGAGCAGGATTTTTACGACCTCGCTTGGGCCTATCTTGTGCACGCGCAGGCCGACAACGTCCGCCATGTCGAGATGTTCTTCGATCCGCAGGGCCACACCGCGCGCGGCGTGGCGTTTGCGACCGTGATCGGTGGGCTGCATCGCGCCATCGCCGACGCCCGGCGAGAGCTCGGCGTCGATGCGAGCCTCATCATGTGCTTCCTGCGCCACCTCGACGAAGCCGATGCGGAAAAGACCTTGGATGTCGCGCTCGGCTTTCGCGACCAAATTGCCGGCGTCGGTCTCGACTCCTCCGAAGCCGGTCACCCACCGAGCAAATTCAAACGCGTTTTCAGCCGCGCCCGCGACGCCGGGTTGTTTTTGACCGCGCATGCCGGCGAAGAAGGGCCCCCGAGTTATGTCTGGGAGGCCCTCGACGTGCTTGGCGTCAAGCGCATCGACCACGGCAATCGTTCGCTCGAGGACAATAGCTTGGTGGCGCGGCTCGCCGGCGAGCGCATGGCGTTGACGGTCTGCCCGTTGTCCAATCTGCGGCTTCGCGTCATCGACGAGCTGATCCACCACCCGCTGCGGCGGATGATGGACAAGGGCCTGATGGTGACCGTCAACTCCGACGATCCGGCTTATTTCGGCGGCTACGTCAATGACAACTACCGCGCGGTTGGAAGCGCGCTGTCGCTGACACGCGAGGAAATCATCGCCCTCGCCCGCAACAGCGTGCAGGCCTCGCTTTTGAGTGCGGCGGCGAAAGCTGAAGTACTGGCCGAGATTGACCGGGTGCTGGCCACGAGTGCATGAGCGTTTCCGGACTCCCTAGCCCCGCCGGTCTGAAAACCGCGCCATCTTCACGCTGCCCTCGAATTCGCGCGCAAGGCTGCCGGTGGCGAGCACGGCGATCTGCGGCGTGAGCCCGAACTGGTCGCGCACCGCGGTTTTCAGGCGTTCGGCGGCCACCGCCGGATCGATGCCGCGGCGCACCTCGACCGACACCAGCAAGGTCTCGATGTCGCGCTCGGTAACGAGCTCCGCCTTGAAGTCGCCGATCTCGACATTGCGGAAGACAAAATCTTCGAAGTCCGCGTGATTGATGTTGACGCCGCGGATCTTGAAGAATCCCGATGTGCGATGAGCGTGCTTGACCAGCGGAAAGACCGCGAACGGGCCGGAATCGTCGTCGCCGCGATGCCAGGTTACGAGATCGCCCGAGCTCCAGCGCAGGAACGGCGTGACGTTGTTGGTCCAGAGCGGCGTGACGACGAGGGCGCCGACCGCGCCCTCCTCTATGGGCGCGAGCGTCTCCGGATCGAGCACTTCGATCAGGAACAGGTCGGTCCAGATCCGGAAGCCACCGCCGTTACCATCCTCCGCGCCCATCATGCCGGCCTCGGTCATGCCGAAGGTATCGCGCACACGCGCGCCCCATTGCCGCGACAGCTTCTCGCGCTTGGCGTCCGAAAGCGGCTCGGCCGAGCACAGCACGGTATCGATCGAGCCCGTCGACAAATCGAGCCCGCGCGCCTCGGCGAGATTGGCGAGGTGGAGGCCGTAGCTGCTCATCCCCATCCAGATGGCCGGCCTGAGCCGGTCGATCAGTTCGAGCTGCATCGCCGAGGGCGTGGTGGCGCCTGAGCCGGCCCAATTCACCGCGATGCCGCGCGAGCCTGCCGCACGCGCCAGCATCTGGCCGACCGGATGAATGCCGAGCGGAAACGACACGTGCGCACTGCTGCCTAGCCGGCAACGCGCGCAATCGTAGACGCGCGCGAACCCGATCATCGCCGCTTCGATGTCGCCGTAGCTGCGCGGATAGAACAGCGGCGTGCCGGTCGAGCCGCCGGAGCGCCAATATTCGGCAATGCCGTCATCGGGCGTAACGCAAAAGCTTTGGTAAAATTCGCGATCTTCGAGCCGGCGCAGCATGTCCTTGTCGAGGATCGGAAGCTTTCGCCACTCGTCGGGATCGTCGAGGCGATCGAGGTTCACGTGATCGAGCTTGCCTTTATAGAACGGCGCGCGGCGCGCTTGTTCGACCGCCCGCTTCCGGCGCGCCGACTGGACACCCTCGATCTCGATACGGCTCTTCGGCAATTCGGCGAGCGGCGGCATGCGATCAGGAGCCGCGCGGCGGCAACGCGCCGATCCAGCGGCTCTGCCCAGCGTAGGTTTCCGGCAGCGATCCCGCCTTCTCTTGTGCGTCCATCGCGGCGGCGCGCGCCTCCTTCGCCGGCGTATTTTCCGGAATGTCGTCGAGCGCATCGCTTAGCATCGCGGCGTAGTCGGCGCCGACCGGACATACATCGGCGCAGCGGCGGCAGCCGGTGATGACGCCAGCCCCGCGCAGGATGCTCTGCCAGAGATTGAAGCTGTCTTCCGAGCGAACGAGTTCTTTCTGCCGCGCCGTGTCCGGTTCGGAAATGATGCGGCTGACGTGCTCGCTCAATTGGGCGAAACCGTGCGGTGAGCGGAAGCGATCGCAGGCCGGCCAGTCGCGCGTCCAGTGCCCGACCGCGTCTGCCGGGCAAGTCTTGAGGCAACGCGCGCAGCTCGGCCCGAGGCAGAGCGCGGCCTCCATTTTCTGGTCACAGGCGACCTCGACTGAGCAGAGGATCGCGGTCAGCAGCACGCGCGGGCCGAATTCGGGCGTGAGCAATTGCAGATTGAGGCCCAGCGTGCCGAGGCCCGCTTCGACCGCGGCGTGCGGGAGCGAGAGCAGCGTCCGCATGTGCGCCTGCGGCTCGCCGTCATAGGTCCAGGGGTCCGCGTGGGTCGGCGGCACGATGATGGCTGGATAGCCATTGTCTTCCAGCCAATAGACCAGCTCGAGCGAAGCCTCTTCCAGCCGCGAGAGCGCGAGCTCGTCGTTGTAGTATTTGTGGCGATCGTTCCAGGCGGCGATGCGCGTTACGCCGCGGCTGACGCGCTTCGCCAGCACGATGACCCGGCCGCCGTCGAGCTCGGTTATGTCGGAAGGGCGTTGCGGACGGCGGGGATCGGGCGGATGGCGTTCGAGATTGGCGCCATCGGCGATACCGACGAGATCGGCGCCGAGCGCGCGCGCCTTCGTCTTGATGTCGTCCGCGGTGAGCGGCTGCCTGAACGCGGAGACCATGGCTAGCGCCGGCTGTTCCCGTCTGCCGTGACCAGGGCCGCGTCCTTGCGTTGCTGCTGGGCTTTTTTGAATTCCTGCAGCTGCCGCGCCACCATGCCCTGGTAGCCGTCCGGCCCGACCCAGCGCTTATTCCATTCGTTGAGTCCGGCGATAGCGGCGCCCTGCTGGCGATCGTCGCGCCAGCGTTTGCCGAGCGCGACCTTTTCCGGGGTCTTCTCCGGGATGGCTTTCTGAAAGTCCGCGAGGTGCGCGTGGTAGTCGTTGCCGACCGGACAAACTGCGAGGCAGCGCGGGCAGTCGCCGAACGAACCGACGACACGCAGCAAACCTTGCCAGAAGCCGTACACGTCGCGCGAGCGCGCCATCTGCTCCTTCGCGGCCAACGGCGCATCGATAAAGCGCTCGAAGAATTGCAGGATGGTCGAGAAGCCGAATTCCTGGGCCTCGGTCGCGCACGCGCGCTTGTCGATGCCGAAATGCAGCACCGCGTCGGCGGGACAGGAGTGCAGACAACGGCTGCACGATTCGCCGATGCAGACCTGCTCGGTGATCGGCCGGTCCGGCTCCAGCTCGAGTTCGGTCAGGAGCCCGGTGAGATAGACGCGCGGACCGAATTCGGGCGTTAGAATGTTGACTTCGAGGCCGAGCGTGCCGAGACCGGCTTCGACGCCAAGATGGCGGGTCGAGAGCCGGCCGTAGCTCGCGCGCTTGTAGTTCCAGTCGGTTTCTTGCGCCGCGGTGACGAAGCT
>DAIUEQ010000131.1:0-10307 GCA_036845025.1 Xanthobacteraceae bacterium | reverse complement strand
TCCTGCAGCTCGACGAAGCGCTTGATGGCGCCGAGATAATTGCCGAGATGCAGATTGCCGGTCGGCTGCACGCCGGAAAAAACCAGTTCCTGAAACGCCATCGGCGATCTCCCACGACAAGCGAGCGTCCATGCCATGACGGGACATGACCGTGCAAGGCCGCCGGCCGAAACGTGGCCAGCGGTCAGTGTGTTAGAGTAGAATCGGCCGCGTCCGGCGGCTTACCGCTCGGGTCATCGGGAGTTGTTGTGGAACGCAGACTAGCCGCGATCTTGGCCGCAGACGCGGTCGGCTATAGCCGGATGATGCGCGAGGACGAGCCGGGAGCGCTCGCGCTTCTGCAGAAGCATCGCGCGGAAGTCATCGATCCCGGCATCGCCAAGCATCGCGGCCGCATCGTCAAGTTGATGGGCGATGGCCTGCTTGCCGAATTTTCCAGCGCCGTTGAGGGTGTCGATTGTGCCGCCGAGATTCAGCGCGCCATGACCGCGCGCAATGCCGGCACTCGAGATAGTCGCCAGATGGCGTTTCGCATCGGCGTGCACGTTGGCGACATCATCGTCGAAGGCGATGACATCTACGGCGACGGCGTCAACATTGCCGCCCGCCTTGAAGGCGTTGCCGAACGCGGCGGCATCTGCATTTCGCGCCAAGCCTACGACCAGGTAGAAAAGAAGCTATCGCTCGGTTATCGCAGCCTTGGGCCCCAGCAGCTCAAGAACATCCCCGAAGCGATCGAAATCTTTTCCATCCACGGCGATGGGCTCGCGACCGCCAACGAACAGCAGCAGATCGGCTATTGTCGCACTGCCGACGGCGTCCGGCTTGCCTATGCCGTCAGCGGCAACGGTCCGCCGCTGGTCAAAACCGGCAATTGGCTCAACCATCTGGAATACGATTGGGACAGCCCGATCTGGCGGCATTTTTTTGTTCGCCTTTCGCGTCATCACCGGCTGATACGCTATGACCCCCGCGGCACCGGCCTTTCCGACTGGGATGTAGCAGACATATCGCTCGATGCGTGGGTCAACGACGTTGCAACAGTCGTGGAGGCCGCCGGTCTCGATCGCTTTCCGTTACTGGGATACTCGCAAGGGTGTGCCGTATCGATAGCCTACGCGGTACGAAACCCCGACCGGGTTTCGCGGCTGATCCTTTGCGGCGGCTTTGCGGTCGGGGCGCGCAAGCGCTCACCGGAAGAGAGCGAGCGGCGCCAGGCGCTCGTGACCCTGATGCGGCTCGAATGGGGCGCCGACAACCCGGCCATTCGCCAGTTATTCGCCGCGCGATTGATGCCCGACGCCAACAAGCAACAGGTGGAAAGTTTCAACGATCTGCAGCGCAAGACTACTTCAGCCGAAGGGGCCGCGCGTTATTTCGAGACCACCGGCAACATCGACATCGTCGATTTGTTGGCCCGGGTGAAAGTCCCGACGCTGGTGATGCATGCACGCGGCGATGCTCAAGTGCCGATTGAAGCCGGCCGGCAACTGGCTGCGGGGATTCCCGGCGCCAAATTCATTGTTCTGCAAGGGAACAATCATGCCTTGCTGGAGCAGGATCCGGCCACGTCGCGCTTCTTCGAAGAATTAGAACTGTTTCTAAAATAGTGCGAGCCGTGGGCCGCGCGCCACGACTTGCCCATGTCCGTGAGCTGACCGGCGTGGGCCCGTGGACGCCATTGCCAGCAAGACCGTGCTCGGTATAGTGCGCTTCCCGCGCATTCGCTTCCCGTTTCAAAAAGAGTTTTTCATGCCCGCTCCGCGTTACGACGTCCTTGGCATCGGCAATGCCATTGTCGATGTGATCGCCCGCACCGAAGAAGACTTTTTGCTCAAGCAGGGCATGAACAAGGGCACGATGGCGCTGATCGACGAGCCGCGCGCCGCGGCGATCTACGAGGCGATGGGTCCGGCGGTCGAGACTTCAGGCGGCTCCGGGGCGAATACAATTGTCGGCCTTGCAAGCCTCGGCGCGCGCACGGCTTTCATCGGCAAAGTGAAGGACGACCCGCTCGGCCGCGCCTTTGCGCACGACATCCGCGCCGCGGGCGTGGCGTTCACGACGGCGCCGGCATCGGACGGCCCCTCGACGGCGCGCTGCTACGTCCTGGTGACGCCCGACGGTGAGCGCACCATGAATACCTATCTCGGTGCCGCGCAAAACCTTTCTCCGGCTGACATTGATGCCGACGCGGTGGCTGCAAGCGCCATCCTCTATCTGGAAGGCTATTTGTGGGATCCGAAGGACGCCAAGGACGCCTTCGTGAAAGCCGCCCAGATTGCGCACGAGGCCGAACGCAAAGTCGCGCTCAGCTTATCGGATGCGTTCTGCGTCGACCGCTGGCGCGCGGAATTCCTGCATCTGATGCGTTCGCACACCGTCGATCTGATTTTCGCCAATGAAGCGGAGGTGCGCAGCCTCTACCAGACCGCCGACTTCGACACCGCGATCAAGGCGCTGCGTGCCGACGTTACCGCCGCCGTGGTTACGCGCAGCGAACAAGGCTGCGTGGTGATCAGTCCGGACGGTACCGAGGCGGTGCCGGCCTTTCCGGTCGAGCGCGTGGTCGACACGACGGGCGCGGGTGATCTGTTCGCTGCGGGATTTCTGTCCGGCCTTGCCCGCGGTGCCGACGACCGCACCTGCGGCCGCCTCGGCGCCATGGCGGCTGCCGAAGTCATCCAGCACATCGGCGCCCGCCCGCAGGCCTCGCTCAAAGACCTTGCCCGCGAGAACGGTCTGGCCGCCGGCTAATTGGACCTTCCAAACTGGCGGGGTAGAGAGACCGGCCCTTCGCGGCTGAAGCCGCGCCCGTGCCGCCAATTCCGCAAACGCTAACTGATTACTAACCAAACGGGATTACCGGAAGATAACCCAATCCGGAGAATCCCCATGGCCAGCGAAATCGAGGCCAAAACCGACGCCGAATTAGACACTAAGCCCGAAGCCGGGCTGGAAACCAAGACCGAGCTTCCCTTCGTGTCCCTGCTCGATAGCCTAGCCGCCGCTGAGACTGCGCCCGCGTCTGCTCCGGCGTCCGCGAGCAGCTTCCCGAAACGCGCCAAAGCCGATTTGCCTGAGCCTGAGCCGGCCATGCCTGACTTCGGTGACCAGACGCTGCGGCTTGCTATTGAGATGGCGGCAGCGCGCTCGGCGGATGAGACCCGCAGGAGATTCTTCAACATGCCAGTTCGGGCTGCGGATGTGGCCCCGCGCCCATCATGGCGGACCCCGCTCGCGGCTGCCGTGGTTTTGGCCGCCGTGGGCGGCGCGGCGTTCGGCTCGCTGTCCGGGGCAACGCTCGGATATCTTTGGTTCGGGTCCGGCGGTTCCAACAAAATCGAGGCGAGTGCGGTGCAAACCATGAAAGCCGAGCTTGCCGAACTGGCGACGCTCAAGGCAAACCTCGACGGGGCAACGCGCGGCGCCAACGGCCAATTCGCCAAGATCGCCGACCGTCTCGACCGCGTCGAGCACGCGCAAGCCGAACCTTCAGCCAAGCTCACGCACATCTCTGAGGCGCTCGACCGCTTGGAAAAGAAGAACGTGGCGGCGGCGGCGCCTATGGCCGCGCCGGAGACGACCGGATCAATCGGCGCGCCGCCGGCAAATGTCGATGCCGGCAAGGGCGATAAGCTGTTGCAGGACTGGATCGTTCAAGACGTGCGCCGCGGGCACGCGCTGGTAGCGAGCCGCTTCGGCGGGGTGTTCGACGTGACGGCCGGCAGCATGTTGCCAGGTCTCGGTCACGTCCAGACCATCAAACGCCAGGACGGCCAATGGGTCGTCGTCACCGACAAAGGGCTGATCAGCGAGCGCTAGTTAGCCCGGCGCGAAACGCCGCGCGCCGGCCATAGTCCGGCCTTGGCCGCCATGCAGTTTGCCTCCCTCCTAAAGCGCGCCGGGCGCTGTTGCGAGGAGATGGCAATTGGGCCTGCGACGCGCTCCTGTCCCGGTATTGACTGCGCTGCTTCTGACCGTCGCGCTCGCCGCCGGAGCGCTGTGGCGTAACGCTGCCGCGCAGACCCAAGAAGCGCAGCCGACAGAACCCGCGCGACCGGAAATGCGCGAAAATTGCCCGGGACTTGTCGCCGGGGATCGGCCTTCTGTCACGCATGCGGCTCTCCGGCTCGCCGCGCTCAATCCCGATCAGGTGCGGATCACGTTCATCGGTCACGCCAGTTTCCTGATTGAAAGCCCGGAACGCGTTCGTATCGCCACCGATTACAACGACTATGTGAAGCCGGCGGTGGTGCCCGACATTGCCACCATGAATCATGCTCACGACACGCACTACACCGACAATCCCGACCCGGCGATCAAGTACGTGCTGCGCGGCTGGGGGTCGAGCGCCGAAGAGCCCGCGATCTGGGATCTGAAATATCGCGATGTCCGCGTGCGCAATGTGCCGACCAACATTCGTAACTGGAGCGGCGGCACCGAGCGCTACGGCAACTCGATCTTTATCTTCGAGATCGCGAATATGTGCATCGCCCATCTCGGGCACTTGCACCACACGCTGACGCAACCACAACTCGACGCGATCGGCCGCATCGACGTGGTGATGGCGCCCGTCGACGGCAATTACACACTCGATCTCGACGGGATGATGGAGGTGCTTACGGCGTTGAAGGCGCCGCTGATCATTCCGATGCATTTTTTCGGCTGGTACACGCTCGACCGCTTCCTGCAGCGTGCCCAAGAGCAATGGCCGGTCGAGCGCGCGGATGTGCCGTCGCTGGTCGTCTCGAAGGCTACGCTGCCGAAAACGCCGAAGATTCTGGCGCTGCCAGGGTTTTGACGCTCACGAAATCGGCGAGGGGGTGTCTAGATCAGTTGGCCTTGTAGTTCCGCCGCCAGTGCGGTGAGCTTCGGCAGCAGAACGTTGCGCATTGTCTCCAGGGTGCAGCGGTTGCTGGGTGCTCCGATGTTGAGCGAGGCAACCACCGTGCCGTCGTACCTTCGGAGCGGCACCGATATCGAGCGGAAGCCGATTTCTGCCTCCTGGTCGACCAGCGAATAATTGTCATCGCGCGCTTTACGGATCGCGCGCCTCAACTCGGCACGGTCGACGATAGTGACGGAAGTCAATTTTTCGGGACGGGTTTGCGCCAGAAGCTTGTCGAGCTGCCGATCGTCCAGCGTCGCCAGCAACACACGGCCAAGCGAACTTGATATAGCCGGCAGCCGAAAGCCGATCTGCGCGCCGAGATTTATCGCCCGGCTCGGCGAGGCATGCGCGATCATAATCACGTCGCGGCCATTGAGGATGGCGGCCGAGCACGCCTCGCCAACCTGGGCGCTCATGCGCTCGACCGCGGGCTGGAGAATATCGGAGATGGGGTTCGACAGCAGATAGGCGGTCGCGAGTGTCAGCACGCGCGGCGTGAGTCGGAACAGCCGGCCATCGGTTTCGGCAAATCCGAGATGCACCAGCGTATGCAACGTGCGGCGCACGGATGCGCGCGGCAGGCCGACAAGGCGCGCCGTGTCGCTCAGCGTGAGCTGCCGGCGTTCGCGATTGAACGTCCCGATGACACGAAGGCCGCGCGATAGTGCTTCAAGAAATTCCGGACCGCCGGATTCGGCGATCCGCTGTTCCACGCGGTTTCGTTTTATCCGCGGCACGGCTCCGCCATGGTAACGTTTCCGCTATTGAGGAGCCGGGCCGGCGCGGGCTTGCAAACGGCTTGCCGGCATTAGCGCCACTTGATAAAGTTATTCGAACATACGTTCGGTCTACGAACAAGTCAAAATTTCATCTGGTCGCATGCATTCGGAGGCTCGACATGCTGAGTGCGGAACAGAACGATCTCATCACCCGGACTAATATCGGTACCGCGGCGGGCACGCTGATGCGGCGCTATTGGCAGCCGGCGGCTTTGGTCGACGAGTTGTCGGGCAACCGGCCGGTTAAGCCGGTGCGCTTGTTCGGCGAAGACCTGGTGGCCTTCAAAGACGACGAGGGCCGCTATGGGCTGCTCGGCCGCCATTGCCCGCATCGCGGCACCGACCTCGCTTACGGCAGATTGGAAGATGGCGGCTTGCGCTGCCCGTTCCACGGCTGGTTGTTCAACGTCGGCGGTCAGTGCCTGCAAACGCCGGCGGAACCCGACAACAGCAAAATGGCCGCGAACATCAAACAGAAGTCCTATCCGGTGGTGGAAAAGAGCGGCATCCTATGGGCTTATCTTGGTCCGGGCGAGCCGCCGGCCTTTCCCGACTTTGACTGCTTCATCGCCCCGTCCACTCACACCTTCGCTTTCAAGGGCATGATCGATTGCAACTGGCTGCAATCGCTCGAAGTCGGCATCGATCCGGTGCACACGTCGTTCCTGCATCGGTTCTTCGAGGACGAAGACCCGGAGCAAGGGTACGGCAAAATGTTCCGCGACAAGTCGAAAGACTCGGATATGCCGATGACGCAGATCATGCGTGAGTTTCCGCGGCCGCGGATCGAGGTCGAGCCGACCGACTACGGCTTTCGGTTGGCGACGCTCCGCCAGATCAGCGAGGAAAAGGCCCACATCCGCGTCACCAATTTGATCTTCCCCAATGCGTTCATCATTCCGATGAGCCGCGAGATGACCATTTCGCAGTGGCACGTGCCGATCGATGATGTAAAGCACTATTGGTATGCGATTTTCACCTCGTTCGGCGCGCCGGTGAACAAGGATGAGATGCGGCGCCAGCGGCTCGAACTGTACGAGCTGCCGGATTACATTCCGCGCCGAAACAAGAACAACGATTACGGTTTCGATGCGCACGAGCAGGAGCATGCGACCTATACCGGCATGGGCGCCGACATCAACGTGCACGACCAATGGGCCTGCGAGTCGATGGGCGAGATCCAGGATCGTACCCAGGAGCACCTCGGCACCTCGGACAAGGCGATTGCCGCCTACCGGCGTCTCTTGCGCCGCGCGCTGGACGCTTCGGCCAAAGCCGAACGCCCGATGATGGTGCTTGATCCCGCAGCGGCGGCCGCGATCACCGGGCCGGCCTGCGTCGACGGCATCGGGCCGGCCGACGATTGGCAGGGCTATTGGCAGCGGACCAGCAACGAACGCCAGCAAACAAAAAGCTGGGCCAATGGACACTGACGTCATCTGATGGCGGTGCGAAAACCACACGCGGGCGATTTCGTCGACCGTCACGGCTTGTGGACGTCGGAGCAGACGCGGGCGGCGCGCGCCGTCGCGCAACGGATCAAGAAAGAGAAACTCGAACTCATCCGCTTCTCGTTTGCCGATCAGCACGGCGTGTTGCGCGGTAAGACGCTCATCGCCGCCGATGCGCTCGGCGCCTTGGGCAGCGGCGTCACCATGACAACGACGCTGCTCGCCAAGGACACCGCGCATAAGACCGCCTATCCGGTATTCACCGCGGGTGGCGGCTTTGACATGGCGGAAATGCAAGGCGGTGGTGATTTCGTCATGATCGCCGACCCGGCGACATTCAAAGTGCTGCCGTGGGCGCCAAACACCGGCTGGCTCCTCTGCGATATCTTCTTCGGCAACGGCAAGCCGGTGCCATTTTCGACCCGGCAGATTTTACGCGATGCGCTTTCGCGTCTCGCCGCCGAGGGCTTCGCGTTTCGCGCCGGGCTTGAAGTCGAATTTCATCTGTTCAAGCTCGAAAATCCGCGGCTCACGCCGACCGACGCAACGTGGCCGCCGCGCGCGCCCGAAGTGAGCCTCCTCAATCAGGGCTATCAGTATTTGACCGAATCCCGTTACGACCAGCTGGACGCGGCGCTCGCGCCCATTCGCCACGGCGTCGAAGCGCTCGACCTGCCGCTTCGCTCGCTGGAAGTCGAACTCGGACCGAGCCAATGCGAATTCACCTTCCGCCCGCAGGAGGCGCTTGCCGCCGCCGATACGATGATTTTATTTCGGGCCGCGACCAAGCAGATCGCTCGCAGGAATGGCACGCTGGCGAGCTTCATGTGCCGGCCGGCCTTGCCGCACCTCTTCTCCAGCGGTTGGCATTTGCATCAATCGCTGGTTAAACGCCGCGGCGGCGGTAACGCCTTCGCCGGCAACGCGCGCGAAGGTCTGTCCGCGCTCGGCCTCCATTTTCTCGCGGGCCTTCTCAGTCATGCCGAGGCCGGTGCGGCGTTCAGCACGCCAACAGTCAACGGCTACAAGCGTTACCGGCCTTACACGCTCGCGCCCGACCGCGCCATTTGGGCGCGCGACAATCGCGGCTGCATGATCCGCGTGCTCGGCCAACCAGGCGAAGCCGATACGCGCCTGGAAAATCGCCTCGGCGAGCCGGCGGCCAATCCGTACCTCTATGTCGCGTCGCAGATTTACGCCGGCCTCGACGGTATCGCAGAGCGCCGCGATCCCGGGCCATCGGCGGACACGCCTTATGAAACCAAGGCGCCAATGTTGCCGAACGACCTCGGGCAGGCGCTTTCAGCGCTGCGTGCAAGCGAGGCGTTCGGGAAGGCTTTCGGCGCATCATTCATCGACTATTACGCCCATCTCAAGGAGGCGGAGCTGGCGCGCTTCAAATCCGAAGCCGGTGAGGCGGTCGACGGTACCGACGTGACCGCGTGGGAGCAAAACGAATACTTCGATTTGTTTTAGCTGCCGTCATTCCGGGCTCAATCGCTGCAAAGCAGGGAGCCTGACTGGATAACCAAAATCGGACGGCGAGAGGGCTGCAACATCTACGTTCGTTGCTCTCCGGTACCGGCGGACGTCTGACCCGGTTGCAGATATGATGGGCCTGCAACATGATGCACGGGCGAGGCACATCATGGACGTCGCGGTCTGGCTGCGGAGCCTGAGCCTTGGGCAATATGAGGCCGCGTTCCGCGACAACGAAGTTGACGACAGTGTCCTGCCGAACCTGACGGCGGAGGACTTGAAGGAGCTTGGCGTCACGGCTCTCGGTCATCGCCGCAAGCTCCTCGACGCCATTGCCGCACTGCGCACCGGTGAGAGCGGGAAGACAAAGGCCACTTCGCAAGACTCCGTTGGACAACCAGATTTCGCTCCAGCCGTCGAAACCACCGACGAGCGCCGCCAGCTCACCGTGATGTTTGTTGATTTGGTCGGATCCACGGTGCTTGGAGGTGAGCTCGATCCGGAAGACCTGATCCGACTGTTGAGCCAATACCGCGAAGCCTGCGTAGCGGCGATTGGCAAATTCGAAGGCCATGTCGCGCAATATCTTGGCGACGGCATCCTCGTGTATTTTGGTTTTCCGCAGGCGCAGGAGGACGCGGCAGATCGCGCCGTCCGGGCCGGTCTGGAAATCGCGGAGAAGGTCGCACAGCTCAGGCAGCCTGACGGACGAACGCTGCAAGCACGTGTGGGTATCGCCACCGGCCTCGTCGTTACGCGGGGCACATCGGGCGTTGGCACGGCAGGAGAGGAGACGGTTGTCGGCGATACACCCAATTTGGCGGCCCGGCTTCAGTCCCTGGCCGATCCCGGCTGCGTCCTTGTCGGCCCGTCGACGTACCAACTCACCAGTAATTTTTTTGTATTTACTTTCTTGGGGGAGCACGCAATCAAGGGCTTCCGCGATCCGATTTCGATCTGGAAAGTGCTTGGTGAGAGCACCATCGAAAGCCGATTCGCCGCAGCTCACGCTGCAATTGGCGGTCCAATCGTCGGACGCGAGCGAGAGCTGGCATTTTTAAATGATTGCTGGCAACGCGCGACGCGGGGTGACGGGCACGTGGTGCTCGTGGCGGGCGAGGCCGGGATGGGCAAGTCTCGGCTGCTGGAAGCGGTTACCGAGCGCGTAGGACAAGAGCCTCACCGCCTGCTGCGCTGCCAGTGCTCACCCTACCACCGCAACAGCGTCTTGTTTCCGTTCAAGAAACCGTTGCATCACGGACTGGGTCTGAGTCACGATTTTTCCTCTCGCGAAAATCTGGACCGTATTGAAGCAATGTTGAGTCGGATCGGCCGGCACAAACGCGCATCAACGTTACTGCTCGCGGAATTGCTCGACGTTTCTTCCGAGGAAAAGTTATCGCCGCTCGAGATGACCCCTAATCAGCGTAAGGAGGAAACTCTCTCGATTCTCGAAGACCTGTTAATGGCGCCTCTGGACGGGCCGGTGCTGCTGTTGCTGGAGGACGCGCACTGGAGCGACCAGACGACCCAAACATTGGTCGATCGCTTACTGAAGCGCATCGGAAGAGAGCACGCGCTGGTGCTGATTAGCCATCGTCCGGAACTCAAAACGAACTGGTCCGAACATCCCCAGGGCACGCTTATCGCCTGCAAGCAAATAGGGCACGAGCACTGCGCAGCGTTGATCCGGAACGTCGCCAG
>DAIUEQ010000130.1:0-10315 GCA_036845025.1 Xanthobacteraceae bacterium | reverse complement strand
GCAGACGCCACGGATCAATTTCGCAGATCGGCATGGTGCAGACAGCATGCCTTCAGAAAAACGGACAACCCAATCGAACGATAGTCCAAACTTGGCTATCTGTCCCCGGTCATCGTTCTGCCCGCCGCTTGCGTGTTCGCGCGGCTTTTCTGGCCGCTGCCGAGCGCTGCGCCGCGGTCCGTCGCGACGCGGCGCCTTTCGCCTGCTGCGACAGCGCTTTCCGCGATACGGTCGTGCGAGGTTCGCGTTTCAAGGCTTTTATAGCCGCGCGCGATCTTGCCTTATTGCGCTTGGGTTTTCTGATCCCCTGCCCGGCTTCATAGCCGTATTCGGCGCTCTTGCGCGTTCGCTCGCTGGTCCGCCCTCGCGCCGGCGGCGGCAGGTCGACGCCCGCGCGTCGCGCCTCGGAAAGCCCGATGGCGATCGCTTGTTTGGCGGAGCGCGCGCCGTGCTCGCCGTGGCGGATTTTGTCGATCTCTTCGCGGACGAATTCGCCCGCTTGGGTGGACGCGGATTTGCCCTCCCGCTTATCGCGCTGGGCTTTATCGATGGTTCGCTTGAGCGGCATATTTGGCTCCTCGAGTCACCCGCCGTGATTTCAGCGCCGAGACGGGTTAGCGGTTTCTGAGAATGACCCGGGCGCTCGACGCCGTCTGTCAGAAGTCGCCATCGGCGCGCAGCGCATGAACGCTGAATTGGCCGTCGGTCCACGTTTTAAGCGGCAACCAGCCGCTGCCCTGGGCCAAGGCGCGGAATGACTCGATCGAGTATTTGTAGCTGTTCTCGGTGTGAATGGTTTCGCCGGCACGAAACTCGATCGGCGTATTGCACACTCTGACGGTCTGCCGCTTCGTGCTGGCAAGATGCATTTCGATGCGGCTGCGTTCGCGGTTGTAGAAGGCGTGGTGCTCAAAGGCATCGAGATCGAAATTTCCGCCAAGCTCGCGATTGATGCGCGCGAGCAGGTTGAGGTTGAATTTGGCGGTGACGCCTTCGGCGTCATTGTAAGCGCGGTAGAGAATATCCGCGGGTTTGACGAGATCGACGCCGACGATGAAGACCGCACCGTGGCCGAGAATCCGCGCCGCGTGGCGAAGGAAACGCGCCGCTTCATGCGGTTCAAAATTGCCGATGGTCGAGCCGGGAAAGAAGCCGGCGCGCGGCCGCTTCGCGGCTTCCGCCGGCGGCTCAACCATGGTGGTGAAGTCGGCGGCCACGGGGTAAACCGCAAGGTGCGGAAAGTCGCGGCGCAGCCGGGCCGCTTCCTGTTGAAGAAAATCGCCGGATATATCGACCGGCATATAGGCCTCGATGCTGGCCGCCGCGCGCAAAAGGATGCGTGCCTTGGTGCTCGATCCACCGCCGAATTCGATAAGCACGGCGCCGGGCGGAAACAGCGACACCATCTCAGGCGCGTGCTTGTGCAGAAGTTCAAGTTCGCTGCGGGTCGGATAATATTCCGGCAGGTGGGTGATGCGTTCGAACAAGGCCGAACCCACGGCGTCGTAGAAATATTTCGGCGGCAGGCGTTTCGGCTTTTTCGTCAAACCCGAGATGACGTCGGCGGCAAACGAGTCCGCTGCCGCTAATGGCGCAACGCGAAGCGCGGTTTGGCCGGGGTTCATTTGCCTACTCAGTGATCGAACGCAGCCAGCCGCAGCCCGCTGAATTGCCAGCGCGCCGCGGGGTTAAAGAAATTGCGATAAGACGCCCGAGAGTGACCCTCCGGGGTCGCCAGCGACGAACCGCGCAACACCATCTGATTGACCATGAATTTGCCGTTGTACTCGCCGAGCGCACCCGGCTCGGCCACGTAGTTCGGGTAAGGCAAATAGGCGCTGCGCGTCCACTGCCATACCGCGCCGAAGGCGTCTTCGAGGGCGTCGGTCTTTGCCGCGACTTCCCACTCCGCTTCGCTCGGCAGGTGTTTGCCGGCCCAGCGTGCAAACGCATCCGCTTCGTAATAGCTCACATGACAAACCGGCAGCGCCGGATCGACTGCGCGCAGGCCGCCGAGCGTCATGGAAAACCAGGCACCGTCGATCAGCTGCCAGTAGCCGGGAGCATTCCATCCCTCCGCGGCGACAATGGCCCAGCCATCCGACAGCCACAGATGTGGCTTGGTGTAGCCGCCGTCGGCCATGAACTCGAGCCACTCGCCATTGGTCACAAGCTTTCGGCCGACGCGGACCGGCTCGAGGAAAACCCGATGGGCCGGGCGTTCGTTGTCGAAGGAGAAGCCGTTTTCCTCGGCGCCGATCGTGTAGACGCCTTCAAAATGCCCATCGGCAGCGTCGTCGAGTACGCGGTTTTGCGGCCATTGCCATTGTGTGTCGTAAGCCGGATGGGTCGGATTTTGCGCAAATGCGTGGAGAATGTCGGTCAGCAATAATTCCTGATGTTGTTGCTCGTGATGCAGCCCAACCTCGACAATCGGAAAAATCGGCGCGCCATTTGCTGCGGAATCTATGAGCGCGGCCACGGCGGCGTCGACGTAAGCGCGATAGGCGGTCGTCTCGGCGAGGCCGGGGCGCGTGATCAAACCGCGCTGCGGCCGCGCGTGACGCGGACCGGCCGCCACATAGTAAGAGTTGAACAAATACGAAAACCGCTCGTCGAAGGGCCGGTACGACGGATTGAACGGCCGCAGCAGAAACTGCACGAAGAACCAAGTCACATGCGCGCGGTGCCATTTTGTCGGACTGGCGTCCGCCATCGATTGCACCACTTGATCTTCGGCGGAGAGCTGGCCGGCGCGGCGCTCGGTTTCCATTCGCACCGCGGCGAACGCGCGGAGCCAATGCCGCCGCGTGCCGGCCGAAGGGTCAGCGACGGGCGCTTCCTCACTTTCGGCCTCGGGCAGTTTTAGGATAGGGCGTGACATGACTCGGTCCGGAAAACCGGATGAACGAAATGCGAAATTCAATGGCTAAGGAATCTAATCGGCGCGTACCTTGATGGTTCCATAGCATTTCACATCCGGCAAGCGAATGCTGACTGAACGATTCTAACAGGGATGTGATTGGTGGAATAATCTACTTCAAGGGATTGACGTTGCCGGAAAAGTACTTAGGCGTCTCTTGGCACGCCAAGGGGCAACATTAAGGGGCGACGAGGGATGGCACAGGCCATGCTGCCGCGGGAGCGGTGCGACTATTCGGCCATCGTTGATCGGCCCCCGCTCAAGCTTCCCGGCGGCGCCCGGCTGATATTCTGGACCATCGTCAATCTGGAAGTCTGGGACATCCGCAAGCCCATGGCACGACAGGTGCTCGCGCCGCCTACCGGCCAGACCCAGTTGCCCGACGTGCCGAATTGGAGCTGGCACGAATACGGGATGCGGGTCGGCGTCTGGCGCTTCTTCGATTTGTTTAAACGTCTCAATATCCGTCCGACGCTCGCCCTCAACGCGCGCGTCTGCGAAGACTATCCCCGGGTCGCCGAACAAGCGCGTCACGCCGATTGGGAGTTCATGGGTCATGCTTACGAGCAAGGCCCGATCCACGCCGAGCCCGACCAAAAGGCCATGGTCGAACGCGCGCGCGATGTTATCGCGGGCTTCTGCGGCAAGCCGCCGGTCGGCTGGCTCGGACCGGGACTGACACAAACGCTCGACACGCCTGAAATTCTCGCCGCCGCCGGCATCAAGTATATCGCTGACTGGGTCTATGACGACGAACCGACGCGCATTCGCACGGCCGCCGGGCCGTTGGTCACCCTGCCCTATACCGTCGAACTGAATGACATCCCGATGATGATCGTTCAGCATCACGAGAGCGATTATCTGATGCGTCGCGCCATCGATCAGTTCGAGCGGCTTTACGCAGAGGGCAAAGACCGCGCAAAAATCTTGGCGCTGGCCATCCATCCCTACATCAGCGGGCAACCGCACCGCATCAAATATCTCGAAGCCATTTACGAACACGCCCGCCGCTTCGACGACGTCCTCTATTGGACGGGCGAGGAGATTTTGCAGTGGTACCTGAAATCACATCCGTCCCCGCAATAAGAGCCGGATTAGCGGCCGCGCTTTTGATCGGCGTCGGGCTCGGCTCGGCAGCCGCTCAAACCGCGCCCTGCCGCACTTCAGGAAGTTATGAATCCTGGCTCGCGGCATTCGAACGCGAGGCTGTAGCGAAAGGAATCTCGCAACGCGCGATCGCTGCCGCCGCGCCGGCGCTGACTTACGACCAGCGCATCGTCAACATCGATCGCGGCCAACGCGTCTTCACCCAGACCTTTCTGCAATTTTCCGGGCGTATGGCGGCCGCCTATCGCATTCAGCGCGGTCAGGCGCTGATTAAGTCGAACGCGCCGACCTTTGCCCGGATCGAACAACAATACGGCGTTCCCGCCCCGGTGATCGTGTCGTTCTGGGCGCTGGAAAGCGATTTCGGCGCCAATATGGGCAATTATCACTCGCTTAGCGCCATTGCCTCGCTGGCCTATGATTGCCGGCGCAGCGACCGGTTTCGCGCCCAGCTATTCGATGCGCTTCGCCTTATCGATCGCGGCGATCTCGCACCCGACGACATGATCGGATCATGGGCAGGCGAGCTCGGGCAGACGCAAATGATGCCGTCGGAATATTTCAAATATGCCGTCGATTTTGACGGCGACGGCAAACGCGATCTCGTTCACAGCGTGCCGGACGTGCTGGCTTCTACGGCAAGCTACCTCGCCGGGCTCGGCTGGAAGCGGGGCGAACCGTGGCTCACCGAGGTGCGGGTGCCGGGAAATCTGCAATGGGATCAGGCGGACCTTTCGGTCGCGCTGCCGCGCGCGAAATGGGCGGCGTCGGGCGTAACGCTCGCCGACGGCCGGCCGCTTCCGGCCGACAACCTCGCCGCCTCGCTGCTATTGCCCATGGGACGGTTTGGACCGGCTTTCCTGGTGTATCCGAATTTCCAGGTTTATTTGCAGTGGAATAATTCGCTGGTCTATTCGACCACGGCAGCATATTTGGCGACCCGCATTGCCGGCGCTACACCGCTTCATCCAGGAACGCCGCCGCCGGCCCTGTCCTTTCAGGACGTGAAGGAGATGCAGGGCTTATTGGCGCACGCCGGCTACGACGTCGGGGCCGTCGATGGTTTCCTAGGATTGAAATCGCGACAAGCGGTCAGGACCGTGCAAATGAAATACGGCCTCCCCGCAGACTCCTACCCCACGTCCGAGCTTCTCGGCCGCCTGCGCGGCCGGACGCAGTGATCAACTTTTGAGATGCCCAGACTGCGCCCGCGCAACGCCGCCGCCAATCGCGCGGCGTGCTCGCTCAATTTCTGTTGTTGAGGCTGTAAGGCTCGGGCGGCGGCTGCGACGGTGCAAAGCCGGAATACGGAGTGCGGTTGAGTGGAGAATAGGCGCTGCCCGCGCCGAACTGAACCGTCGGGCCGTTTTGCCCGAATAGCGTCATGCCATTCTTGACCTGACCATCGGGATCGGCGTACCTCGAATTCGCGTCCGAACCGGCGCTCAGGTTTTCCATCGTAAACGCCCGTGCGGACGGCCCGGCCAACGCGATTGCTCCTAGCGCCAAAATGGCGGCTGCGATACGAAGCTGGATCGATCGAAGCGTCATGGTCCCCTCTCGATGGCGCGAAGCAGTGTGCAGGCTAAAGGCGCACCGCACTCAGCGCAAGCCGGGTTTTATACGCAATAATCATTAAGTAAGGCAGAAAGAGGAGCAGTCCATGCGTACCAAGCCGTCTCTGACCTTGGCCGATGTCAAAAAAATGCTGGCGGCCTGTGAGGCCGAAGCGGCTAAGAACAATTGGGCGGTGGCGATCTCCATCGTGGATGACGGCGGATTTCTCCTCGGCTTCGTGCGCATGGACGGCGCCGCGGTCATTTCGGCCGAAGTATCTCTCGGCAAGGCGCGCACCTCGGCCATGACTCGCCGGCCCAGCAAATTCTTCGAGGATCGCGTCAAGGATCGCCCGGCTTTCATCACTTTTCCGGCCGGATTGCTCATTCAAGGCGCCGTTCCGGTCATGCATCAGAACGAATGCGTCGGCGCGATCGGCGTTTCCGGCGTGCAATCGCACGAGGACGAACAAATCGCGCTGGCTGGAGTGAAGTCGCTCGGATAGAGCGGCAGCGCCGGCAAAAAGATCGACCGGGTTAGGCGGCTAGGTCGAGCCTACCGAGTTCGGGATGTTTCAGGCGTCGAGCTCTTTGTAGTAGCGGTAGATGCCCCACTGACTGAACGGTATCCGCCGCGGCGAGGCGAGATAGGCTTTGATACGCGGCCGTGCTGCGACGCGGTCATGCAGCTCGATAAGCCCGGGTATTTTCTTCTCGAAGCGCTTCATGCGCCTTGGAAAGGCGTAGCGCAGCCCCTCGATAATCTGAAAAATCGAGAGATCAACATAGGTCAAACGCCGGCCAATAAGAAACCGCCCGCCATTTGTTTGCAGCACGTGCTCGAAATAGCCGAGGAATTTCGGCACCCGATAGCGCCAAAAATCCGTGGTGCGGCGCCGGGCCGCGGGTCGCTGCTCCTCAAAATAAAGCCAAGACGTGATCGGGTGGTGGGTATCGTGGATCTCCACCACGAGATCGGTAATGGTGAGCTGCAATTGATGCGCCCAAAGCCTCCCCGCCTCGTCGCGCGGCGCAAGATTTAATCTCGGACCGAGAAAGAACAGCACGTTGGCGGCTTGCGCCACAATCAGCTTGCCGGCCTTGAGGAACGGCGGTGCGAATGGCGGGTGAGCGCTGCGTTTATTCTCAATGATTTTCATCATTGCCGGCACGCCGGCTTTGCCCTTGCGGCGTGCGACATCGACGTAGTCCGCGCCCGCCTCTTCGAGCGCGAGCCGCACGAACTCGCCGCGGCCCTGCACGGTTGGATGGTAGTAAAGTTCGTAACGCATCCGCTATTCGGGCTGGCGTGAAACTTTGTGACGTGACGGTTTGCGTGTGCGGCCGCTTAGTTTCGCGTCGCGACCCAGTTGCCGGCGCAACGGCCGCCCGGACCCTGCCCGTGCCATACGCCGCCACCGCGCGTGACCGACATGTGCCCGGTCGCCACGGCATAATGTGGCCCGCTTGAAACCCGCGCCCAAGCCGAACCGCCGGGTCTGACACGGCCGGTGAAGTCGATGCCAAAGGCGCCGCTATAATAGATGATGCCGTTGGTGATCTGACCGCTGAAACGGTACGCGGCATCGCAAGGGCCGCTCCTGGTATAAATCGCGACGCTCCAGGCGCCATCGTATTTGGTGGCCGCACGAACATACGTGGCCTGCGTCACCGCAGACGCGGCAACGGCTGCCGCGAGCACAATGGCTCCAACATTGGGCATGATTATCTCCCCCTGAAGTGTGTCGGCGCCGCAAGCGCCTCAAATCGCCGGACCCGCCCTGCATCGGGTCCACCTGGAAAGCATCGTTACTGTTCCATGATCGATGCTTGCCTGTCCAGAGCCGCCGGATTAAGCGCCGCTCTCGTGCGGTGCGGAGGCTATGCACCGGTTGTGTACTGCTGGTCCGTCACTTTCTCCAGCCACTCGACAAACTTTCCATCGAGTATTTCGGCGATCGCGACGTGCACCATGGTGTTCGCGGGACTTGCGCCGTGCCAATGTTTCTCCCCGGGCGGAATCCAAACCACGTCGCCGGCGCTGACTTCCTGCAACAGCCCGCCCCAATTCTGCACGCGGCCCGTTCCGGAAAGGATGTACAATGTCTGCCCCAACGGATGTGTATGCCAATTCGTGCGCGCGCCCGGCTCGAAGCGCACGACGGAGGAGCGCACGTGCGCGGGCTCGGGTGTGTCGAGGATCGGGTCCTGCCAGACCGTGCCGGTAAACCAATCGGCCGGCGTGCGGCGCGACGGCCGCGAGCCGCTAGGATGTATTTCCATCGGGGATAAGCCTCCACTGCGAGCCGCCGCACTTCATGCGTCCGGCGATGAACTGCGCTAACATAATGGAAATTCTGATCACAAGGGATAGGAGCCGCAACTTATGCCGACCATAAGACGCATTGCGAATGGCCGCGCAGCGCGATTTTTAATGTTCGGGCTCATCGCCCTTGCGATGGCCGGCTGTTCGAAGTGCGACGTGCCGGGATGGCGGCACGATGACGCCGCCCCGCAATCGTGCCACGACGGACCGTCGCCGCAATGACAATATCCGAGTGCTGCCGCATCGCCCATCGCCCGCGAACCCATCGCGAAGTCGGCGACTAACCGCTGAGCGTTTCCTTTACCGCGGCAACGAGCTGCTTCAGCGTAAATGGTTTTGGCAAGAAACCGTATTGTCCCGGTTCCGGCAAATGTTTCTGGAACGCATCCTCGGCGTAGCCGGACACGAAAATGATTTTCAAGTTTGGATTGCGAATGCGCAATTCGCGCGCCAGCGTTGGGCCGTCCATTTCGGGCATGACCACGTCGGAGACGACGATATCCACCGGCCGGTCCGATTTCTCCAACACCTCGATCGCCTCGACGCCGTTGCCCGCCTCGAGCACGGTAAAGCCGCGCGACGTGAGCCCGCGGGCATTAAGCCCGCGCAGCCCTTCCTCGTCTTCAACCAGGAGGACGGTGCCCTCGCCCGTGAGGTCAGTCCCGGCCGCGCGCTTGACCTGGTCGGCGGCGGCGAGCGCGCCGGCAATCGCAGGCGCTTCAATCTCCGAAGACGCCGCTTCGCCGGCAGCGGCAACGTGACGGGGCAGGAAAATGCGGAACGCCGCGCCCTCGCCCACTGCTGAATCGACATACACAAAGCCGCCGGTCTGCTTGATGATGCCGTAAACGGTGGACAAGCCGAGACCGGTGCCTTTGCCGACTTCTTTGGTCGAGAAGAACGGGTCGAAGATCTTGTCGATAATCGCCTTGGGAATGCCGGTCCCGTTGTCAGTCACTTCGACCAACACGTAATCCGCCGCTGGCATGCCTTTGGCGTGGTACCGCTCGCATTCGCTGGCGTTCACATTGAGCGTGCGAACAGACAGGCGGCCACCGTCGGGCATGGCGTCGCGGGCGTTCACCCCAAGATTCACGATAACTTGCTCGAATTGCGAGATGTCGGCTTTGACCGGCCAGAGATCGCGGCCGTGAACCACTTCGAGCGTGACCTTCTCTCCGATCAACCGGCGCAACAGCATGGTCAGATCGCTCAACACCTCGCCGAGATCGAGTATCTGCGGGCGCAGCGTCTGCTTGCGCGAAAACGCCAGCAGATGCCGAACCAGACTGGCGGCGCGGTTGGCGTTTTGCTTGATCTGCATGATATCGCCGAACGACGGATCGGTCGGCTTATGCGCGTTGAGCAAAAAGTCGGTCGCCATGATGATGGCGGAAAGCACATTGTTGAAATCGTGCGCAATGCCGCCGGCCAACTGGCCGACGAGGTCCATCTTCTGTTGCTGGTTAAGCTTGGTCTCAAGTTCGCGCTGCGCGGTCGTCTCAAGGACGTAGACGATCGCCGTCTCCTGGTCGCGCTCCTCCTTCTCGACCGCGGTCACATAGAAGCGTCCGAAGCGCTCGCCGTCACCGCGGAGCGCGGCGTCAACCGGCGCGATTTCTCCGTTGCCCGCCACCGCTTGAGCGAAGGCCGCCTCGAGCGCGGCGCGGTCCCGCTCCGCCACGACTGCGCCGATCGAACGCGCCCCACCTTCCCTGCCCGGCACATTCTGAAAAAGCCGGGCGAACAACGGATTGGTACGGACAATGTTGCCCGTCTTGTCCACCGTGGCGATCGCCATCGGCGTGTGGTGGAAGAAGCGCATAAAACGGATTTCCGCCGCGCGCTGCAAATCGCCGCCATCGTTGCCGCGGCGGTTGAGTACGAGCGTTCGCGACGCGCCAGGCGTGGCGTCGGCGCCGAAGGCCACCTTGTGAAAAAGCCGCACCGGCAGCGTACGTCCACCGCGCGTCTTCAGATCAAGATCGAGCACTTCGGTTTTGATGTCACCGGCGCTGGCACGCAGCGTCGTCAGGAGCGCCGCGCCGTCACCGGCAATCAGGTCGGCCAGTTTTAGTCCACCCGAACCCACCTGAGCGAGATCTTGATCGAGCCAGTTCGCAAGCGTGGCGTTGAGATAGACCACTTCACCCAGCGCATCCACGGAGAAAAATCCGGCCGGCGCGTGATCCAAATAATCGATGGCGTGCTGTAATTCCTGAAAGACGTTTTCCTGCCGTTCGCGCTCGCGGGTGATATCGGTAATCGACCAGACGGTGAGGTGCCGCGCGTGCACGCCCTCGGCGAACGGACGCACGCGCAGCCGCAGCCAGCGGGTCGGCCGGCCAGGCAAGCCGGCGACGCGCACTTCCTCCTGCAACCGCTTTCCTTCGCGCGCCGCCT
>DAIUEQ010000129.1:0-10408 GCA_036845025.1 Xanthobacteraceae bacterium | reverse complement strand
CGTAGTCGTGATCGTCGATCATCGGCCGCAGCTTGATCTCTTTGATCTCGACGACTTTTTGTTTCTTGCGCGCCTCGGCGGCTTTCTTCTGCGACTGATATTTGTATTTGCCGTAGTCGAGGATTTTGCAAACTGGCGGCGACGAATTCGGCGCGATCTCGACGAGATCGAGCCCGGCCTCCTGCGCCATGGCTATCGCGGCGCCGATCTCGGTGGCGCCGTGGTTGTGGCCGTCTTTGTCGATGAGCTGGACCTCGCGGACGCGGATCTCCTCGTTGACGCGCGGACCTTCCTTAGGAGCAGGTTGCGCGGTTCTGATTGGGCGGCGAATGACGCTTTTCTCCTCTATCGTTGCGACGAGCCGATAATTGCGCGGACCGCGATAGCAAAATCCCGTCCGCAACACCGGCGATTCCAGAAGATCGGTAGTTTTCTCGTGCAAGTCAACGACAATGCGGTGCCGCGCCCTTGCACGAGCCGTTCGTTTGCGGCCAAACATCTTACTGTTAGCGGCCTTGCATACGCACCCGCCTTTGCCAGTGATTAACCCTGAACATGAACGATAACAGCCTGAAACGCCTGGATATTGGAGTTGGCGCCGAACGCCGTTCGATTGCGGTGCGCCAGCGCGAAGGCGCAAGCCCGGGGGTATTTTGGCTGTCCGGCTACAAATCCGACATGAACGGCACCAAGGCGCAGGCGCTCGCGCACTGGGCCGACGCGGCCGCCCGCGCCTGCGTGCGCTTCGACTATTCGGGACATGGCGAATCGGGTGGCGCCTTTACCGACGGCACAATCGGACGGTGGCTCGCGGAAAGCGTCGCCGTGTTCGATGCCTGCTGCCGCGGACCGCAGATTGTCGTCGGCTCGTCCATGGGGGGTTGGCTCGCGTTATTGCTAGCGCGCGCGCTGCGCCAGCGGGGACAAGCGACGCCTGCTTTGGTTGCCGGCCTAGTGCTGGTCGCGCCGGCGGTCGATTTTACCGAGGAGCTGATGTGGAAGCGCTTCACCCCGGAGATCAAACGCGAACTTGAGGACAAAGGCGTCTGGCAGCGGCCGTCGGAATATTCGCCGGAGCCTTACCTCGTCACCCAGCAATTGATCGAGGAGGGACGCCATCATCTCCTGCTCGGCGGCATGATCGAAACCGGCTGCCCGGTGCGTATCCTGCAAGGCGTGCTCGATCCGGATGTGCCGTGGCGGCACGCGGTCGAACTTGTCTCCCGGCTCGCCAGCGATGACGTCGTCCTTACGCTCGTCAAAGACGGCGATCACCGCCTGTCGCGGCCGGAGGATATCGAGCGGCTAACCAGCGCGGTGGCAGAATTATAGTTCAGCGGACACGCGCGCCGGAGCGCTCGCGCGCTCCGACGCCGCATTTGCTTGAGCTTTATTTAGACGGACCGTCGACGCTCAGATAACCGGCGCCATAGGCGGCGACATAGAGCAAGCCGCCGGTAATCGAAAGGTTCTTGTAGAAATTGATCATGTTCGGCAGGTCGCCGCCGGGCAGATGGATGGCGAAGCCGGTGATCAGACAAAATACGGCCAGCGCCAGCGCTACCCAGCGAGCCTGAAAGCCGACCAGAAGCATCAAGCCTCCGACCAGCTCGATGATCATGACCACCCATACCGCTATGTTCGGTACCGGGACGTTCAAGCTGGCAAAATATTGCGCGGTCCCCCCCGGATTCATCAATTTGCCGAAGCCAGCCCATACAAAGAGACTCGCTAACAACAAACGGCCGAGCGGCGTCAGCCAAGTTTTCGCGTTTTCCATGTAATCCCCCCTCGCCTATGAATTGGCGCTTGATCGCGCCGATGCGCAAAGATTAACAGGCGATCCGACAAAACAACAAGCGTGAAGGCCGAAAAACGCTATCCCTCATCGAAACAAAAACGTGATGAGATTTCTTCCGGGTCCCGGAAATATTCCAGACCCGCCACAAAGAGGCGACTCTCGTGGTGCTTGCTCTGGCCGACCGCAGGCGCGCTACGACAAAAAGCGCTGCACCGCGTCGACCGCCTCGCGTTTTTCGTCGAGGACTAGGTGACCGGCGCCCTTGAAGGTTTGGAATTGCACTTTGGGAATATGCTGCCGCCAAAGCTCGGCAGTCTGCACCGGCAGCAGTTTGTCCTCCTCGCCCCACACCAGCAGCGTCGGCATAGTGAGCCGATGAAGATAACGCGGCAGTTTCGTATCGTAGGGATGCTCCCACAACAGCCGTCCTACCGTGCCGCCTTCGCGATAGCGGTCGCCGAGGAAGTCCAAGTCTTTGGGATTTTCCGGTAGGTAGGGCTTGATCACATCGAAGTTGGAGACCAGCATCGATGGAATCTCTTCCGGCGGCAGCGTGAACAAATCGCCTTTGGGTTGCTCCTTGCCGCGCAAACCGGCCGGGCCGACCAGAACGAGGCGGTGCAAGCGATGCCCGTGCTCGACGGCAAATTTGGCCGCCAGCAATCCGCCGAGCGAGAACCCGACCAAATGAAATTTGTCGAGGCCGAGCACATCGAACAGATCGAGGTAATGCATGACGTAATCATGCATGTCGCTCATCGGCAGGGCATCATCGGAAGCGCCGAAGCCCGGATGAAACGGAATGATGACGCGGAACTTCTCGGTCCAGGGTCGTGCGAAATTGAAGCCGTGCCAAACTCCGGCACCATGCCAAAATACCAGCGGCTCGCCGCGGCCGGCGGTGAGGACGGCGGTTTTCACGCCGTTGATAGTGTGAAATTCCTGTTCGAAGCCGGCTAAAGGATCAGGACGCGCCATGAACAATCGCTCCTCGTTCGCTATTCGGCAGCGACGCGGTGTTGCGATGCCGCACGCGCTCGCATTCTCGGCATCACGTCGTGAGCGAGAAAATTCATGTTCTTGACGACCTTCCAATTCGGCATGTTTCCGGGTGCGCCGAAAAAGACGAAATGATTAGTGCCCATCGTCTCGCCCCATTCCTCTAGGCGTTCGACGACCTGATCGGCAGTGCCTACCGCCACGAAAAAAGATTCGTTGACGTTGTCGAAGCTGAACTTGCCGTGCAGCTTGTCGGCGAGGGCCGCCCGCGCTTTTAGTTGCTCGACCGACAGATAGCCGGGCGGAGCAAGAAAGGTCGGCGTGGTACGCAGGGCATCCTCGAAGAAATAGCGGATATGATCGACCGCCTCTTCCCGGGCCTTTTCCTCGGTTTCGGCGACGTAGGTAATCACCTGCAACGGGAATTGCTCCGGCCGCATGTGGTGTCCGTATTCAGCCGCCGTGCGCCGTAGCTTCTCATTGAGCTCGCGCGCGCGCTGTTTGGTGACGAACACCGATGCGTAGCCGAAGCCGAGCCTCGCCGCGATGTCGATGGTTTCCGGGCTCCCGGTGCCGACGATGTAACAGGGTGGATGCGGCTTCTGCACCGGCCGTGGCCAGGGATTGAGGTAACGGTAAGTGTAGAAATCCCCGTAATATTTGGTCGGGCCGTCCTGCGTCCACGCCTGCAGGATGATGGCGAGCGATTCCTGAAACCGCTGACGCGCCGTGGCCGGGTTGATCGGATTGGACCAGTATTCCATGCCGGTGCCGAGCGGAAACGCCACTTCCAGACGGCCGCCGGAAAGAACGTCGAGCATGGCGTATTCTTCCGCCAGCCGGTTCGGATATTCGAGATTGGGGGGCGTGCCCCACACGCAGATCTTTGCGTTCCTGGTTTGCGGGATAAGCGACGCTGCGATCAGGTTCGGCGCCGGCATCAGGCTGTAGGCGGTGTTGTGATGCTCGTTGACGATAACGCCATCGAAGCCGAGCTTGTCGGCAAGTACCAGTTCAGAGAGATAGCGCTCGTAGAGCGCCCGGCCGCGCTCGGGATCGAAATGCTTGTTCGGGAAGTCGACCCATAAAGACGCGTACTTTTTATGATCTTCCGGCAAGTGCGTGTAGTGCATGAAGTGAATGAAATCGAAACGCACGTCGCCGCTCATAGGGTGCTCCCTGTTATTACGCCGGATTTAGTGGGATCGCGATGTCCGCTCATATCCAGCCGGCCGGCACGCAGCGGCCTGACAGCAAAAATTTTATTCCGCTTTATCTGCAAGGGTGCGCAGTTCACCGCACGAAGTCAACCGTACGAACACGTTGGCGCCGCGTTCGATTGCCGAACAATTCCTCCGTTTCTCGCGACGCTGCCCACAATATGCCGTCTCGCAGTCGGCACGAGCTGTAACGAAATACCTTCACATTCATTGGCGGCTGCCCACTGCGGACAACGGCAGCGACGCAATGTTTGCTGACACCGCGCGGATGCGCCGGTAGGATCACGCAGGGGAAACGCAAAAGCATCCGGCGGAGGGGCCACCAATGTTGATTGGTTGGCGGCGTAAATGAGCTTGCTTCCGTTCATCGCGTCCGGCATCGGCCTGGGCGCCGTGTATGCGCTCGCCAGCGTCGGTTTGGTCATCCTCTATCGCGCATCGGGCACGCTGAATTTCGCCTTCGGTGCGTTCGGCGGCGTATCGGCCTTCCTGGCGTGGCAGTTGGGCGACTGGGACGTCCCCGCGCCGATCGGCTGGATTGTCGGAATCGCCGTCTCGACTGCGCTTGCCTATGGCTATGGCCGGCTGTTCGCACCGAGGCTCGCGCATCGCGACCGTGTGGTGCGCGCCGTTGCGACGCTGGGATTGGCGCTGTTTCTGTTCGGCGGCATGGCCTTGTATTGGGGCATTGGCGTTGCGCGGCGTTTGGTGTTGCCGACCGATTTAAGCTTCGTCGTGCTGTTCGGTGTCCGCCTGTCCTATACGCGGCTGATTGCGCTCGGCCTGTCGCTGGCAATGGCCGGCGGCGTCGGCCTTTTCTTGAGCCGGACGCGGATCGGACTCGCAATGCGCGCCCTTGCGAGCGATCGCCACATCAGCGCGGCCATCGGCGTTCGCGTCACCCAGATCGACTCGCTCGCTTGGCTGGTCAACGGCTTGTTCGCCGGCATCGCCGGTATCCTGCTCGCGAATATCAGCCGGCTTGATGCCGGCACGCTGACTTTTCTGGTCATTCCTGCCATCGCTGCAGCCATCATGGCGCGCTTGTCGTCGCTGCCGGGCGCCTTCATCGGCGGCATGGTCGCCGGCATGATCGAGGCGCTGTTGATTGCGTCATCGCCCGAGATCGCCAACCTGCGCAGCGCCGGTCCCTACATTGCAGCACTGCTTTTCTTGATGATCGTCGGAACGGGTCAAGGGGTCGGGGCGCGCGAATGAGCGAGATGAGCAAGGCCGCGCCGCTTCCGGTGATGGCGCCGCCAAGAGCCGAAATCCCGCCGCGGCTACGCGCGATCAGCATTGTCGCGGTGGTCGGCGCCGTCTCTGTTGTCATCGCGCTCACCTGCGGCGGCTATTGGCTGTCGAACTTCACGCAGGCCTATTGCATGGCGCTGGCAGTGCTCGGCTGCGCGCTGCTCTACGGCCAGCTCGGCTTGGTATCGCTCTGCCAATGGGCGCTGGTCGGCGTCGGCGGCTGGGTGAGCTTGCGTTTTTATCACTACGTTCACCCGCCGTTCGTGCTGACGATACTCGTCGGCGGCATCGGCGCCTCGGTGATCGGCATGATCTGGGGACTGCCGGCGTTGCGCATGCGCGGGCTTTATCTGGCGCTGGTGACGCTGATGCTCGCCGGCGCCTTTCAAAGCCTGGTGACGGTGATCAGCTTTCCGGTCGGCGGCCCGGGCTTTCTCGGTCAAGTCGGCGCCAGCGGCAACGACCGCATCAACATGGCGCGGCCGTTCTTTGCCTCGAGCGACACCGCTTACTTTCTCTTCGTCGCCGTTGTGACCGTGCTTTGTATTTTCTTGGTCGAGATCCATCGCCGCTCCAAGCCCGGACGCGCCTGGGCGCTCATCCGCAAGAACGAACAGATGGCGGCCGCCTCCGGTGTTAGGATCGTGTTCTACAAGGCCTGGGCGTTTGCGCTGTCCGGATTTCTCGCCGGTGTCGCCGGTGCGTTGCTGGCCGGCCTGTTCGGTCAGCTCGACGGATCGGCTTTTCCGACCACCACCTCGATCGTCATTTTCATCGGCACGCTGCTTGGCGGTTACGATGTCTGGCTCGGCGCTTTCCTCGGCGGAGTGTTGACCCGCTTCATTCCCGCGCTGCTGATCGACCTCAACGTCAACACCAATGCCGGGTTCATGATTTTTGGCGCGGCGCTGTTGTTCGCGTTGCGCGATCCGCTTGGGTTAGGCGGCCAACTCACCCTCCTTGCCGAGCGTCTCTACGGTAAATTTCAGGCGCAGCGCGCATCATGATCAAGATCGACGCGCTGACGGTACAGTTCGGCGGCATCAAGCCGCTGGACGCGCTCGAGGCAGAATTCAGCGCGACGATCTGCGGACTAATCGGACCGAACGGCGCGGGCAAGACGACGCTGCTCAACGTGCTGTCTGGCTTCGTCAGGCCGGTCGAGGGATCTATCGTGCTCAACGATGCGGCGCTGCTCGGACTTTCGCCGCAGCGCCGCGTCAGTTTGGGGCTGCGCCGTACATTTCAGCAGGAGCTCGTCGTCGACGAATTGACGGCGATGGAGAATATTCAGGCCATCGCCGACCACGTCTCGGCCGATCACGCCAGCGCGCGGCGCGAGGTCGCTACAGCCCTCGACTTCGTCGGCTTGAGCGCGCGCCGCTCTATGCTTGGCCGCCAGCTTAATTTGTTCGACCGCCGCAGGGTCGAGATCGCCAAGACCCTGATCGGCCGGCCGAAGGTCATTCTCATGGACGAGCCGGGTGCAGGCCTTAACGAGGTCGAAACGGAGGAGCTGCGCCGGCTGTTGATCCAAATTCCGTCAGCCTTCGATACCCAGCTCGTGCTCATCGATCACGACGCCGATCTTATCGCCTCGGTCTGCGTGGAGACCTTGGTGCTCGACTTTGGCAAGCGCCTGGCCATGGGACCGACCCGTGCGGTACTCGACGATCCGGTCGTGCGCCGCGCTTATCTGGGACGCGAATAAGCCATGGCCGAGTCCGCGCTGACCGTCGGCAATCTCTTCGTGGCGCGCGGTGGCCGGCCGGTGCTGCGCGATATTTCGATTGACGTCGCGCCCGGCGAGATCACGGCGCTGCTCGGTGCCAACGGTGCCGGTAAATCCACGCTCGTTCTCACCATGGCCGGCATTTTGCCGGCGCTGCGCGGCCACGTGAGTTGTGACGGTACGGAGTTGTTGGGACAATCGCCGGACTCCGTGCGCCGGCAGGGCGTCGCCTTGGTGCTTGAGGGTCATCCAGTTCTGATTGGGCTGTCGGTACGCGACAATCTCGCCGCCGCGGCGCTGATGCATTCGCGCCGCGACGCCGACCAGGAAATCGAAGCGGCGCTCGATATCTTCCCGGAATTGCGGGGCCGGCTTACCACCGCGGCGCAGAACCTATCAGGCGGGCAGAAGCAGATGGTGGTGATCGCGCAGGCGATGATCTCGCGGCCGCGCTATCTCCTGATTGACGAGCTGTCTTTTGGACTGGCGCCGTCGGTCGTAAGCCGGCTCGCCGAAACGATCCAGACAATCGCTGCGCGCGGCGTCGGCATTTTGCTGATCGAGCAATTCACGACCTTGGCGCTCTCTCTGAGTAAACGCGCTTACGTCATGGAGCGCGGGACGGTTGCTTTTGCCGGCAATTCCGAGGAGCTGCGCGAGCATCCGGAAATTCTGCACGGCGCATACTTGGCCTCGGGCCAAGCCGCGCCGGCGCCGCAGGTCGCTTCGCCGGCGTAATCGGCGAGGAAAGCGGCGCGGCGTTAGACCGGCGTGGCGCGCAGCTTCGGGATCACCGCCTCACCGAACACGCGATAAACCTCCGCCGTCTGCGCCGGCGAGATGAGCCGGTCGAACAAGCCGGCAAAATGTCCAGCGCCGGCAGCGCTGCATTGGGCGGCGATCTCTTCGGCGATGGCGGCGGGCGCGCCGCCGATGAACTCTTCGTCGCCGATGGTGAAACTGTGCGACAACGGAGTGTCGAGCGCCGGACGGTCCGGGTGGTTGAGTCGCGGGTCGAATTTAAGAAAGTCGCGATACGCCACCCGGCGCCTGGCAAGCGCTTCCTTATCCTCATCCATCACCACCTGGCGGCGGAGACAGAGGTCATCCGGCCTCGCCTTGCGCCCGGCTTTGGCAGCTTCGTCGCGGTAGGCGTCGAAGATTTCGATCACTTTGTCCTGCGGATGGAAGCCGGTCGAGATTTTAGCGCCGCGGCGCGCCGCTTTGCGCGCTGACGAAGCGCTGACGACCGTGACCCATTTCGGCGGATGCGGTTGTTGGATAGTTCGCGGCGTCAGCCGCATGTTGTCGAAATTCCAGAATTTCCCGTGGTGGGAAATTACCGGCTCGGCCAGCGCTTGGTCGATGATCTCGACCGCTTCGTCGTAGCGGGCGCGCGCCTCCTCGACGCTAAGCCCGACTTGCGCCATTTCCGGAGGAATGCCGGGTGAGGTGCCGATTTCGAGGCGCCCGCCGGTCAAATGATCGAGCATCCCGATCTCTTCGACCAGCCGCCACGGCGAATGATAAGGCGGCACCATACCCATCACGCCGAGACGCAGCTTTTTAGTGCGCGCGGCCACGGCGGCGATCAACAGATTGGGGGACGGTGAATAAGACGCGCCGAAGTGATGCTCGCTGAAGAAGACGCCCTCGAAACCGGCGGCCTCGGCGCTGGTCCAGGCGTCGAGATACCCGTCGAAGTGGCGCAGCGACGCGGCGGGATCGAAATCCTCGATCAAACGGGGTGGCGTCGCAAAGAATTCGAAGATCCACGATTTGATCACGCGCCCGCCCCGGCAGTCTTTAACGCTTTCGCAAAAACGCTCTTAAACGCGCCGAGGACTTCCATGGTCGCTATGACCACGGAAATCCTCGGGCATTGCGTGCAGCATTTTTACGACGAAGATGCCGCGTTATTCCAGCGGAACCTGATCGTTGACCTGGATGCCGAGTTTCTTCTCCAAGGCTTCGATGTTGGCGAGGCCCGGATCGTTGCTCGGCATGCAGCCTTCAACGGTCTTCCATTTGCCGTCGTGGATGGTCACGGTGCGGGTCACGTGATTGGCGTTGTGCTCAGTCGCGTCCGGTCCGCCCCAATACCATGGCTGGCAGAGAATGTCGGTCTCGTAGGGCTTCATGTTTTGAATCGCCGCCGTCACCGTATTGCGATTGATGTCGTCGGGATTCTTGATCGACAGCATGGCGTTCACCGCGATGCGTCCGGCGATGTAGCCGGCCTGCGAGAAGCTGTCGCGCAGGATCTTGCCGCCGTAAGCATCCATCACGGCGATCCAGTTCTGGTTGTCCTTACCCTTACTGTCCATTGGCGCCAGTTCGGCGTTGACCCACAGCCGGTCGTTCCAATATTTGGCGTCGATCGCTTTGGGGATGCGGACCGTGTAGTACGAGGTCGGCGTCGTCCACTTCATCTTTGCGGCGCCGTCTTGTTGTTCGGCGGCGTCGAGGATGCGTGCGCCGGTGTCGTCGGTGCCGTACACCATGACCGCGTCGTCACTGGTCGCCAAGAACTGCAGGATCAGCGAGTTGTAATCCGGCGAGATCGGATCCGAATAGATACTGGTCACCTTGACGCCGTACTTCTTGCCCCATTCCTCCAATCCATTGCAGCTGTAATCGGAGCCGGGGAATTTCGGAATCGAACAGACCAGGGTTTTGGCGCCGAGCTTGCGCCGTGCGTACTCGGCGCCGCCGATGCCGCTCTGCCGCGGTCCGGCATTGATCTCGGCGATGTTCTTGGACTGAAAGCATTGCGAGGGAATGCCCAGCCCGATCTCGAGGATATTGTTCTTGAGGTAATAGTTGGCGTTCGGAATGCACTCGATGAAGCTCGTTGAGCCGATCATTATGTAGACGCCTTCGTCCTCAACCAGCTTTTTGGCGGCTTGGGCGGCGACGTCGAGCTGACTCTGATCGTCTTCAGCGTGATAGGTGATCGGGCGGCCGTGAATGCCGCCGTTATCATTGACACACTTGAAATAAGCCTCGGCGGCGTCGCCGGCTTCCTTGAAGCTGCCGATGCCGCTCATTGATGTTACGCCGCCGATTGGAATCGGCTTACCGGTCGCCTTCTGTCCGGTGTTCTCGCCGCAATCCGGCTTAGCGAACGCCGGCGACGCGCCGAGCGTCAACGCGAGCGCCAAGCCTGCGGCCAAAATTGTGAAACTGCGCTTCATTCATTCCTCCCTCGTTTTTAGCTGCCCCCAAATGCCGCGTTGACCGCGTGCTTATTACTCTTTTGCATGCGACTCTACGTTCGCAACATAACGCGGTCAATTAAGGAGCGTGCCGCGGCAGTCATCAAACAACGCCAATGGGCAACCGCCCCAAGACAAAAGCCGCTTCCCATGCTAAACTTCATCATTCAGACACGGGAGGAAA
>DAIUEQ010000128.1:0-10519 GCA_036845025.1 Xanthobacteraceae bacterium | reverse complement strand
GTGCTCGAGCAATTCGCCGAATGCACGTCATCCACCGATGTTCACAGGCTGTGACGCTTTTGGCCCAGTGTTGCATTTTTGTCCTTTTCCGCCGGATGGCCGGTGTTATGTTCAAATCAATTGATTGATTCGTGAAGCGCCCGCGCGGGGCGCCAGCACAGCAGCGGCGGCGGTCACGGCGTCATGTCGTCGGACGGAATCGAAACAAAATCCACCACGACTGGGCTTGGGCCGGACGTCGAACTTCACGACGACGCGGCGGCTCAAGTCATTGAAGTGTCCGGCGTCATCAAATGGTTTGATGTCGCCAAGGGCTATGGCTTCATTGTTCCCGACAACGGCATGGCCGACGTTCTGCTGCACGTGACGTGCCTGCGTCGTGACGGCTATCAGACCGCTTATGAAGGCGCGCGCATCGTGTGCGAGGTGCTTGCTCGTCCAAAGGGCTTGCAAGCGTTCCGCATGATTTCCATGGACGAATCGACGGCGATCCATCCGGCGCAGATGCCGCCGCCGCGAACCCATGTTACGGTAACCCCCACCAGCGGCCTCGAACGAGCACAGGTGAAATGGTTCAATCGGCTTCGCGGGTTCGGCTTCCTCACGCGGGGGGAGGGGACGGCCGACATCTTCGTGCACATGGAAACGCTACGCCGCTTCGGCATCGCCGAATTGCGGCCGGGCCAGTTCGTCTTGGTTCGCTTTGGCCCGGGTCCCAAGGGCTTGATGGCCGCCGAAGTACGCCCCGAAGCCGGCCCACTTGGTCCGGCCTCCCACTAGCTGGTGTCGCGCTAGACCTCGCCTCATTGGCCGGACGTCAGATTCGCTTTGCCGGTGTAATTCGCGCCATTGGCCGTTACGCCGGCGGTCTGTTCATTGCTGCTGGCCTGGTCTTGTTCGCCCGTGTGCCGCTGCACGCCGCGGGCGATTCAACGCTCGAAATTGTCAGCAAGAGTGGCGTGCACGCGTTTAGCTTCGAACTTGCGGCCACCGAGGCGGAGCGATCCCGCGGGTTGATGTTCCGCAAGGAACTGCCCGAGGGTCACGGCATGCTTTTCGACTTCGAGAAGGATCAGCCGGTCTCCTTCTGGATGCACAACACTTACATCTCCCTCGACATGATCTTCATTACCGGTGACGGCCGCATTGTGCGGATTGCTGAAAATACCGAGCCGCTCTCCGATCGGCTCATTCCCTCCGGCGCTCCGATCCGCGCGGTGCTCGAGGTTATCGCCGGCACCGCGCGCAAATTTGGCATCGCGCCAGGAGATCGCGTCGAAAGCTCGATTTTCGCCGGCCATCACTGAGCGCGGCAACGCCGACCCTGCGCCCTAAACAACATTCGGCCCCCAAAAGCTTTAAAGCCGGCCGATCTTGCCGGAAACGGCCGAAACATGTATCCACCCGCAAACCGGGCGGGGTATAGCGCAGCCTGGTAGCGCGGCAGTTTTGGGTACTGCAGGTCGCAGGTTCGAATCCTGCTGCCCCGACCACCCGCACCTTTGCTGTTTCGGGCTGAATTTGTTTTTAATTGAGCGGCTTCGCCGATGACTGCCAGAATCTACAAGCCAGCCCGCACGGCCATGCAATCAGGCCAAGCCAAGACCAAGGAATGGATGCTCGATTACGAGCCCGAGCAACCGCCGACTGTCGAGCCGCTCATGGGTTGGACGAGCTCGGGCGACATGAAGCAGCAGATCCAGCTGCAGTTCGACACCAAGGAAGAAGCCATCGCTTATTGCGAGCGCCACGGCATCCCCTACCAGGTGTTCGAGACGAAACCGCCGGCGCGGCCGCGCATATCCTACTCGGATAACTTTGCTTATCCGCGCCGCGAGGCTTGGACGCATTAAAGCCGCGCGCCACACGAAGTCGTGAGCGCGGCATGCCTCGCTATCGCGGCAATTGTGATTGGCGGACACTTCGCTCCCTGCCGTAGAAACGACCCGCATACATGACCCCGCATAGCGCGGGAGCTGTTTGGAGGCGACAATGGGATTCTTACGGGTTGCACTCGCTGCATTGAGTATTGGTGTTGCGACGAGCGGGGCGATGGCCGCGGAACCCGCGGTGGTCATTCCGGCTCCGGCACTTGACGCTCCTGTTCTAGGGCCAGCGCCGCGAAGCATTGTGTTGGCGGGCGGCTGCTTCTGGGGCGTGCAGGGCGTTTTCGAGCATACCAAGGGCGTCACCCGCGCAGTGTCCGGCTACTCCGGCGGCAAAAAGGAAACGGCACATTACGAGATGGTCGGCACCGAACGGACCGGCCACGCCGAGTCGGTTCAGATCACTTACGATCCACAGCAGATTTCCTACGGCAAGATTTTGCAAATCTATTTCTCAGTCGCGCACAACCCGACCGAGCTGAACTATCAAGGCCCCGATTCAGGGCCATCGTATCGCTCGGCCATCTTCTACACCGACGAAGATCAAAAGCGTGTCGCCGAAGCCTATATCGCCCAACTCGATAAGGCGCATGTTTTTCCAAAGTCGATCGTGACAAAACTTGAGCCGCTGACCGGCTTCTACCCGGCCGAGGACTATCATCAGGACTTTTTGGTCCTGCACCCGTCCCATCCCTACATCGTGTTTAACGACCTGCCGAAGGTGGAGAACTTGAAGCGGCTATTTGCGGCGGATTACCGCGATATGCCGGTCACGGTGATGGCCGCGTCGAGCAAGCCCGGCGAATAATTTTCGGCGTCAATCGCTGCATGGAGGTCCTTCGCGGCTCCCGACCGCTGCGGCCACGCGTCTATAGCCACCTACCCACCGCCTGAAGTATCATCCAGTAAGGAGCGGCCGGAAAAAATACGCTCCAGGGGAAACTTACGGGGAGCAACGCTATGGCCATGGCAACAACGGCATCAGGGCTAACGGACACCGAACATAGCGCACAGCTGCGCAAAGCGGTCATCGCATCCACGATCGGCACCGCCATCGAGTGGTATGATTTCTTCCTGTACGGCACCGCGGCCGGCCTGGTATTCGGCAAGCTGTTTTTCCCCAATCAGGATCCGCTGTCGGCGACGCTTTTGGCGTTCGGCACGTATTTCGTCGGCTTTATCGCGCGGCCGGTCGGGGCGGCGATTTTCGGTCATTACGGCGACCGCATCGGCCGTAAAGCAACCTTGATCGCGACGCTCCTGTTCATGGGGCTCGCCACCTTCTTTGTCGCTTTCGTGCCTACCTATTCTTCCATCGGCATCTGGGGCGCGATCATCCTCACCGTGCTGCGTGCACTGCAAGGCATCGGGGTCGGCGGCGAGTGGGGCGGCTCGGTGCTGCTGGCGATGGAATGGTCGCGAACCCACGGCCAACGCGGCCTTGTCGCCTCATGGCCGCAATTCGGCGTCCCGTGCGGCTTGTTGTTATCTACCATCGCAGTCGCGATTTTCAGCGCCATTTCCGGCGACCAGTTCGCCACATGGGGCTGGCGCCTGCCGTTTGCGCTTTCCATCGTTCTAGTCGGCGTCGGTTTGTGGATCCGGCTTGGTATTCTCGAGACGCCGGTGTTTCAGAAGCTGCTCGACGAGGACAAAGTCGAGAAGGCGCCAATTATTGAGGTCATCAAGAAGCAGCCAAGGGAAATCATCCTTTCGGCCTTGCTGCGCATGTCCGAGCAGGCGCCGTTTTACATTTTCACGGCGTTTGTCTTCGCCTACACGGTCGGCACGCTCAAGATGGATCGCAATTTCATCCTGATCGCGGTCATGGTCGCGGCCTGTGTTGAATTCGTCACCATTCCGCTCGCCGGGCACATTTCCGATCGCATCGGCCGCCGCAAGATGTTTCTCATCGGCGCGGCCGTTACCGGGCTGTTCGGGTTTTTATACTTCGGCATGATCGATACGGCCATTCCATCGGCAGTATTCATCGCCATCGTGCTGTCGCTTATTCCGCACGGGATGCAGTACGGTCCGGAGGCGGCCCTCATCGCGGAGTCTTTTACGCCGCGGCTGCGCTATAGCGGTTCGTCGCTCGGCTATCAGCTCGCCTCGATCATCGCCGGCGGCCCGTCGCCACTGATCGCGACGGCGCTGTTCGCCACTTACCATAGCGGCTATGCGATCGCGATTTTCATTGCCGCGTGCGCCGTTATCAGCCTGGTCGCGGCGTCCTTCATGCCGGATTACACCGGCAAGGATATTTCGGCCGAGTACGACGCCTGATCCTTGAGACTTATGCGCGCGTCGGTCTCGTCGCGCGCTTACCGATTGTGAAATAACTGCCGGCATGGACACACCCGCCGACAGTCCGACCGCCATACGCGCGAACGGACGGCCGTTCTATCTGCAACTTTGGTTTTTGGTGCTCGCCGCAATGGTGGCGGGCATCGCGCTCGGATATTTCTACCCCGATATCGGCGCGCGTATGGAGCCGCTCGGTAGCGCTTTCATCAAAGCGATCCGCGTGCTCATCGCGCCAATCATTTTCTGCACGGTCGTGCACGGCATTTCAGGCATGGCCAGCATGGCGAAAGTCGGCCGCGTCGCGCTCAAGGCGTTGATTTATTTCGAGGTGCTGACGACCATCGCGCTGGTCATCGGGCTTGTCGCGGTCAATCTGTTCCAACCAGGCGCGGGCATGCACGTCGATCTTTCGCATGTCGATACCTCGGTCGCGGCGTCCTATTTGCAACCGACGCAGCGCCAGAGCGCAACCCAATTCCTGCTGAACATCATCCCCAACACCTTCATAGGCGCGTTCAGCGAGGGCAACGTCCTGCAAGTTCTCTACGTCTCGGTGCTCTGCGGATTTGCGCTCAGCTGGATGGGCGAGGCTGGCAAGCAGCTGAACAATCTGATCGAGACGGCAGCGCAGATGTTTTTCCGCATTGTCGCCATCGTAATGTGGGCGGCGCCGATCGGCGCGTTCGGCGCCATCGCCTTTACCGTCGGCAAGTTCGGCACCGGTTCGCTCGTCTCTCTCGGCAAGCTCTTGATCAGTTTCTACGTCACGTGCCTCATTTTCATTTTCGCAGTGCTCTGGCCAATATCGCATTGGTGTGGCGTCAGCCTGTTCCGCTTCATCCGTTATATCCGCGAAGAGTTGCTGATCGTGATTGCAACCACTTCGTCGGAAACGGTGCTGCCGCGCATGATCGCCAAGCTTGAGGACCTCGGCGCGGAGGAAAGCGTGGTCGGGCTCGTCATTCCGACCGGCTATTCGTTCAACCTCGACGGCACCTGCCTCTATCTTGCGACCGCGGCGGTCTTTCTCGCCCAGGCGACCGATACCCCGCTTGGCCTGGGCCAGCAGCTCGGACTGCTCGCGGTGTTGCTTTTGGCGTCGAAGGGTGCCGCGGGGGTAGCCGGTGCGGCTTTTGTCGTGCTCGCGGCAACCTTGGCGACGACCGCAGCAATTCCGGTTGAGAGTGTCGCGCTCATCCTCGGCATACACCGGCTTATGTCGCAGGCACTGACCCCGACAAACTTGATCGGAAACGGAGTGGCGACGCTGGTTATTGCCAAATGGGAGGGCGCCCTCGACCAGGGCCGGCTTAATCGAGCGCTGCAGTCGGGCGGATGACCGATCGTGCCGCAGAAATCACGCGGCGGCTTTTATGTCGGCCCGGCGAGAGAATTCGAGCTCCTTGTCGCTGACCGCGCCGAAGCGCAGGCTGAAGAGATCGCGAACATAGTTCTGGTAGAGCCGCCACGGTTTTTTTGAGCCCTGGCGCGGAAATTGATCGATGGCGCGCTGGATATAGCCGGACGAGAAATCGATCAGCGGCTCCGGCTGCACGGAAGGGTCGCGCAGGCGCGGCGTGCAGGCGGCATAACCGTGCCGGTCCATATATTTGATCAACCGGGCGACATAGGCGCAGGTCAAATCGCATTTCAACGTCCATGACGCATTGGTATAACCGACCACCGCGGCGAAGTTCGGAACGTCGCTGAACATGACACCCTTGAAGTTCATGGTTTGCGCAAAATCCATAGGCTTTCCGTCGATGGCCACGCTTATTCCACCGAGCAGTTTTAGCTTCAGCCCGGTCGCGGTAACGACGATGTCGGCGGCAATTTCGCGGCCGGACCGCAAGCGAATCCCGCTCTCGGTAAAGGCATCGATCTCGTCGGTGACGATCTCAGCGTTGCCGGATTTGATAGCGCGGAAGAAATCGGCGTCCGGCGCCAGGCACAAACGCTGGTCCCACGGATTGTAACGCGGCGTGAAGTGAGTTTTGACATCGTAATCGGCGCCGAGCTGCAACTGGGCCTGCGTGACGATCCAGTTTTTGACAGCCAGCGGCTTGCGGCGAGAAAGATTATAAAAATAGAGTCCGAACAGGACATTGTACCAGCGCGCTAGCCCATAGGCCGTCCGCATCGGCAGGTAACGCCGCAGCCAGTTCGCCAACGCATCCTGCGATGGCCGGGAAATGACGTAAGTGGGCGAACGCTGCAGCATGGTGACGTGGCCGGCGCGCTCGGCGATTGCCGGAACAATGGTCACCGCCGTCGCGCCGCTGCCAATCACCACCACGCGTTTATCGGCGTAATCGAGTGCTTCCGGCCAGTGCTGCGGATGGATGAGTTGTCCCCGGAACGTCTCGGCGCCGGCGAAGACCGGCGTATAGCCCTCCGCGTAATCGTAATAGCCGGTACAACCGAAGAAGAAGTTGCAGGTAAAGGAAACCGGCTCGCGTTCGTCGCCGCGCTCGGCTTCGACCGTCCACATTGCTTTGGCGGAAGACCAAACCGCTCGTTTGACGCGATGACCGAAGCAAATCTTGCGATCGATCCCGAATGTTCGTGCGGTGTCGCGAATGTAATCGCGGATGGACGCGCCGTCGGCGATAGCGGCGTTGGCGCGCCAGGGCCGAAAAGAATAGCCAAACGTATACATATCGGAATCGGAGCGAATGCCGGGATAGCGAAACAAATCCCAGGTTCCACCGATCGCCTCGCGTGCTTCCAGAATGACGTACGATTTGCCCGGGCAATAGGTCTGCACGTGATAGGCCGCATCGACGCCCGACAATCCGCCGCCGATAATGATGACGTCGAAATGCGGGATCTTGGGCTCGGCCATGGCGGAAGACTTAAGCGACTAATTCCGGCTCAGTAGGCTGGGCGATGGAACGTCGCGCCATGCGCGCGATGAAATCGGCGCAATGGTCAGCGGCGGTGATGATGATCATGTGGCCGCCGTCTTCGATGAGCTCGATATGTGCGCCGGGGCATTTTTCGACCAATCCGCCGCCGTGCACCGCGTGATCGAGGAGCAGGTCGTTCTTTCCGAACAGGACGCCGACCGGGACGGTCAGGTCGCCGTAGCGCGCCGGCATATGCTGGAGATCTTCAATCGCCGCGATCAAATCGGTCGAAGCGGCAATGTAGCTACGCGGCCGCAACGTCAAGAGGCCGCCGCCCTTGATCGCAAAGTCCGCGGGCACCGCGCCCGGCCCAAATACCGTGCCGAGCACAAGCTCGCGGTTGGTGATCGACATCGGAATGGCGAGCGTCCAGGCCACGAGCCGGCGCCTGAAGTTTGAACGAACATAAATGCCGCGGAACAACGGCGGTACGGCCTTGCCGGCGTGTGTGGCTGGCGCCAGCAGCGCCAAACCGCCAATCTTTTCCGGATGCTCCAGCGCCAGCAGAAGCGCGATCGCTCCGCCCAAGGAGTGACCGACGATCAAGGGACGATCGAGGCCAAGCTTGTCGATCAGCCCGGCGATGATTTTCGCCTGCGCGCCAAGCGCGGCCGACCCATTGCGCGGACGGGTGGAATAGCCGCAGCCGGGTCGATCGAGAATAACGACCCGGTGGTTGTGCTTGAGCCGATCGAGCAGTGAATGGGTGAAGTTGTGCATTTGGCCGCCCAGCCCGTGGATGAGGACGAGCGGCGGACCCGAACCTTCGTCGAGATAATGGATCCGGGCGCCGTCAACTTCGATGAAATCGCCACGGGGCGGCAGCGCTTTCTCGACCCGCCGCGCGGTCCATGCCGCGAATATGGCGAGGGCCCCGGCGATAACCATGACAGCGGCCAAACCGAAGCCGGCAATCCAGGCGATGACAATCATTTTCTCACCCTTGGGCCTGGCGCACTCCGCTAACAGCCCGGCAGCAAGCAATCTCGCGCTCTCGCCAAACTGTCAAATCGGACCGTTGCGCGACCAACGTCAAGGCTGGATCGCAGCCCAGCGGCGAGCGTCGCCGTCTCCGACAACTCGCTGCGGTGGGACTTCTGTGAAAATCTAGTTTTCGCGGTAGCGCGGTCGCGCAAAGATGCGCCATGATAGTGCGTCGAAGCGGCGCCCCAAGCGCTACACCAGGGCTGGCGAGCGCGCTTGGGGGCCGCAGAGGAGACAGCATGTACGCTGTACCGGTGCTATCCCTCCGGCCGTAAAAAAGCACGGGCGGGGGAAGCCATCTATCACGCTTGAAGATTAAGGTTACGACGCGTCGCGAAGCGGGCGAGACGAGGGGGCGCACGCTCGTTTACCAAGAACATCAACGCCGGATAATGAACGTCGCGGGCGGTCGCCGCTGTTCCCATCCGAGCTGCTCAAGCTCGGGAACGACGCCTTCATTTTCCGGATAGCCGAGACAGAAATAGCCGATGAACTTCCAGTCCGAAGGAACATCGAGCAGGGTGGCGACTTTTTGCGGGTCGAGAATGGAAACCCAACCCATCCCGATTCCTTGCGCGCGCGCGGCGAGCCACATTGTATGCACCGCCGTCACCACTGAATACTCCATCATTTCCGGCATGGTGCGCGATCCCAACCCGTGGCCTTGCTCAGCCGTGCGATCGGCAAAAACGGCGAGGTGCGATGGCGCCTCCTCCAATCCGGCGAGTTTAAGCCGCGCGTAAAGCGCCGAGCGTGACGGCGACTGGGCCGCCAACGCCTCAGCATTGCAGCTCATAAAGACCGTCCGGATCTCGGCGCGAACCGTTCGGTCCTTGACAATGACAAACCGCCAAGGCTGGCTCAGCCCAACCGACGGCGCGAGGCACGCAAGCTCAATGAGGTTTTCGAGCGTGCCGGTCGGCAACCGATCGCGGCGGAAACGCCGCACATCCCGCCGCCATCGCAAAAGATCGCGCAACCGCGCACCGAAAGCTTCATCAAAAGCGTTCGGCTGATCGGCAAGGATCGCATCTGCTTCGCGTCTCACGATTTGCGAAGATAACCGACCGCCTCCCGCCAGTCAGCGAGTAATTGACGAACTTCAAGCGCTCGCCGCCCGCCAAGTTTACCGAGATTCGACGGGCGTCCTTGCCAATATCCCCGAAAAGACCGAATAATCGTTTCAGATAAACAAATACGAGCCGTCTAGGGAGCAAATCGAGGGCCGCATCGGTGCGCGCGCGTTAAGCGCGGCGGTCACCACCGGCCGATGGACGCATAATTCACGCGGCCTCTCCGACTCCCTACTTGGCATACCAGTGGAAGACCAAAAGGTCGGTGCATAGAGCGTAGCCAATGGCGTCGGTCCAGGTCGCTGGAGTGATGATCGAGTCCGACGGCAAAGGGTCGCGCGTCGCCGAACGTTCCCTGGGAACTCGCGGACAAAAATCGCGGCGCGAAAGCCGTTGTCTTGCATCGTTCCGGACATTGGACGCCAATCGAAAAAGTGAAAGAATGCGACAAGCTTCTTTCGGATCTCCTGCACGGGATTCCGATTTAGCCAAAAAGCCGCGCGGCACCGGAGGCCGCGCAGAGGAGGAACGAAATGGCATATGAATCAAACGGCTGGAACGGCGACGCCCACGGGCCCGTTCTCTTCACTAACGTCCGCATCCTCGATGCCACCGGCGAATATCCCTATACCGGGGAAGTTCTCATCCAGGGCAACCGCATCAAGCAGGTGTCGCGTGGCTCGTCGCGCGTTGGATCGAGCCCGATGCAGGGCAACGCCACGGTCATCGACGGCAGCGGTGCGACCGTGATGCCCGGCATGGTCGATGCCCACCTCCATCTGTCCTGGAACAACGCACCCGGCATCGACCCGATTCAAATGATGGAACTGGAAGAGCACATGCTCGTCACCATGGAAATGGCGAAACTTGTGCTCGACGCCGGCTTTACCGCGGGGCGCGGTGCGGCCGCGGCCAAGCCACGGCTCGACGTTGTCGCCAAGAAATTCATCAACGAAGGGCGCTTCCCCGGGCCTCGCTATTTGGCGGCCGGCCCGGAAATCACCACCGTCGGCGGCCTTGGCGACTCCGCGCCATCACACATTCCGCACGAGGGCCTTAATCTCGGTCTTGTCGTTTCGGGGCCGGAGGAAGTGCGGCGTACGGTGCGGCAACTCATCAAATACGGCGTCGACTCCATCAAGCTCAACCTCTCCGGCGAGGAAATCACTGGCATGGGGGCCGAAGAGACCCCGATGTCGGAAGAAGAAGTCGCCATGGCGGTCAAGGAAGCCAGGTGCCGGAACAAGGTGCTTTCCGCTCATGCGCGGTCGTCGGGATCGGTCAAGCAATGCGTGCGGCACGGCATCCAGAACATCTATCACGCCTCGTTCGCCGACGAAGAAGCGCTCGACATGCTCGA
>DAIUEQ010000127.1:8547-10558 GCA_036845025.1 Xanthobacteraceae bacterium | reverse complement strand
ACGCGGGCGCGCAACCCGCGGTCCATATAGACGGCGTCGTAGCTGAACAGTGCGTCGGCGGCCTGCGCGTCTCCGGCGGCAAATGCCGTGGCGAGCTTTTGCGCCACGTCCTTGATCTTGGCCGACGCGCCGTCGCTGGAGACGTCGTAGTCGAAGTTGGTCGGGAACTTGTCAGGCGGCGTGCGGAATTTTGCTGCCGCCTCGGCGCCGAACGAGCGGCCGTCCCAATAGTCGATCCAGCGCACGATCTTGCCGTCCTTGAAATCGATCGCCGCGAGAATGCGGATTTCGCCGCCGAATAGTTCGGGAGTGTCGGTGAAGGCGACCAAGGCAGAATGCGTATCGCCGCTGATCCGTGTCGGATAGGAAAGCCCGGTCGGCGGCCATTTCGGCATGTATTGCTCGAACAGATCGGTCATGCCCTTCTTGCTGTAGAACGGCCAGCCCAGTGCCGCATCGATATAGGTCAGATGCGCTTCCGAGAAATGGTCGGTGGTGGCAGCCGGTTTGTGTTGGCTCTTCGCCGTGAAATAAGACTTGAAGAACGCGGCCACTTCCGGTGTTGCGTGCGAGGTAACGATGACCTCCGGATAAAGCGGCTCGGCGCGCAATGGAACTACCGCGAGCGTCAGCGCGGCAGCGGCAGTGCAAATGATCGCGGCGTGTTTCATAAGTCCCCCCCTTGTTCTTTATCTGTGAACGTTACAGCGGCGAGAGCGCACTGTCTGCACGTTTTCAATCTTGCGCTATTGCCCACTCGTTATGCCCAACTGTTGATGGTGAAGTCTTGCCGCGGGCGCCGTGGGCGCGTAACTGAAACTTGCAAGGTGCTTGGTACGAAAGCGATGGACAAACCAGCGCAGAAAAACGCACACCACCTTCAAGGCGCGACCGGGCCTTGGGAGGTGGTCATCGGCATGGAAGTGCATGCGCAGGTGAGCTCGCGCGCCAAATTATTCTCCGGCGCGTCGACGGAGTTCGGCGGCGAGCCGAACGCGCATGTCTCGCTCGTCGATGCCGCCATGCCTGGCATGCTGCCGGTCATCAACGAGGAATGCGTGCGTCAGGCGGTGCGCACCGGGCTTGGGCTGAACGCCAAGATCAACCTCAAATCGGTGTTCGACCGGAAGAACTATTTCTATCCCGACCTGCCGCAAGGCTATCAGATCAGCCAGTACAAATCGCCGATTGTCGGGGCGGGTGAGGTTTTGGTCGATTTGCCTGACGGCGAGGATGCGCGGGTCGGAATCGAGCGGCTTCATCTCGAGCAGGATGCCGGCAAATCGCTGCACGACCAGCACGCGACAATGTCGCTCGTCGACCTCAATCGTTCCGGCGTGGCGCTGATGGAAATCGTGACCAAGCCGGATTTGCGCTCGGCCGAGCAAGCCAAGGCGTTCCTCGGGAAGCTGCGCACCATCCTGCGCTATCTCGGCACCTGCGATGGCGACATGGAGAAGGGCCATCTGCGCGCCGACGTCAACGTCTCGGTGCGCAAGCCGGGCGGGCCTTTGGGGACGCGCTGCGAGATCAAGAACCTCAATTCCATCCGCTTTATCGGTCAGGCGATCGAGCACGAGGCGCGGCGCCAGATCGAAGTCATCGAGGACGGCGGCTCGATCGACCAGGAGACGCGGCTGTTCGATCCGGAGAAGGGCGAGACGCGGTCGATGCGCTCAAAGGAGGAGGCGCACGATTACCGCTACTTCCCCGACCCGGATTTGTTGCCGCTGGAACTTTCGCAGGGAGAGGTCGACGCGCTGAAGTCGGAATTGCCGGAGCTGCCGGACCAGAAGAAGGCGCGCTTCATTCGTGACTATGTGCTCTCCGCCTACGATGCGGACGTGCTTGTCGCCGAGCGCGACGCGGCGCAGTATTTTGAAGCGGTAGCCAAGGGGCGGGATGCCAAGGCCGCGGCCAATTGGGTCATTAATGAACTCGCGGGCCGGCTGAACCGCGAGGGTAAAGACATCTCTGCCGCTCCGGTATCGGCGGCACAGCTCGGTTCCAT
>DAIUEQ010000127.1:0-8537 GCA_036845025.1 Xanthobacteraceae bacterium | reverse complement strand
CACGCAGGGCGTCATTTCCGGCAAAATCGCCAAGGATGTTTTCGAAATCGTCTGGAACGAGGGGGGCGATCCGCGCGCGATTGTCGAGCAGCGCGCATTGCAGCAAGTGACCGACGTGTCGGCCATCGAGGCGCTGGTCGACGACATTATCGCCAAGAATCCCGACAAAGTCGGCGACGCCAAGTCGAATCCGAAGGCGATCGGCTGGTTTGTCGGCCAAGTGATGAAGGCGTCGGGCGGCAAAGCCAATCCGCAAGTCGTCAACGAGCTCTTGAAGAAGCGGCTCGGCATCTGAGCGCCGCCGCGCGTCGCGGCGCGCGTGAAGCCGGTTGCCGGTCTTCTTGCGCCACCGAACACGATGTTAAGCATGGACCAGGGCGTGCGTCCGGATAGTCATGCCGCACCGCGATGAAGTCGTCTCCGGCGAATCGTTTGCACTGATTCGCGCGTTTTGCGCGTTTCGGTGACCGGAAACGCGGTCGCGAGCGCAAGCTGTGCAAAATTTTTTCCACTGCTGCCAATTTGCCGCGCAAGCGATTATTCCGCCTTCGGAAACGCCAGCGCGGCGCGCTCGCTATGCGCATCGGCGAGGTCAGCAATCAAATAAACGCATGCGAGAAACCCGCATTACATCGAGGTTTTTGTGATGTGTCGATTGTGCGGTGTTTGTTTGAGCGCGCACAAGAAAAGTTTTCTGCGCGTGCTTGCTCAATGCAGTCGATTGGGATGTGCGCAAGAGGGAAGCGCGGCACTTACACACAATATTAAGTGGAGTCACTGTTATTTTTTTCCTGCTGTAGTAATCGGATAGCAGTGTCCGTCGATTCGCGACGGCACTGCACCGATATCGCCATCCACTCAGGCTAGGAGGGCAGCAATGGCGAAGAAGAGAAAAGCAAAGGCAGCGTCGAAGAAGACGGCGAAAAAGACAAAACGCCGGAAGAAGAAGTAGTCGATGCTGATACCGGTCTTCGACCTGACTTGAGGCGAAGATCGCATCACACGGGCCGGTGGTTGTCGCGAGGTGATTCTCATCGCCCGCGACACCCCGGCTCAAGTGAGAAACAGGGGGCGTCGGCGAGACGGGGCTTACGCTTCACGATCGTGGGTTATGCGGTGGTGAAGTGAAGCGATGGGGCATCCGGGTCTTCCCGCAGCGCACTGCAGCGGACGTAAGCTTCACGGATCTCGCCGACGCCCTCGGTGCTTGTAAGTATCCTCCCAAGAACTTCATCGGCGCCATGGACACGTTCCTCGGCGCCGTTTTTCTTTTGGTGACATGAAGCGGACACGCAGTGCTTCGAGCGGCCGGCCCGGCATGGCGGCAAAGCGGCGGCGAGCCAACCCGACGCCACCACGCCCTCGCACGGCGCCAATCGAGTTGTTCTACTGGCCGACGCCGAACGGCTGGAAGATCTCGATCATGCTGGAAGAATGCGGGCTGCCGTATGTCGTGCGTCCGGTCGACATCTCTAAGGGCGAGCAATTTGCGCCGGCGTTTTTGGCGATCTCGCCAAACAATCGCATTCCAGCCATTGTCGATCCGGCGGGCCCAGGCGGGCGGCCGATCTCGGTTTTCGAATCCGGCGCCATCCTGCAATATCTCGGCCGCAAGACCGGAAAGTTCTATCCGCGCGACGAACGCGCTCGCGTTGCGGTCGATGAATGGTTGTTCTGGCAAATGGGCGGATTAGGGCCTATGGCCGGCCAAGCCAATCATTTCCGCCGCTATGCGCCGGAACAGATCGCCTACGCGATCGATCGCTATACCAACGAGGTCAACCGGCTGTTCGGCGTTCTCAATGCGCGCCTGGCGAGCCGCGATTTCCTGGCCGGCCGCTATTCGATTGCCGATATGGCGAGCTTCGGCTGGGTCAAGCTCGGGGAGCGCATGGGACAGAAGCTTTCCGATTTTCCGCGCCTTGAGCGCTGGTTCGAAACCATTAGCGCCAGGCCGGCGGTCAAGCGCGCGCTTGCCATCCGAGTAGAAGCGGCGTCGGCGGTGGACATCAAAGACCCGAAGGTGCGCGCCGTGTTGTTTGGTCAGCGGGCGAGGTAGGACTAGCCGCTTCCGCGCCCAGGCCGATCCACCGCGCGATGACTAATTCGATCGCGTCCAGGTCTGCGACTTGCAGATCAGCCCGCCCATGACGCAGCCTTTAAGGTCGGCGGAGTTGGCGCCCGTCATGGTGAACGATCCGGTATACGTGCCGCCGTCCTCGGCGTTGTAAACCTGGCCTTGCCAGGCATCGGCGCCGTTCGGCTTCATGCTCAACACAATGGGAATACCGATCAGCGGTCGGCCTTGCTTGCTCGCGTCGGAATTGTGCTTGTCGGTTTTCGGTTGATGCGTTTCAGGGTCGTTGGGCTCCTGCATCCAGACCAAGGAGCCGCAGATCGCGCCGCCACAATTGACGATCTTCACCTTGCCCTTCTTGTCACCCGTGAGCCAGGTGCCCACCGGATCTGCGGCAAAGGCCGGCGCGGCGAAGTTCAACGCCAGCACGACGGTGGAAACAGCGGCCAATGTCGCGGTGCGAAGAATTCTCATCCCGATCCTCCCGATCTGCAGTCCCATTTCGCGCGAAAGCGCAAGATAACCGACGAAACCGCCTTTGCAAACTTGCGCCGGCGCCCGCTGGCTCTTTGTCCGGCCATGCGCGGCGGCCGGAGCGTGCTTAACGCCGCGTTGCCGTCGCCGCGCGAGCGCCAACGCGCTCGTTCAGTTTTAATTCATCCCATTGCTTAAACTACTGTTCAATTGTTCCGACGATTATCCAAATACCGTCGGGAAACAACAATCCGGCGAACGTTCGAAAGAGACATTGGGACAGGCGAAGACAGAAGGGTGGATCATGGCTCGTTTTGAAATTCTCGACGCCAATATGGCGCCGCTCGGCGAAGGGGCCGCCTCAGCCGACATGCTGTTCGAACTCGGCATCATGTACTCGGTCGGCCGCGAAATGCCGATCGATCTCGTCGCCGCGCACAAGTGGTTCAATCTTGCGGCGATGAAAGGCAATGCCGAGGCGATCCAGTTGCGCCGCGAGATTGCCGATCAAATGTCGGATCGCGAAATCGCCGCGGCTCAGCGCGCCGCGCGCGACTGGCTGGGCGAGAACCGCCGGCCAGTTCACGCGATGGCCGCCTGACGCACGACACATCAAGCAGGGCGCGCCTCAACGGCGGGTCTTGCTTGCCGGCGGTGCAACGCCTAGTCATATCGGCAGATCGGAGAGGTGGCCGAGTGGCTGAAGGCGGCGGTTTGCTAAACCGTTATACGGTCTAAAGCCGTATCAAGGGTTCGAATCCCTTCCTCTCCGCCACCCTTCGGCCGGCCAGCTTCAGGCGCAATCGGCGTGGGTGGGAGCCGTGAACACGCAAAGCCTCACGCGCAGCACAACGAGCCGGTCTGGGCTTGCGCTCGGTGTCCTCGGCTGCCTGTCGGTCGTTGCCGCGCAGGCGCAAGGAAATATCGCCGAGCGGGAATTCAAAGCCGCGCCGGGAAAGGACCTTCGGGTCGGCGTCTACACTGATATTCGCCCGGATTGTACTTCCGGTCCGCTGCCGGCAATCCGCCTTGCCGCGCCGCCGGCGCACGGTGCCGTGGCCGTCAAACGCGGCATGCTCAAAGCCACCAATCTCAAGCAATGCCTCGCCACCGAGGCGCCAGCCTTCGTCGCGTTCTATCGCGCGGCGCTCGATTTCCGCGGCAGCGATCGGTTCGCCTTGGAAATTACCTGGCCGGATGGTCGCAAACAGATCCAGCGCTTCCATATCGACGTTGGTAATAGCGCCGGCATGGGCATCTAGCTCTCGCGCTCCTCGCGAGATATTTGGTCCCGTGAGCGTTTCTTCGATTCAAGCCGTCGGTGCTCGCAACCTTATTCATTATCGAAAGTCGGGCCCGGACGTCCGCCGTGATAGTTCGGAGAGCCTTCGGGAAAGGTCGACATGCAAGGCGGGAACTGGTTCTGATAGGGCCAAGTGCACCTGCCTTGCGCCGAACCGTATAGGTTACGGTGGGGTGCTGGACGCCATTGCCGCGATACATGTTTCCTTGCGTCGGTTTGGCGGGCGTGGGCTTTCGGCTTCACTTGATCGGCTTGCGCCTTCGCGTGCGTCGGAGCTGCGAGCAGTATCACCGCAAGGGTCGCAAGGCCTGCGGCGCGCAGTCGAGTTGGATAGGTCGTCATCGCAAATCTCCTTCTACGAGGTTCGTGCGAGGTAGCTCTGATAATCCAAAAGCGTCATCTCCGTCGAACCGTTCCATCTATCAGCGGCGGATCGAGGGCAGTCCCCGTCTCGAATGGACGCGTGGTAGGGCAGGGGCGCTCGGCGCCGCTTTGATTAAGCCGGTTTTTCCGCGCTGCGTTGTTTTGCGCCGAAGTTTTAAAAAGAATTTTCCGTAATCGGCCTGCATGACGAGGAGACGGGATACTCCTCGAATGACATCGATTCAAAGAATATTTGCAGCGAGCTTACCGCAGTCGATGGAAGGAGAATGTTTCGAAAGCCGCCGCGCACTCTCGAACCGGCAATGGTTGCTGCTTTCGCGAACGTAGCTGCAGTTGACAACGTTATCGCGGCGGATTTTACATAATCTACCTTTTGAATAGACTATAATTGTCAGTGGGTTTCGGCGTTCGAAGTGGCGACTTTCATCGTCGCCGCGGCATGAGGGGGCTAAAATGAAGAAACGGGGTTTGTTGAAGTCGGCGCCGCCGGCGTTGGCGCTTTTCGCCGGCCTTATTTGGTCGGCGGCGGCGCTGGCCGACGAGCCGGTTTTGACAAAAGCGCCGGTGGCGAGCGCTCCAGCGGCGTCGTCGACTTGCCAGGGCGTTCCGGACTTCTTCCTCGGCACCTGCCAATTGGCTTGGTACGGAGTCAGATTCTACGGCGTGATCGACGTCGGCGGCGGCTACCAGACCCACGGCGCGCCCTGGGACCCGAATTTTCCGCAGGGCAGCTCATACCTCGTTCAGAAAATGAACCGGGCATCGATGTGGACGCAGGCGCCAAATGCGCTGTCGCGATCCCACATTGGCGTCATGGTCAACGAGCCGTTCGCTCCGGGTTGGAAATTCATCGGCCAGTTAGAGGCAAACTTCGATCCTTATTCGTCGCAATTATCGAACGGGCCGCGGTCGATTGCTGACAACAGAGGCGTGCCGCTCGACCTGCAAACCGCCAACAACGATTCAAGCAACGCCGGCCAATTCTACAATTCTACCGGCTACCTCGGCGTGACCTCGGACGTTCTTGGAACCCTGACCTTTTTCCGTCAAAACGCATTTACGCTGGACGCGGTCTCTGCCTACGACCCGATGGAAGGCTCCTATGCGTTCTCAGCGCTCGGCTTCTCGAGCTCCAATTGCGGCGCCGGCGACACCGAAACCTGCCGCATAACCACGGCCATCAAATACCGGCTCGCCGTTGGCGCATTGAGGTTCGGCGCACTCGCTCAGGTCGGCGGCTATGCCGAGAACAACGGCTCGAACGGCGACTATGAAGCACAGATCGGCGGCGATATTCCGGTCGGCCATTTTGGCATCGGCGACGGTCTCTTATCGCTCGACGCCATCTACAAATGGGAAAAGGACGCCGTGAATCTTTCCCTCTCGGGCGTCTCCAATGCCGCTGGTGTGCCGATCGCGCCGTATTTGCCGCAGACGCTGACGGCCACCATCTCCAACAACCAAAACGTCATGTTGGCGGCCAAATACTCGGTCGGACCGCTGCGGCTATTTGCCGGTTACGAATGGTATCAACTGGCACCGCCCAGCGATCCGGTGAACACGGTTACGGGCTTTACCAATATCGGCGGTCTGCCAATGGGCACCGCCTACGCCAACATGACGGCGGTGAGCAACACGGCCTATTCGGCCGGCTGCGGCACCGGTACCGGATGCAGCGATAGAGTCATGCAGATCATGTGGACCGGCGGGCGCTACGCCGTTGACAGGAATCTCGACGTGGCCATTGCTTATTATCACTACATTCAAAACCAATACGTCGGCGGGGCCGGCATTTGCGCCAATCCAACCGCGCATTCGCAATGCGCCGGGACATTCGATGCCGTTTCAGCTCTGATCGATTGGCGATTTCTGCCGAAGTGGGATGCGTATTTCGGTATGATGTTCTCGCAAGTCAATGCGGGTCTCTCGAACGGCTATCTCGCCCGCAACAACTTCGATCCGACCGTGGGTGTTCGCTTCCGCTTTTAAGCGTCCCGGACGGATCGATCGGCAAATGGTTCTTCCTTGGCGCAGTTGCAGTTTGTGATTGCCTCAAGAACTCGGGAGACACGCTATGAAGTTTAAGATCCGCGGAGTTCTGGTAGCCGTTTTCGCAATCTCTTCGCTCTGTACTTTAGGCACATCGGCAAAAGCGCAGACCGGCGCGGGCGACGGCAAAGACCAAAGCGTGTCCGCAAGCCGCAATCACCGTGTCCATGCCAAGCCTCAACTGCAAAAAGACAGCGCCGCGGTTCCGGTGGCGGCCCCGCAAACCGCGCCCAAGCCGCCGTACCGCGAAGTCTTTTGGCAGCCGTTCGGGTGGGGAGCGCCGCCGCTGCAGGACTCGCGGGACGCGTATCAAGGGTATTTCGCCAACCCCGTGGATAATCCACGCTCCTTCGGCAGTGTTGGTCGGGCGACGCTGATCTTCCGGCAATGATAGCGGGGTTTGCGTCGCGCCGAGCGGGCGGTGTAAACGCTGTTTCGATTTCGGGACGAAGGCCCACCCCAGCTATTCAGCGAAAGCTAGATCTTCGGCGCGGGTGACGACACTCACCTGATTCACATTTGGCAGCGCTTGAATTTTTTCCGCAATGCTTTGCGCTTCTTGCGAGGCAACGCGGGCCAAAATAAGCGTTACTTGATCAATGTTGGTTCCCTCTTTGGGCTTCACGACGAACCGTTTTATTTGTCCAGGGCGGACGCCAAGCGTTTTTTTAATCAGATCAGGGGTCAGCGCGCCGTGGGTGGTTTCGATGACAAGACGGCAACTCTGATTGCGGGCACGGTAGAGTTCCTCCAACGGCTTCACTCCGGCGAGAATTGCCAGAATGACAATCGTAGATATGGCGGCGGCAAAATAAAGCCCGCCGCCAACGGCAAGACCGATCGCCGCTACGGTCCAAATGCTCGCCGCCGTTGTTAGCCCTTTAACAATTTCACCGCGCGCAAGGATCGCGCCAGCGCCGAGAAAACCGATACCAGAGACAACTTGCGCGGCCACGCGGGACGGATCGAGAACGACGTTTGGTCCAAGAACCGTGGCAAATCCATAGGCCGATACGATCATAAACAGGCAGGCACCGACGCAGACGAGCATGTGTGTTCGGATGCCGGCCGCCCAAAGCAGACGTTCGCGCTCAAACCCGATCAAGCTGCCAAGCACAGCGGCGGAGAGCAAGCGCAGTAAGGTATCCGAATAGGACAGCACTTCTATACCTATGCTTTGGGGCGTCCGCTGATAGTCCAGCACCTGCCTCGGTTCAAGTAGCGGAAGTCCGAGTGTACGAAGGTCGTGCACCTCGACGCGAATTTAGCGATGTTGTTCCGCCGCTCCTGGCGCGCCGTCACCGGACAGAATTTGTCAGTGTTGTGGCGGCTCGGGTGCCTTAGCAACATCTTCGATTCGGGCGCCCGGCTGGTGACCGGCGATGTGTACTTTGTCGCCGGCGCCGAGCGAGTCCGGCGGGCTGTTGATCACCCGATCGGACGGTGAAAGCCCGCTGAGGATTTCGACCTCGGTGCCGAGATTGCGGCCCAGCGTCACCGGTTTGAGCTCGACTTTGTCATCGGGCCCGACCACGGCGATTTCCGTGCCGCGTTCTCGAAAGATCAGCGAACTGGTCGGGACCTGCACAATATTTGGATCGCTTGGCAGCTCGAAAGTGACCTGCGCGTAAGCCCCCGGCTGCAACTCGTCGTCAGTGTTTTCAGCGTGCAGTTCCACCAAGAGCGTGCGGGCGTTCAGATTGATAGCACTCGACGTGGTCGCGACGGTGGCCTTGAAGGTCTTGCTCGGGTATTGCGGCAGATGCAGCTCGGCCGAGAGCCCCTGTCGAATTCCTGCCGACATTTGTTGGGGTACCTGGACGTAAATTCGCATCTTGTGAACATCGGCCACGCGGAACAGCTCGGGTCCGTTGCTTCCGCTGCCGGCATTGATGAGGGCGCCAACATCGGTTTCGCGGGCGGTTACGACCCCGTCGAAGGGTGCCAGGATCTTCTTGAAGCCTTCTAACGCCTGCAGGCGGTCGACCTCGCCCTGGTCGGCAGCGACTTCTGCCTGAGCTGCGTTGACCCGCGCGACGGCACTATTGTAGTCGGCCTGCTTGGATTCCTGTTCCTGCTCCGACACGACGCCTTTGGGGGAGTTTCGCCAACGCTCGTAGGTCGTCTCGGCGAACTGCTTCTCGGCTTGCCTGACCACCACCACGGCTCTCGCCGAATTAAGCTTGGCTTGCGCGCCGGCAAGTTGCGCATCGAGGTCGGGAGTCTCGATTTCCGCGAGAATGTCGCCCT
>DAIUEQ010000126.1:0-10607 GCA_036845025.1 Xanthobacteraceae bacterium | reverse complement strand
CCGGCGGGCGACGGCCACGCCGGCTCGCCCGGCTTTGACGGCTTCCACAACACGAAATCGCGCGGGTCTTTTTTGTAGGCGGCGACTTCGACGCGGGCGCCGGCGATCATTTCGTCGAGCGGCCGTTTTGACAGCTGGCCGTAATCCGGCATTGACGGCACGCTGAACAGAATGTTGTCTTCGGCGATATAGGCGTTGCCGGACTTGAGCAGCCGCTCGATCAGCGTCTTCATCTCGCCGATATGATCGGTGGCGCGCGGCTCGAAAGTCGGCGGCAGGCAGCCGAGCGCCGCGACATCCTCGTGAAATTGCTGATCGGTCTTTTCCGTGACCTTGCGGATAGCTTCATTCAGCGGCAGGTCGGGATATTCCTCCGCCGCGCGCGCGTTGATCTTGTCGTCGACGTCGGTGATGTTGCGCACATAGGTGACGTGGTCGGCGCCGTAGAGATGACGCAGCAAACGAAACAGCACGTCGAACACGATCACCGGCCGCGCGTTACCGATATGCGCGAAATCGTAGACCGTCGGCCCGCAGACATACATGCGCACGTTGCGCGAATCGAGCGGCACAAAGGGCCGCTTCTCTCGCGTCAGCGTATCGTAAAGCTTCAGCTCCATCGGCAAGTCCAACTCTTAAAACGACAACGCCCGGCTTGCCGGCCGGGCGTCCCTTAATCTCGAAGTGGAGAATAGACGGCCGCAGCCAGCGAGGAGCGCTAGCGAATAATCTCCGGGCGAATGCCGCAGGCGATGATCATGCCGTTCATGCGCGGCAAAATGGTCGATCGAACACATGGCGTCAAGCCTCGCCTTTACCGCCGCACTGACCCCTCGCCCCGAATCATCACGTTCACGGTCACTCGGTCTTCGAATTGGCGAAGTTAACGCAAGCTTAACTCCGCCGGGCGCATTCTCATTTTTGCGGTAATCCGATTGATGCGGCGTTTTTCGCCGCCGCGCGAGGGGTCTCATGCGGTTCGTAATCGCATCCGTGGCTGTCGCCGCCGCGGTCCTGGCTGGAACGGCCGCGCAGGCTGAGAAGCGTCTTTTTATCGTCGCCAACAGCAGCGACGGCTATGGCGTCGATCGCTGCCTCGCCTCCGGCGCGGTATGCGGCACCGCCGCGGCGAATTCCTATTGCCGCACCCACGAATTCACCGAGGCGCTGTCGTACCGTAAGGTCGAGCGCGACGACATTACCGGCGCGATCCCGACGACCGGCGCGTGTCACCATGCCGGTTGCGACGATTTTGTCGCGATCGAGTGCTCGCGCTGAGAGATAAGTTCGCGCGCAGCGCAATCGAATTCGAATTCGTCATGCCCGGCCGGTTGCCGGGTGTGACGAAGTGGGATCAGCCAGCTTGCTGGGCGAGCGCGATCGCTTCCCGCAATACGTCCAGATCGCCGATGTGATTGGCGAGAAGAAGGACGAGCCGGCTGTCGAGCTTGGCCGCTTGCTCATCTGACAAATTCCGTCGAGCCTCCAACAGCGCCCGATAAGCGGCGTCAGGGTCGGCGAATTGCGATGCGGTCTTCAGCTTCGCCATGGCTCTCACCGCGCCAGGGCGCGCCGGCGGGCGCCCGCGAGTGCTCCAGCGTCGAACGCGCGCCAGCGCGCGCACAAATGCTGATCCGGGCGAACGAGATAAGTCGAGCCGGGCGTTGCATCGAGCCGCTGCGTGAATAGGCCGTCGCGGTCGAAAACATCCTCGCCGACAACGGTCATCGGTATGCCGTCGATCGGCGGCGGATGACCGCCATTTGCGCCCGCACCATTGACGTAAATTGCCTGAAAGCCGCCGCGCACGCATTCCAACAGATGCAACGGCGTCCCATCGCGGCGCGCAAGCGGCGCGTCGGGGAGCGGCGCCCCGAGCCGCGAGGTGCCGGCAAACGACGCGGCGTCGGGCGTCGACAACGGCGTATCGTAAACGCTCGGCAGCGAAAGACGGCCGGAATTGACCATGCGTCGCGCGAATTCGGCCTTCGGTGCGAGCGCCAGCACGGCGTCGCGCAAGCGCAGCTCCGCGTTCGAGTGCGGCGACATGAATTCGGTCGAACGCGTGGAATGGCCGATGTTTTCGTCCGCCGCCTGGACGCGCTCAAGCTCGTAGCTGTCGATCAGCGCGGAACTGCCCTCCCCGCGGAGGACCGACGCGAGCTTCCAAGCCAAATTCTCGGCATCCTGAATGCCCGAATTGGCGCCGCGCGCACCGAACGGCGAAACCTGATGCGCAGCGTCGCCAATGAAAATCACCCGATCATGCACGAAGCGATCGAGCCGGCGGCAATTGAACGTGTAAACCGAGACCCATTCCAACTCAAAATCGTGCGGCGCCAGCACTTTTTGCAGCCGCGCCCGAACCCGCTCCGGCTCCTGTTCCGCGAGCGCATCGGCTTGCGGCCCGAGCTGCAAATCAATCCGCCAAATATCGTCCGGCTGGCGGTGCATCAGCGCCGATTGTCCGGCGTGGAATGTCGGAGCGAACCAGAAGCGCCGCTCGGTTGGAAAATCGGCGGCCATGCGGACGTCGGCGATGAGGAACTTATCGGCGAAGGTGACGCCGGCGAAGTCGAGCCCCAGAAAGCTGCGAACACTCGATCGCGCGCCGTCGGCGGCAATCAGCCAGTCCGCGTCCAGCCGATAAAGCCCATCCGGCGTCTCGATGGTAAGCCGCGCGCCGTCGTTGAGGCGGTCAACGCCGACAACGCGGTTGCTCCAGCGCAGCTCGAGATTTTTCAGTTCCAGCGCACGGTCGACCAGCGCCTTTTCCAGATAGAATTGTTGGAGGTTGATGAAGGCCGGCATTTTGTGGCCCGCCTCCGGTAAAAGGTCGAACGAAAACAGCAGTTCGTCGCCATAGAAGACTTTGCCGAGCTTCCAGGTCACGCCATGTGCGACCAAGCGCTCGCCGACGCCCAGCCGATCCAGAATTTCCAGCGTGCGCTTTGACCAGCAGATGCCGCGCGAGCCTTCGCCAATCCGGTCGGCATCATCGAGCACCACGACCGGAACGCCGCGCAAGGCGAGATCAATGGCTGCGGCGAGACCTACGGGTCCGGCGCCGACGATGACAACCGGACGACGAACCGGCGCGCCGGCGTCCTGGTCGGGCGAGCGCCGGTATTCGTAGCGATAGACCGATTTGCGCGGCGCGCTCATGCTGCTTAGCCGCGAAGCTGCGCCCACATGGCGCGGTCGCGCTCCGCCGTCCAGATCGCCGGATGATCGAGACCTTTGGCCTCGTCGTAGGCCCGTGCGACGTTGAACGGCATACAATGCTCATAAATGGCGAAACCCGAAAACTTTGGATCCATGACCCGGCGCGCGTCATCAAAAGCTTCCTTGAGCGACCGGTTTTTGCCGACGCTGTCGGACACGCTGGCGTAGAGGGTGGTGAGGAAATCCTCGGTCAGAGCGATGCCGTCAGCAACGTCCTTCGGTGTCTTCAGCGCCGCGCCGCGGCCCGGCACCAACGCCTTGGCGGAAAGCTCGGCAAGCCGGTCCAACGTCGAGGGCCAATCGGTGAAATGGGCGTCGCCGCAATAACAGGCGGAATGGTATTCAACGAGATCGCCCGAAAACACCACATTGGCATCAGGCACATAGGCGACCACGTCGCCGGCAGTGTGGCCACGGCCGATATGCATGATCCGCACTTCGCGGCGCCCGAGCCAAACCGATACCTGATCGGGGAACGTGATGGTCGGCCAGGTGAGGCCAGGGATGCTCTCGACGGCACGGAACAGCCGCGGGAAGCGGCCGATTTCCGAATCCATGTCCTGTTTGCCGCGTTCGGCAATCAGGGCCCGCGTCGCGTCCGACGCCAGGATCTCGGCGCCGCCGTAGGCCGAAGCGCCGAGCACACGCACGGCATGATAATGGCTCAGCAAAACATATTTGATCGGCTTGTCGGTGACTTTGGCGACCCGGTCGATCACCTGCTGCGCCATCACCGGCGTTGCCTGGGCGTCAACGACCATTACCCCGTCGTCGCCGACAATGACGCCGGAATTCGGATCGCCCTCGGCCGTGAAGGCGTAAAGGTCCGGCCCGATCGTGTCGAAAGTAATGGTCTTTTCCGACAAGTCGCCGGTCGAGGCGAAGCCGCCGCTCATCAAACGATCCTCCGCAGCCAAACACTCAACTAAGGAATTGAGCCGATGCAGGCAAGGGCTTGATGGCGTTGCGCTTGTCGGCAACTTCGGTCATGGTCCCGGCTTGCAATCCGGCAGGCCCGAACCGTCCCGCCGCGGTAATGATGAGCTAGTAACTCGGATAACGCCATGGCTGGTCAGCGCGCGATGGAAAGCGATATCGCCGACGACGCGGCCGCGAGCGGTGCGATGGTCAACGACGAAGCCCCGCTGAAGCTCGAGCAGTTTCTGCCCTATCAACTCAACGTCGTGTCCAGCTTGGTCTCGCAGGCGCTGTCGCGCGTTTACGCGCAGCGCTACGGCATCGGCGTACCGGAATGGCGCGTATTGGTGACGCTCGGCCAGTACCAAATGATGACGGCCAAGGCGATCGGCGCCCATACCCACATGCACAAAACCAAGGTATCGCGGGCGGTGGCGATCTTGGAAAAGCGCCGCCTGCTCGGCCGTCGCCCCAACCGCGAGGATAAGCGCGAAGCCTTTCTGTCGCTCACCGCGGCGGGACGAAACATCTACGAAGAGCTCGCGCCGCACGCGCTCGACTTTGCCAAGCGGTTGACCGAAATCCTGACGTCTGCGGATCGAGAGGCCTTCAATCGCGCGCTCTCGCAATTGACGGCACGGTCAACTCAGCTGGTTGCTGAAGTCGCGGGCCTAAACGAGCGCGACTAGAACGGCCCGGTATTCAAAAGACGCCCAAGTCCGTGATAAGTCCCCTTCCCTGACGTATCCGGAGCCGTAGGTTTCACAGCAATGAAGCTCTATTCCTATTTTCGTTCGTCGGCCGCCTACCGTGTGCGCATCGCGCTCAACCTCAAGGGTATCGCCTACGAGACCATACCTGTTCACCTCATCAAGGACGGCGGACGACACCGGCAAGCCGAATACCGCGCCGTCAATCCACACATGCGCGTTCCGGCGCTCGTCGCGCCCGATGGTAAGGTGCTGTTTCAGTCGCTCGCCATCATCGAATATCTCGAAGAGATCGCGCCGGAGCCGCCGCTGTTGCCGAAAGATCCAATCGCGCGCGCGCAGGTGCGCGGTCTTGCGGACATCGTCGCCTGCGACATCCACCCGATGAATAATCTCGGCTCGCTTCGTTATTTGAAGCACGAGCTGCACCAGGAGCAGCCCGCAATCGATGCTTGGTATCATCATTGGGTCATTGACGGATTCAAGGCGCTGGAAACACTCGTCCAGGCCGGCCCTTACTCGTTCGGCGCTGAGGTCACGCTGGCCGATCTCTTTCTCATCCCTCAGGTCGCGAATGCCCGGCGGCTCAAGGTGCCGCTTGACGCTTTCCCGAAGATCGTCGGCATCGAGGCTGCCTGTCTTGCGCTTTCCGACTTCGACCGCGCCCGGCCGGAAAATCAGCCGGACGCCGAGTAGTTCGCAATCTTCACACTTTGGTCACCATTGCATCGCTTGATCGGGCTCGCGCGCGGAGCAGAGTCGGGATGATCAAGCTTTTGCAATGGGTTGGCGCCGTCAGCTTCAGCTGCATCGCAATTTCATTTGCGCTTGCGCAGACGTCAGCGCCGCCCGCGCCAAATGGCGAGCAAGCGAGCGGCAATCCAATTTGCGTCCGGCTCGAGGGCCAATTGGCGGCGCTGAGCCGCGGCGGAGCCGATCCGCGCACCGACCAAATCAAGCATTACGAGGACGCGGCGGCGAAGCAGCAGGCGGATCTCGACCGTTCACTCACGCAATCGAAGCGGCTCGGCTGCGAAAATGGCGGTTTCTTTTCGTTGTTCACCGGTGGCGGACCGCAATGCCAGCCGATCAATGCGCAGATTCAGCAAATGCGCGACAATCTCGATCGCACGATGAGCGAACTCGAGCGTCTAAAAAGCGGCAGCAATGACCGCGAGGGGCCGCGCCGCGCCTTGATCGGACAATTGGCGCAAAACAATTGCGGCCAGCAATATCAGGCAGCGGCCGCCCAGGCGGGGCCCGGCGGATTCCTCGACGCATTGTTCGGCGGCACGATCATAAATTCGGGCGGCGACGGCGCGCCGTCCGGCACCTATCGCACTGTCTGCGTACGAACGTGCGACGGGTATTATTTCCCGGTCTCGTATTCGGCGGTGCCAAACCGCTTTGCCGACGACCAGCGCGCCTGTCAGCGTGAATGTCCGGCGACCGAGACCGCGCTCTACACCTACCGTAATCCCGGCGAGGACATTAACCAGGCGGTGTCGCTCGGCGGGCAGCCCTACACCGCACTGCCGAACGCTTTTCGCTATCGGAAGGAATATAGCGGCGCCTGCTCTTGCCGGCGGCCGGGCCAAAGCTGGGCCGATGCCCTGAAAAACTCGGACGACGCGACCACGCTTGAGAGCGGCGACATTGTCGTGACTGACCAAAACGCCAAGGCGCTCTCGCAACCGCCGGCGCCGAAACCGCCGGGCAAGCCATCAAAGGGCGGCGCCGCCAACTCCAATGCCAACCAAAACCCCGGCGCGGCAACGGCGCCTCCCGCCGCGGCGAATCCCGGCGCGGCCACCGCGGACTCCGCCGCCAGCGGCGTGCGCAGCATCGGACCACCTTTCGTCGTCGGACATTAGCGCTCAGTCTCAGCCGAGCAACCGGCTGCGCAAAATGCACGCGTGATGCATGGCCGGCCGCGGCGGCATCTAAGCCGTCGGCGGCGGAGCAAGCGGCGGCGCTAAGCCCCGCCCAACCCATTTAGCCTTTTTCGTCGCAGGCCCAAGCGCGGACGACGCAATCGCGGCCGCCAAAGTCGTAGCAGCGTTTAAGCGACGCGTTCTCGGCCTTGCCGAGATGCTGGTTGAACGCCCAACCGTAGGAACCGCATGGATGCTTGGCGTCGATCGCAAGCGCCGCACAGCCGCGCTTGATATCGCCAACGACCTTGCAGGCTTGGCCCACGCACTTTTTCATGGCCACCGCGCGGGCCTCGGTCAGCTTGCGGTAATCGTAGCCATAGCCGAACGCGCCGCAGGCGCCGACCGCAAACGAACCCGCCGCATGCGCCGTACCGATTGCCGTAACGAAAATACATAAAGCCGCGACAGCCGCACTAACGCGGCGCAACAAAACCATCTCACCCTCCCCCGAGGACGTGCCGTGAGACGCTAATCGGTAAGAATTGCCAGTTGGTGAATCGAACAGTGCCCCGCGCCCGTTCCGATCCCGCGCCCGGCTATGCGCCTTCCAGCTCCGCCTTCACGGCGTCGAGCGCCTCGGGCGTGTCGATGTCGGTCAGAGTGGCAGACCCGGACACCGGCACTTCGGCAACGGCCTCGCTGTAGCGGGCGATCAGTTGGCGCGCGCCGATGTCGCCCTCGACCGTCATCAATTCGGGGAAAAACCGCCGCGACCAAACCACCGGATTACCGCGCTGGCCGTCCATTGCCGGCACCGCAATAAGGGCGCCTTTCTCGGGCGCGAGGCCGGCGATGAGACGGTCCATAGTGGCGGAGTCGACTTGCGGCATATCGCCGAGGCAAACGATCACGCCGTCGGCCTGCTCCGGCAGGGCGGCGATGCCGACCCCCAGCGAGCCGCCGAGTCCGTCGGCAAATTTTGGATTGTGAACGAACTCGACCGGCAAGCCGGCAAGCGCCGCTTCAACGCGCTCGCGCTGGTGTCCGGTGACCACGAATACCGGCCGGGCCTTGGAGCCGAGAACGGCTTCGGCGGCGATGCGCACCAACGGACGCCCGCGAATTTCGGCCAATAACTTGTTCTGGCCGCCCATCCGGCTCGAGCGCCCGGCGGCCAGCACTAGGCCGGCAATGTTGCGCGCGGGCTGCACCGGCTCCTCCCGAGGCTGCGGCCGGGTGACGATCTCCATAAGCAGGCCGCCGACGCCCATCCCGGTTATGTCCTCACGCGGCACTTTAAGTCCGGCAAGGAGCCGCATCAGAACCCAATCGAATCCGTTCTCCTTCGGACTGCGCGCACAACCAGGCGCACCAAGGACCGGATGGCCGGCAGCCGAGCCGATCAACAACAGGTTGCCTGGATCAACCGGCATTCCGAAATGCTCAATTCGCCCGCCAACGGCTTCCAAAGCCGCCGGGATGACGTCGCGCCGGTCGGCAATGGCGGAGGCCCCAAAGACAATGACCAGCTGGGTATCGTGCTTGATGACCTCGGCAAGGGCGCGCGCCAGCGCCGCGCTGTCGTGCGACACCCGCCGTTCGGCCACGATGATCGCGCCCGCCGGCTCAAGGCGTTCGGCGGTGATCTTCAAGGTCTTGTCGATGACTTTGGGCGAAAGGCCGGGCAGCACCGTGGAAATAACCCCGACTTTGCGGACGCGATAAGGCGCAATGCTGACAAGCGGCTGTCGGGCCTCGGCAAGCGCGCGATCCCGCGCCGTCGCCGGCACGGCGAACGGAATGATTTTCACTGTCGCGATCATCTCGCCGGGGACCACCGGTTTGAACGCGGGCAAAGTCGCCACCGTGATGGCTTCATCCACCCGATTGATCCGATCGACCGCCGCCTTATCGACGACCAGCACGCCTGCCGTTTGCGAGAACAGGTTGGCGCGCCCGGTGAAGGCGCGATCGACATGCGTGCCATCGCCCGCGATCGCGTCCGCGATCTCGGCTGCCGCCACGTCTTCCGTGACATCGCCAGGTTCGAGCCGGGCGACCACAACGTCCTTAATACCGGCGGCCTCAAGCGCCGCGGCTTCGATCGGTCCGATCAGGGTACCCTTTTTGAGCACCAAACCGCCGCTGCGGATGGTGTGGACCGACGTCGCGCCGACCGCTTGTTTGGGTTCGACCGCCCCGAACTTCATGACACGGCCTCGGCGACGCGCTCACTCGTTTGCGGCTCTCGGCGCAGACTTTCCGTGATCTGCGCGATGATGGAAACCGCGATTTCAGCGGGCGAGACCGCCCCGATATTGAGTCCGATCGGGGCGTGAATGCGGGAGATCTCGGCGTCGCCGACACCCTGCTGCTTGAATCGGTCAACCCGGCGGCCGTGAGTTTTCCGCGAGCCGAGCGCGCCGATGTAAAAACAATCGCACGCCAGCGCGTAGAGCAGCGCCGGATCGTCAATCTTTGGATCATGCGTCAGCGCGACGAAGGCGGTGTACCGGTCGATACCAAGCGACGGCAAAGCCTTGTCCGGCCACTCGGCGATAATCTTCACGTCGGGAAACCGCTCGGGCGAGGCGAATGCCGTGCGCGGATCGACAATGGTGACGTCGTAGCCGAGGAGTTTGGCGATCGGCGCCAAGGCCTGGCTGATGTGCACCGCGCCGATCGCGACAAGCTGCGCCGCGGGCACGTGCACCGTGAGAAAGACCCGCCCCTCGTCGCTGTCGGCCATGCCGCTCTTGCCGCTGCGCAGTCGCTCGGCAAGGATCGCTCCGAGCGGATCGTTGGCAATCTCCGCCGCTTTGACCAGCCGCTGCTCAGCCGTCGCGATGTTGCTGACGATAATAGCCGCGCGTCGCGCGGCGCGTTCGGTGTTCAAAGCGGCGAGAACGTCGAGCTTCATTCGTCTTTTAATCCGGTCATTTCGGCAGCAATGACATTACTCGACCTTTTCCACGAGCACCCGGATGGTGCCGCCGCATGATAATCCGACTTTCCACGCGGTTTCGTCGGCAACGCCGAATTCCAGGACCTTCGACTTGCCGCTGTCGATGACGTCGAGCGCTTCGGTGACAACCGCACCTTCGACGCAGCCCCCGGAAACTGAGCCAAGGAAGTTACCCTCCTCGTCGATAACGAGGTTGGAGCCGACCGGGCGCGGCGCCGAACCCCAAGTCTCGACCACGGTCGCGAGCGCCACGGCGCGGCCTTGCTTGCGCCAATCCTCGGCGGCTTGGAGAATGTCGGTATCGGTGGAGAGCATGATCTTTCCTCCGGCTGCGGATTAGCTGATCCGCAATTCGCTATATCTGGCCAAATATAAGCCGTTAGGCGACTTTCTGCATCCAGGTTTTCGGGTCGGCGGCGGCGCCGCGACCTGGTTGCAGCGAGGCCACTAGCGCGCCTATCGACTCGAGATTGTGGATCGGGCGAAATTCATCGACATACGGCAACATAGTCTTGATGCCGCGGGCGCGGGCTTCGAACCCTTCGAAACGCAGGAGCGGATTGAGCCAAACAAGCCGGCGGCACGACCGGTGCAAGCGATCGATCTCAAAGGCCAGATTGTCGTCGGCGTCGCGCTCAAGCCCGTCGGTAATGAGTAACACGACGGGGCCCTGGGTCAGGACGCGCCGGGCCCACAATTTGTTGAAAGCGTGCAACGACGACGCGATCCGCGTTCCGCCGGACCAATCGGGGACAACCGCCGAGCACGAAGCGAGGGCATCGTCGGGATCGCGCTCGCGCAAGGCGCGCGTCACATTGGTCAGGCGCGTGCCGAATAAAAACGTGCTCACGCGCTTTCGGGTGTCCGTCAGGGCATGCAAGAAATGCAAAAAAATCCGGCTGTACTGGCTCA
>DAIUEQ010000125.1:0-10694 GCA_036845025.1 Xanthobacteraceae bacterium | reverse complement strand
CCTCGATGAAAATGTTCTCGCGCTTGATGCCGAGCGTCAGCGCCTTCGCCCGCGCTGGCTCGAGCTCCTCGCCCTGGCCGAGATCGGCGGTGAAAGTGACGACCTCGCAGCCATAAGTGGTTTGCAGCCACTTGAGGATGATCGAGGTGTCGAGGCCGCCGGAATAGGCGAGCACGACTTTTTTGACATCGCCTTTGGGCATCGAAAATCCCGCCTGCGCTTTTTAGCGGAGCATGATCTTATCGGAAAACCGGGTCCCACTTTTCCGGATCATGCTCTCGAAATGCGCGCGGACTATAGGCGGGCGCAAGAACGGCGCAAGTTCAGGTTAGCGGCAAGGTTGCCGCCGCCTCTATCGGGAGCTTTGCCGCTTCCGGCCGCCCAGCCAGCCGCGCATCGCATTGCCAGCCCGCTCCAGCGGGCCCTCGACCGCCTCGTCGGTGAGCCGGGTTCGCCGCCACCGGTAGATCGCGCCGTAGAGCGCCCACACCACGAGGAACATGAGTACGCCGGCAAAGACGATGTCCGTGAAGAAATGCCCGCCGCCGGCCATGCGCAGCACGCCGATGCCGGAGCCGAAGGCCAGAGCCGCGCCATAGGCGAGCGGCCGCCATTGCGGCGGCGTCAGCGCCGCCGGCGCCAGTGTCCAGAACGCGCTCGCGGCCTCGCCGCCGACAAACGAGCAATTGTCCGAACACGGCCCGCGCGGGTCCCACCAGGGGGTGAATCGGTCAGCGCCGCCGAACTGAACGACATCGAGCGGGCGCATTCGGCCCCAAACGTTCTTGAGTCCAACATTGGCGATAAGGAACGGACCGAGCGCCAGTGAAACGGTGAGAAACAACGCGGCGCGGCCGGGGATGAGCATGCGTCGCTTCGGCATGAGTAGCTTGCCGAGGATAGCCAAGGCCGCCGGGGCAACAAGCGCCGCGATGACGTAGGTCGCAGCGTCGCGCACGTGAACGATCGTTTCGTTTCGGCCGACAAAGTCGTGGGTGACGGGATCGTAGAACCACGTCGCAATGGCGATATCGAGCTGCGGATAGACGCCGAATACAATGCCGACCACAGCGCCGACGATGAGCGCAAACGCGAGCCCGGTCCGGTTCATGCGGGCGTCATCGAGGGATTGCCATATTCATTTGGGGATTATTTTTTTGTCGCGTCTTTGAGTATATGCCTCGACATAGCCTAACGCACACAACAAATTTCCTCCAACAATCAGGAACGATCCAATCGAAACGGCGGGCTTGATTGGCTCAATTCCAAAAAAAGCCAACGAGGTCGACGCCAAGCAAATTAAGCAGAACTCAAAAGCCGCGAACACCAACAATCTCACGCGGGTCGTTCGCATCTCATAAACGACCGCGCCGACTCCCCACCCTCCGAGACCGCAAAGGACGACTACACCATAGTACGCGTAATACGAGAACATGGTTCATTTCCTGAGAGGCGACTGGGAACCTCAAGAAAGCGTAGACCGTCGTACACGCTCAATCCGTCATCGCCATGGCGCGCAGCGCCAGCCGTTCGCGAGCGGAGAGCTTTTCCGTCGCGCTTTTGAGCTGGCCGCAGGCGGCGAGGATGTCGCGTCCACGCGGGGTGCGCACCGGCGAGGCATAGCCGGCGTTGAAGACGACTTCGGAGAATTTTTCGATTTGCTCCCAGTCGGAGCATTCGTACTTGCTACCCGGCCACGGATTGAACGGAATGAGATTGATCTTGGCCGGGATGTTCTTGAGCAGCCGCACCAGCGCGCGTGCTTCGGCAAGCGAGTCGTTGACGCCCTTGAGCATGACATATTCGAAAGTGATGCGCCGGGCGTTGGAAAGTCCCGGATAATTGCGGCAAGCGTCCAGCAATTCGCGCAGCGGATATTTGCGGTTGAGCGGAACGAGCTCGTTGCGCAGTTCGTCGGTGACGGCATGGAGCGACACCGCCAGCATGGAGCCGATCTCATTTCCGGCGCGCGCAATATTCGGCACCACACCGGACGTCGACAATGTGATCCGGCGTTTGGACAGGCTCAACCCGTCGCCGTCGGCGATCACATTTATGCCGTCACGCACCGCGTCGAAATTGTAGAGCGGCTCGCCCATCCCCATCAACACTACGTTGGAGACGAGCCGCTTTCTTTCGCCCGCGGCTTCATCGGTCCGCGTCCAATCGCCGAGCTGGTCGCGGGCGATCACCACCTGCGCGGCGATTTCCGCCGCGGTCAGATTGCGCACCAGGCGCTGCGTGCCGGTGTGACAGAACGTGCAATTGAGCGTGCAGCCGACCTGACTTGAAATGCACAGCGTGCCGCGATCGGTTTCGGGAATGTAAACGCATTCGACTTCGTGCGGCCGGCCGGCAACCTCTCCCGGCAGCGCAATGAGCCACTTGCGGGTGCCGTCACTGGAAATTTGCTCGGCGGCGATGTCGGGACGATTAAGCGTGAAGCGGCGTGCGAGCTCCGCGCGCAAGTCCTTCGACACGCTCGTCATCTCATCGAAATCGCGAATGCCGCGGACATAAAGCCAGTGCCAGACTTGTTGGACGCGCATGCGCAATTGCGGCGGCGCAACACCGGCTGACGCGAGCGCTTCGCCGAGCGCGGCGCGCGGCAATCCGACCAGCGACGGCTTCGCCGGCGCGACGTAGCGCTCAATCGGTTGTTTTTCGATCGCGGCGACACTGCCGATTTCAGCCGCAACGGAGGAGGTTGTCATGCTTTTTAGTTCAAGTTCAAATAAGGAACGCCAAATGCAGCTAAGCCTAAATAGGCATCGCGCTCCGTGGATGCGACTCTATTTGCAATCCTGCCCGGTGCGGTCGAGCGCCTGGCCAAATCCCCGCAGCGAGAATGTGTCGGTCGAGTGCGTGCCTTTGGCGGACATGCCCTTGACCACGGCGTTCTGAGCCGACCGCATCGCGGTCACCAAATTCGCTTCTTCGCTAGCGTTCTTGATCCAGGCGCCGTCTTGCTGGGTGTAAAGCGCAAATGAATTCGACCCGATCTCGACCGTGGCTTCCGAGGCGGGCTTAAACGGATAGCCGATGGCGATCGAGACTTCGTTGCTCACCTTTTCTCCGGGCCGGTTCGTTACGAACAGATACGGCGGATTGCGCGACTTCCCCGGCGGATCGGTCTCCGAAACGCTCGACTTGGCGATAGCGAAGCAGACTTTCTTCCCGCCGGGCGAGGCCGTGTAAGCGCCCCAGTCGCCGTATTGGCCGAGCAAGGTCGGCTTTACCCCGGCGGTCGCCGGCGGCGCGGGCGGGGGCGAAGCCGCGGGCGGTGTAGCGGTGTCGGGCGAGCCATTCGGCGCGGGTGTCGTGGCGGCCTTATGCTTTTTCGGTTTTGCCGCCGCCGAAGCAGCAGGCGTGGTCGCCGCCGGCGGCGCCGCGGATTGGTCGGTAGACGGCGGCTGCTGAGCGAACGCCGGTGCGGTAAAAGCCGCGGCGGCGAATAGTGAAAGGACAAGCCGCCATTGTCGGAAAATCGGCATCAAGCCTCGCGATCACGGCGCGAAAGGTCGCTCCCAAGGGATTTAATCTTAACCCATTTCGGCCGCTGAGGGAACAAACCGGCGGACAAGATACGGCGCCGTTTTGGCGCACCCGTCGCTGCATCTTTCCCGCGCCGCCTGTTTCGTGGTTAGGAAGCGCAGGCGCGATTATTGATGTTAAGTCTTTCCACAAAACGAAGGGCGTCATGAAAGCCATCCTCTGCACGCATTTTGGTACTCCCGAGGAGCTCGAGCTTGCCGACATTCCGCCGCCGGCGGCAGGTCCAGGCGAAGCCGTGGTTCGCATCAAGGCGGCGGCGCTGAATTTCTTCGATCTGTTGATCATCGCCGGCAAATACCAGCACAAGCCGCCCTTTCCGTTTTCGCCGGCGTCCGAATTTGCCGGCATTGTCGAAGCCGTCGGCGACGGCGTGAGCGGTGTTAAGCCGGGCGACCGGGTGATGGGGGCGGCGGGCTGGGGCGCCGCGCGTGAAGCGATAGCGGTCAAGGCTGAGCAGCTTATGAAGATGCCCGAGGCGCTCGATTTCGACCGCGCCGCCGGTTTGACGGTGACCTACGCGACGACACTCTACGGCCTGCGCGAACGCGGGGCGCTCAAGCCCGGCGAGACCTTGGTCGTCCTCGGCGCCTCCGGCGGCGTCGGCCTCGCGGCTGTCGAGCTCGGCAAGCTCATGGGCGCCCGCGTGATCGCCTGCGCCTCATCCGACGAGAAGCTTGCTTTCACCCGTGAGCACGGCGCCGACGAGACGGTGAATTACGCCAAGGACGATCTCCGCGGCGCGTTGAAGCGGCTCGGCGGCGAGCGCGGCATTGATGTGGTTTACGATCCGGTCGGCGGACCTTACGCCGAGCCCGCAGTCCGTGCGCTGGGCTGGGAAGGCCGCTATCTCGTCGTCGGCTTCGCGGCCGGAGACATCCCGAAACTGCCGCTCAACCTTGTCCTGCTGAAAAGTTGCGACATCCGCGGCGTGTTGTGGGGCGCCTGGACGGTCCGCGAACCGAAAGCGCAACACGCGCTGATGTCCGACATTGTGCGCTGGTGCGCCGAAGGCAAATTGAGTGCGCACGTGCACGCGGTCTATCCGCTGGCGGAAACCGCCGCCGCGCTCAAAGCCATCGCCGACCGCAAAGCGATGGGCAAAATCGTGCTGCGGCCCTGAAAGAATTATCCGCCGCGCATGCGCGAAAGCGTCTGTTGCGCGGCTTCGCGGTGGTCCGGCTTGATGTGCGATGAAACAAGCTTGACGGCCGCGGCGAGCACCGCGGCATCGTCGCTGTAGCCGATGATCGGCAACACGTCGGGAATGAAATCGGTCGGCAAGACGAAATAAGCCACTGCGCCGACCAGCACCGCCTTGACGTGCAACGGCGTCTGCCGGTCGAAGGCGCAATAATGCGCGGCAATCAGATCTTCGGCGAACGGCAAGCGCGCCGCGAGGCCTTTCAGCTTTTTCCAGAATCGACGGCGAAGTTCCGCCTCATCGGCGGCGAGCCGGCGCAGCCGCGCGTCGACGTCCGCCCACGCGCCGTCGCCGGAACCGAAAAACATTGTGCTGCCGGTGAATCGCATGGTGATTTGAGTATGCCAGAAAGGCGGCAAGGGTAGGGCAAAGGGCCCGGCGCGTTCAGCCCGCGAACTTATCCATCGCTTCCGCAAGCTTGAAATCAAGCTCGGTCAAGCCGCCGGCGTCATGCGTCGAGAGCGTCACTTCAACGGTCTTGTAGACGTTGAACCATTCCGGATGATGGTCGAGCTTCTCGGCGACCAGCGCCGCGCGCGCCATGAAACCGAAAGCTTCGTTGAAATCGGCAAAAACGAATTTCTTGCGGATCGCCTCGCGGCCGTCGGCGAGGCTCCAGCCCTTGAGGCGAGACAGCGCACGATCGCGCGCTTCGGCGGAAAGTTTCTGCGCCATGATGGAACTCTCCTCGCAATGGCCGGCCGGATATGCCGTGGCCATTAGATAGGCAAGCGAAAGACGGGTAGCGAGGGGGCCGACCAACAAACGGTGAGGTGCGCCGCTACAGCCGGCGCATTACGCCGATTGGCGAAGCAGCGGCGCAGGTTCCGGGATCGGCTCCGGTCGCGGCTGATATTCTTTGGTCGAATAGAACGACGCGTTCTGGTCACCGCGCAACGCCTCGCGGGTAAATTGGATCAGGTGATAAGACATGAAGCCCATCGCCAGCACGGCGTCGATGCGGCCGCGGCGCAGCGCATGCAAAGCGGCGCGCCAGAATACGCGCCGATAATCCGACTTGATGCCGAGCTCGACCACGACGTTATAGATCAAGACGGCGGCGCGGCGCAGGTTGGCCTTGGTCAATTGCCCCCTGGCCGGCGGCTTGATCCGCTTCGCATACGTCGCATCGACTTGATAGACGAAGCGCTTGAACAGGTTTTCCGGCTCGTAGGCGTGGCTGATGGCGCGGCGCCACGTCGCCACCACTTCGTCGTAGGGCCGCAAGAACACCACGTTGCTTTCCCGCGACGGGTCTTCGTTGAGCCGCCCGGAGCGCGTCAGCCGGTCCCATAGCGGCGTCCGCGGCAACGCTTGCAGCAAATTGATGGTCAGCGTCGGGATGTTGGACAGATCGATGAAATCCTTGAGCCGCTGTTCGGTATCGTCGCTGTCGGTATCGAGCCCGAGGATAATGCCGGAGATCACTTCAAGACCGTAATCGTTCAGCGTCTTGATCGCGTCCATCATCGGCAGCGAATTGTTCTGGTCCTTGCGCATAGCCGACAGCGCGCCGGCTTCCGGCGTTTCGATGCCGACGAAAATGCCGACGAAGGCGGCCTCGCGCATCAGCGCAAGTGTTTCCGACTGCTTGGCGATGTTGAGCGTCGCCTCGCAGGCGAATTGCATGGGATAGCCGCGTTGCTTCTGCCACTCGACCAAATACGGCAGCATTTCGCGGGCCGCCTTGCGGTTGCCGATGAAATTGTCGTCGACGAAATACACCTGCGACGGATGATCGGTCTGCGAGGTGATGGCGTCGAGTTCGGCGGTGATCTGTTGCGGAGTTTTGAAGCGCGGCTGCCGGCCATAGAGATTGGGAATGTCGCAGAACTCGCAGAGATAAGGACAGCCCGAGGAGAATTGCAGCGTGCACATCAAATAGCGCGACAGCGGCACCAGGTGATAGGCCGGGATCGGAAACTCGTTGAGCCCGAGACGCTCTTTGGTCTGGAAGCGGACTTGCGCTTGCGGCGGCGCGCAGCTCTCGTCGAGTTGCGCGACGAGCGCGTTGGTCGAGTCGCCAAGCTCGCCGACATGCAGGTAGTCGTAATCCGGATACATTTCCGGGACGCTCGACACCGACGGCCCGCCGAGCGCGGTGACCTTGCCGGCGGCCTTGGCGCGCCGCGCAATGTCGTGAATCTGCGGCGCCTGAATGTGCATGCCGCTGACGAAAACCGCGTCGGCCCAGGCGAAATCCTCGTCGGTCGCGCGCGCGATATTTTCGTCGATAAAGCGCACCGGCCAATGTTCCGGCATATAGGCGGCGATCAGCAACAGCCCTTGCGGCGGCATGAACGCCTGCACTTTGTGCATGAGCTTATAAGCATGGGCGAAGGTGCCGAACGCCGGCGTATAGGCCGGAAAAACACACAAAATCCGGCGGGTATTGGAGACAGGCTGCGAAAAGCGCAAACGACCTCTCAATCCACACCGCTGCGGTCTTTAATAAACCCGGGACCGGGGCGGCGGCGTTCGATTCCTCGTAAACTCTAACACACAGTCGGCGCGCCGGAATACGTTGCTAAGTGGCCGCGGCTGACTATATTCCGGGTCAAACGCGGGCCCCAAATTATCGCATGTTGGGGCCCGCAATAATTTAACCAGCACAATTTATCACGGCTTTCGATGAATCTGCGCAATATCGCTATCATTGCTCACGTCGACCACGGCAAAACCACGCTGCTCGACCGGCTATTGCAGCAATCCGGCGCGTTCCGCGAGAACCAGCGCGTCGCCGAACGGGCGATGGATTCGAACGATCTCGAGCGCGAGCGCGGCATCACCATCCTGGCCAAGGCCACCTCGATCCTGTGGCACGACAGCCGGGTCAATATCGTCGACACGCCTGGCCACGCCGATTTCGGCGGCGAGGTCGAGCGCATCCTCAACATGGTCGATGGCGCGCTGGTCTTGGTCGATGCCGCCGAGGGCCCGCTGCCGCAGACCAAGTTCGTCGTCACCAAGGCGCTGAAAGTCGGCTTAAAGCCGATTGTCATTATCAACAAGGTCGACCGGCCGGACGCCCGCGCGCGGGAAGTCGCCAACGAAGTGTTCGACTTGTTCGCGGCGCTCGATGCCAGCGAAGAGCAGCTCGATTTTCCCATTCTCTATGGTTCCGCCAAGCAAGGCTGGATGGCGTCGGACCCGGCTGGCCCGAAAGACCAGGGCATGGCGCCATTGTTCGATCTCATTGTTCGCCACGTGCCGCCGCCGGTGGTCGAGGATGGTCCGTTCCGCATGCTGGGAACCATCCTTGAAGCGAATCCCTATCTCGGCCGCCTGGTCACCGGGCGGATCTTTTCCGGTTCGGTGAAGCCGAACCAGGCGGTCAAAGTGCTGGATCGCGACGGCAATGAGATCGAAGCTGGGCGGGTGACTAAGGTGCTCGCGTTCCGTGGCCTCGACCGGGCGCCGATCGACGAGGGCTTGGCCGGCGATATTGTCTCGATTGCCGGGCTGCCGGAGGCGACCGTCGCGCACACGCTGGCCGCGCCCGAAGTGACCGAGCCGCTGCCGGCGCAGCCGATCGATCCGCCGACGCTGGCCATGACCTTTCGCATCAATGACTCGCCGCTCGCCGGCACCGAGGGCGACAAGGTGCAGAGCCGGGTCATTCGCGACCGGCTGTTGCGCGAAGCGGAAGGCAACGTGGCGTTGCGCATTTCAGAGTCGACAGAAAAGGATTCAATGGAGGTCGCCGGCCGCGGCGAACTCCAACTCGGCATTTTGATCGAGACCATGCGCCGCGAAGGTTTTGAGCTTTCGGTGTCGCGGCCGAAAGTGTTGTTCCAATTTGGGGCAGCCGGCGAGCGACTCGAGCCGATCGAAGAGGTCGTGATCGACGTCGATGAAGAGCATGCCGGCGTGGTGGTGCAGAAACTCGCCGAGCGGAAGGGCGAGATGGTCGAGATGCGGCCGTCCGGCGGCGGCCGGGTGCGGCTGACCTTCTACGCGCCGACCCGCGGGCTGATCGGCTATCACGGCGAACTCTTGACCGACACCCGCGGCACCGCGGTGATGAACCGCTTGTTTCACGCCTACGGCCCGCACCGCGGCGACATTGTCGGGCGGCGCAACGGCGTACTGCTCGCCACCGATCAAGGCGATGCGGTCGCTTACGCCATGTGGAATCTCGAGGACCGCGGTCCGATGATGATCGAACCGGGCTGGAAGGTCTATCGCGGCATGATCGTCGGCGAGCACACCCGCGGCAACGATCTCGAAGTCAACGTGCTCAAGGGCAAGAAGCTCACCAACATCCGCACCCACTCCAAGGACGAAGCCGTCCGGCTCACCCCGCCGATTCGCATGACGCTGGAGAAAGCGCTCGCCTATATCACCGATGACGAATTGGTCGAGGTGACGCCGAAATCGGTCCGGCTGCGCAAGAAGCTGCTCGATCCCAACGACCGCAAGCGGGACGAGCGGCGCAAGGAAGCCGAGCGCGTCTAGCGCATGATCCCGAAAAGCATGCCCTTGGATTTAATCCGAGGGTGGTACCGGTTTTCGGAAAAGATCATGCGCCGTAAAAACGCTAGAGCCGTTCCCGCTCTAGTCCCCCGCCGCCGTAAACTGCTCCCTCGCCCCGCGTGCGGGGCGAGGTGAAGCGCAGCGCTGAGGGCGGCACTAACACCGCGATTCCCAGTTTCCTACGGACCGTGTCGCGCGGGCAACAGCGGCCCAAGATTATTATCCGGCAAGCGTTTTTCGCATCCGAAATCTGGCGCGCGCGCCGGCCATCCGCTATCGTCACGTTACTGCAAATTTCCGCACTTGAAGCCCGCAGAACCGCTTGCTTTGATTGCATCATGAGTACGATCCTCATCGAAATCCGACGTGCCAAGGCGGGCGATGCCGCCGCCGTGGCTGACGCTCATGATGAGGCGTGGCGCACCGCCTACCAGGGCATTATTCCCGGCACCGAGCTCGACCGGCTGATCAACCGCCGCGGCCCGGCATGGTGGGAAAGCGCTATCCGCAAAGGCAGCCGCATCGCGCTGTTGCAGTTCGGCGACAAGGTCGCGGGCTACGCCAATTACGGCCGCAACCGCGCGCGCAGCCTGCATTATGACGGCGAGATTTACGAACTCTATTTGCGGCCGGAATATCAGGGCCTCGGTTTCGGCCGCCGCCTGTTCACCGCCGCGCGCCGCGATCTCGCGCAGAGCGGATTGAAGTCGCTGATCGTGTGGGCGTTGTCGGAGAACGACACCGCGGTGGAGTTCTACCGCGCGCTGTCCGGCAAGACCGTCGCGCGCTCGTCGGAGAAATTCGGCACCCGCGTGCTCGACAAAATCGCCTTCGGCTGGAACAGCTAATTCGGCAATCGGCGCGTTAGAACACACCGCTTCGCCGCGGGCTCCTTCTTTCGCCGCGTTTTATTTCGCGCTGTGGATACTGTCACGGCGCCGTCTTTCGCCAAGCCTATGAAGCGTTCGCCGGAGGCTCGCTCTTCAATGAGGCTTTGCCGTGCTGAAAGTTGTCGTCCTCGTGCTGGCGCTCGCCGCTCTCATCGTCGCTCAAGTAAAATCACCGCCGCAGCAATGGAGCGATGCTTGCGATAACGCCGGTTGCGTTGTCGGTCCGTAAGCGCGCAGGCGCGTCGGGGCGCCGCGGAAGTTCCATTTCACGCGGTGCAGTCCGCTGCCTGCCGCGCAGGCGCCGAAGCGCGTCGCGTACCAAGCAGGCATTCCACAATTACAATCGTGCAATTGCGTCGCGGAAGTTCCCAAATGCGACAGGCGGGCGGCGAAAACGCGTCAATTGAGAAAAACCTGTGACGCCTGAACGCGCTTAAGCCGCAGTGTTTGGTTTTAGGAGCTCGCACGCATCTCCACGCGCGCGATCGGCGCAAGATCAGGAACGCAACCTGCGCTACGGCGTTACCCCTCGCGACGAGACATCAACCAAGGAGATTCTCCATGACTCAGCA
>DAIUEQ010000124.1:0-10704 GCA_036845025.1 Xanthobacteraceae bacterium | reverse complement strand
GACGCCGTCGGATTTGGTGCTGGCGAGCCACAGAAGCGGCGGCACCATGATGGCCGGATCGAGCAGGCTCGCGCGCGAATCATCGGGGAAGCTTTTGGGAATCATGCCGGTCGCCGTCGCGCCGCCCGGCAACAGCGCATTGACGGTGACGCCGCTGCCGGCGAGGTCCTGCGCCCAGATGATGGTCGCGGATTCGAGCGCGGCCTTGGAGGGGCCGTAAGGCGAGAAGCCGCGGCGCCGCATGGTCTCGGTGTTCATCGAAATATTGACAATGCGGCCCCATCCGGCGGCGCGCATGGCGGCCGCCGCTTCGCGCGCCATCAGAAACGGGCCGACCACGTTGGTGTCGATGATCAGCCGCCAGGTCTCGGGCGTGGTTTCCCAAAAGCGCGTCGGCGCGGTCATGAAATCTTCGCTGACATATTTCATGCCGCGGCCGGCGTTGTTGACCAAAATGTCGAGGCGGCCGAAGCGCTCGAGTGCCGTGGCGACGGCGCGCGCGCAATCGTCTTTGCGGGTGACGTCGGCGATGACCGGCAAGATCCGGCCCTGCGGGGCCGCCGCCGACAGGCTTTCGATTTCAGAAGGCTCGCGCGCTGCCGTCGCGACCACCACCGCGCCGGCATTGGCTAGGCCGAGCGTCATGGCGCGGCCGAGCCCGCGGCCGCCGCCGGTGACAATGGCGACGCGTCCGGCGAGCGGCGTTTCTGCGTTCACCGCAATTTCCTATGCCGCGAGCAGTCGCTTCACGTCAGGCCAGCTTTGAGTGCCGAAGGTCTTCAGATCCGCGGTCAAATCAGCCGGGCACATGTCGAGCAGCGACGGCTTGAAACTTTCCCGCGCTTTCACCCGCTCGAACCACGCGGTGACGCGCGGCCTTTTGCCGATCCACATTTCCGACATGCCGAGCATGTCGAGGCGGTTGACGTAGGGCGCCATGGCAATGTCGGCGAGCGAAAAGGTTTCGCCGGCGAGCCAGGGCTTGTCCGCCAGCGCGTCCTCCATCTTTTGCAGATAGCTGTCGTAAAGCCGGAAGGTGCGGCCGACCTTCGGCGCATCCATGCCCTGGCGGACGATTTCTTTCTTGCGCGCGTGCCAATCCGCGGTCACCGACAAGGGCGGTGTGCTTTCCAGAAATTCATTGAACTTCTCCGGCGACAACCGGCCGATGATAAAGCGGTGACACGAAGCAAATGTCAGCTCGGCGCAGGCCGGATGCAGGAATTCATCGACCGCCTTGGTCCAAAGCCGCATGGCGGCGCGGTCGGCCGCCGCGGTGGGCTTCAGCGGCGGATCGGGAAAGACTTCGTCGAGATATTCGCAGATCACGCTCGACTCGACGATCACTTTGCCGTCGTCGACCAGGGTCGGCACCACGGCCTTGGGATTAAGCTTCACATAAGCCGGATCGAACTGATCGCCGCGCAGGATGTCGATATAGACGCCGTCCCACGGCACCGACTTTTCGGCGAGCACGAGGCGCACCTTGCCGGCGCAGACCGACGAACCATGATGATAAAGCGTGATCATTTGCAGTGCCCGGCTTGCCTGATGCAATATCAACCGCGGACGACAAAAGCAATTTTGCCAACGGGGGGCGGGGCGTGATTGTCAATCCAACCAATAAGAGCGTGACCGAGCTTACCGGCTTGCACCTTTATCATGCCGACATGTCGAACTGCTCGATGCGCGTTCGCATGGTGCTCAAGGAAAAGAATTTGCCGTGGATCAGTCATCATCTTGATTTGCGCAAGAAGGAGGCGGTGACGCCGGAATATTTCGGTATCCATCCGCAGGGCCTGGTGCCCACCTTGGTGCATGACGGGGTCGTCCACATCGAGTCAAACGACATTATCGAATATCTCGATGCGACCTTTCCCGAGCCGCCGTTGCAGCCGGAGACACCGGAAGCGCGCGACAAGATGCGCGCGTGGCTGCGCACGGCGACTGAAATTCACCTGCCGGCGGTGAAAACGGTGATCTACACCCGCAAGATCGGCAAGGTGCTGCGCAAGAATCCCGAGGAAGACGCCAAATATCGCGCGTTACAGCGCGATCCCGAGCTGCTGGCGTTTCACGCCGCGGCGACCAGCGGCAACGGCTTGCCGCAGGAGAATATCGACAGAGCGGAAGCGACGCTGTTTCGTCTGTTCGACAAAGTCGAGGCCGAATTGTCCGAACACGAATGGCTGGTGGGCGAGAAATTTTCGCTCGCCGATATTTCCTGGGTGCCGCTGCATTTCACCCTGATCGGCGTCGATTTTCCATTCGTGGAGCGTTATCCGCGCGTCACCGCCTGGGCCGATAAAATTCGCGAACGTCCGAGCTTCCAGGAAGGCATTTTGCGCTGGTGCGCAAAATTCTAGTGGAGCGTGCATCGCTGCTTTGCCGGCGTCGCATGCACGCGTTGTCACGGCGGCGATCAATGTGGACGCAGCCGCCGTTAGCTATTAGCGTGACGGCTTAATAATTGCCGGCGAGACCGACGGCGTAACAGAACAGTGTAGGGAGGCGTCATGGACGTGCGGGACCGAGCCGGCGAGTTGCGCGAAGCCAGCAATCCACTGTTCAACGATCGCAAGCTGAAGCTCGGCACGTTCTGCTCGAACCTCTCCGGCGGCGCCACCATGTCGACCATCGACGGTACGTTGAAGGTCAACTGGGAAAGCACCGCCGCGCTGGCGAAGCTCGCCGACGAGATGGAGTTCGAGGCCATCGTCCCGGTCGGGCGCTGGAAGGGCTTTGGCGGCAGCACCAATTTCAACGGCGAAGGTTTTGAGTGCTTTACTTGGGCCGCCGCCATGGGCGCGTCGACCAAGAACCCCGCGGTATTCGCCACCTGCCACGTCCCGACCATGCACCCGGTAATGGCGGCGAAGCAGGCCACCACCATCGATCATGTCTCCGGCGGCCGCTTCACGCTCAACATTGTCACCGGCTGGTACCGCCCGGAGATCGAGATGTTCGGCGTGCCGCTGATGGAGCACGACGTCCGCTACGACATGGCGGCGGAGTGGATCGAGATCATCAAGCGGTTGTGGACCAGCGACGAAGAGTTCGACTTCGAGGGCAAATTCTACAACCTGAAGCGCGCCATCGCGCGGCCGAAGCCGCTGCAAAAGCCTTATCCGGCGGTGATGAGCGCCGGCGTCTCGCCAAAGGGGCGCGAGTTCGCGGCGAAGCACGCCGACGTGAATTTCGTCAATCTCGACGCGCACGACTTCGACAGCGTGCGCGCCCGCGTCGAGGGATCGCGCAAGACCGCATGGGACGAAGCAAAGCGGGACATTCAAATCTGGACCAATGCGTACATTTTCCAGGCCGACACCGAAGCCGAGGCGCGCGCGTTCTACGAGCATTGCGTATTCAAGAACGGCGACTGGGAAGGCGTGGAAAACCTGGTCAACATCATGGGGCTGAATTCGCTGTCGATCCCGGTGCCGGCTTTGCAGAATCTGAAGGAGCATTTCATCGCCGGGTGGGCCGGCTACGGCATCATCGGCACCAAGGAGCAGGTGGTCGACAAACTGGCGTTACTCGAGCGTGCCGGTTTCGACGGCGTGGTGCTGACCTGGCCGCGCTACATCGAGGATATGGGGCGGTTCAAGGCCGAGACTTATCCGCTGCTGCAACAGGCCGGTTTGCGCTGAGGTTATTCGGGATCGCGCCGTCGGCATTAGATCGCGGCGACGGCTTCGATCTCGATCAAAAAGTCCGGACCGTAGAGCCGCGACACTTCGATCAAAGTCACGGCCGGCGCGGCTGGCGGCGTGACAGTCGCGAAGAACCGGTCGCGGGCCTGCCGGTAGGCGGCAAGATTGTTGATGTCGCGCAGGAACACCGTGAGCTTGATCAAGCTTGCCGCTGTGCAGCCGGCGGCGGTCAGTGCGGTCGCGAGATTGCGAAATACCTGCTCGGCCTGCGTTGGGAAATCGTTCTTGCCGATGACGTTGCCATCGCGATCGGTCGCTGTTTGCCCGGCGATGAAGACGAGGCGACTGGCGCGGACGTCGACAATCTGGGAATAGCCGGGCGGCGTGCCGAGTTCGGCCGGATTTATGCGCTTGATTTGCGGTGCGGAATCGTTGGCCATGACGTGAATATCGATGCTGAACTTTTAGCTCGCCGCCGGGAGCGCGTCGCCGCGCACGAGTTCGCGCATCGCCTTCAGCGTGGCGGCGACCGCCATCAGATAGCCTTGCTCCATATTGGCGGCGAACTCGCTTTCCGCGGCGCTGCCGGGGGCAAGGCCTTCGACGCTCAGTTTAAAGGTGAAGCGCAGCGCGAGTTCGCCGTCATCGTCCTCAATGATCTCGTTGAGGATGGTGCCAAGCACGCGGCCGGTCACGCGCTCGAATTTGACCATGCGCTGCGGATGGAAGGTGACGTTCTCGACAATGGTGTCGCCCTTGTCGACGATTTCACGCACCAGCTGATCGGCGCCGCGCTCGCGCACGGTGCATTGGGTGATGACCGGAACGAAGGGCAGCGGATTCTCCGCCTTCATCACCAGCCCTCGCCAGACCAGCTCGCGCGTCAGCTTCGGCTGTTTGGGATCGCTATTGACCTTGATGGTTCGTGAGGCGTGGACCATGTCGGGCTCGCTTATTTGTTCCGGAAGATTTTCAAAAGCGCGTAATGCTGAACGGCTTGAATTCGACGCTGACTCCTTGCCCGAACAAACAACGCTGGTAAAGGGGATCGAGGCCGGGAATTTTGTCGCCGTCGCCGCTGCGGACGCGATCGTTGTAGAGGTCGCCCATCATGGTGAACAAGCCGCCGCCGATTTTCAGCCCATCGATCTTGACGATCGGCGCGGTTTCGCCGGGCGGCGCGCCGATGAAGGTGCGCTCGGCAACAACTTCGCCGTCGACCCGCCACTCGGCTCGATTTTGCGCGCGGTCATAGGTAATGGCGTAACGATGCCACTGCCCGGGCGCGGTCGGGACGCCGATCGGGATCAATTCGGTGAAGGCGGGATAGGGGTTATCTTTGCTCTGCGCGAACGGTAGCCGCTCGTAGAGCGCAACGATTTTGCTGTTGCTGACGAAAAAGTCGAACACCATGAAGGTGCGCGTGTCGATGGTATTGAACGCGCCGCAGCCAAGCCGCACATCGCCGGCGTCGGCGGCAAACGGGTTGCCCTCGGTGCCGGAGGTCGTCACCCGCATCTCGGTTTCGACGGTCAGCAGGCCGCGCTCGCCCGGGCCGAATTCCGCGGTCGAATAAATCAGCGCTTTGACGTTGTCGTGGGCGTCGCGGCAGGTCAGCGTGAACGGCTTAGCTTCAATCGCCAGAGCACCGCCGCTGCAGGTGACGCGTGTCACCGGATCCCATATTCCGGGCGCCGGCAAATGCCGGTACCATTTCTCGCCCGGCCAGTCCGAAGCCGTGAAATCGTCATAGATGCTAGCGCCGCTCGTCAACGCTCCCTCCGTTATCCAAACGTGTAATTGCCGCAATTATAGCGGGCGCGAAACGCCGGCGGGATAAAAAGCTCAGGGACAGAAATAATCGATGCGGACCGGCTGATCGAAGTTGCCGCCGCGCGCGGCAAAAGTTTCGGCGAAGCGGTGACGGACGGCGGGCGCGAGCACGGCGTCCTTGGTGTAGCCGTTGAACCGCATATTGGCGATCATGCGGTCGGCGAAATCGTCGAAATCCGTGAACCGCCGCGGGTCGATGTAGCGCGAGATGCGGTCGGCGGCAAAACACGGCTTGGCGGAACGCGAAAGCGCGTCCGCCGCCGCCTTTCGCACCGAAGTTTCGTCGTGGAATAGCTCCATGACGTATTGGTGCGGACCTTCGGCTACCGGCTCGGCGACGTAGAGGCGTCCGGCCGGCCCTAACACGCGGCGGGCCTCGGCCAGCGCGGCATCAAGCTTGGCAGCCGGAACGTGGTGCAGCGAAAACACAAACAGCACCAGATCGGCGGTGGCATCGGCCATCGGCAGCGCGTCGGCGCTGGCTTTGAGCAAGCGATAGCTGCCACTTTTATGCGCGGCCCAGCCGGTTTCGGAAATGAACGGATCGCAGCCGGTCACCCGCGCGCCGAGCGCGGCTAGAGCGCGCGTCAAATGTCCTTCGCCGCAGCCGATATCGACGACCTCAAGCCCCGACACCTGGCCGACCGTTTCCAGCAAAGCATCGAGGTGCGATTTCGCGCCGAGGTCGCGCGGGGAGAGCTCAGGCATTGTGCGCTCGTTCATGGACGTGTTGCCGCGCGCGGCTTAAGCGTGCGCGCGGGCGCCGCGGTGGGCGGAGAGTTCGACCGCGCGGTCGGGAATGGTGAAGCGCAGCGTCGCGCCGATCGTACCCTCGACCAGGCGAATGTCACCGCCATGGGCACGTACCAGCTCGGCGGCGATAGCCAATCCAAGCCCAGTTCCGCCGGCGCGGGTCGAGCCCTGAAATGCTTCGAACAAATGCGCCTGCGCTTTCTCGGAAAAGCCCGGCCCGGTATCGGACACTTCAATAACGACCACCGCGCCCTCGCGCCGCCCAGTGATGCGAATCTGGTCGCGGCCCGGATCGCGCGCGGCGCGGCTTTCCAACGCCTGCAAGGCGTTGCGCGCGAGATTGAGCAGAATCCGGAATAGCTGGTCGTGATCGGCCTCGACGATCAAGTCCCGTTCGACCGCGGTGATCCATCGGATCGGCGCATCGGGGCCAAGCCCAAGCGTCTCGTGGACTTCTTCCACCAGCGGTCCAAGCAGGATCGGCTTGCGCTCGGGCGGTGGCTCCTGCGCGCGTCCATAGGACAATGTGGATTGGCAGAACGCGATGGCGCGCTCGAGCGCACGCATCAGCTTGGGCGCAAAGCGCTGCACGCCCGGATCGGGCAAGCTCGCGAGCCGATCGGAAATCAGCTGCGCGGAGCCCAGCAAATTGCGTAGGTCGTGATTGATCTTTGAAACCGCGAGCCCGAGCGCGGCGAGATGGCTTTTCTGGTGGAGCATCGAAGCTAGCTCGCTTTGCATCGACGCGAGCTCGCGTTCGGCGACGCCGATTTCGTCGGTCCGGGCCGAGGCGGGAATGATGCGGGCCGGATTCTCCGGATCGGCGCGGAACGCCATCATGTTCGCCGTGATCCGCCGCATCGGACGTACGAACATATAATGCAGGGTCAAATACACCAGCACCGCGGTAAGGCCGGAGATCAACAGCGAAATCAACAACAGATCGATCGAATAACGCAGCAGGCCCTTTTGCAGCGGAGCCTCGTCCATGACGATCTCGATGTAGTCGCCGCCCATCGGCGCCGGCCCGACGACGCGCATTACTTTTTTGCCGGCCGCGCCGTCGAACATCAGCATGAACGCATCGACGATCGAATCGAACGTCATGACGTTGCGCATGTCGTAATCGTTGTTGATGGGCGGCGGCTTGTCGCCAACCGCGAGCATGCGCCGCTGCTGGCCCATTTTCATCGCCACTGCCCGGGCCCCGACTGAATCGAGCAGTTGTTTGGCGAGGCTGTCGGACACCATGCCGTTAGGCGCGGCATCGAGTACCAGCGCCGCGGTATAGGCGCTGGCCAGACGATCGTTCAGCCAATTGACCCGATAATTGGCGACTAAAGGGACATAGATCAGCACTTCCGCGATCATCACGAATAAAATCGTGAGGACGAGGAGCTTGCCGGAAAGCCCGAGACGCGGCGCCTGGAGCGGCACCGGCCGTGCGGTGTCTTCGCTCATCTATGAGCCTGTAGCCCGCTGCAATAACCGATACGATGCACCGCCACGATGCGAGTCGCACCGTCAAATTGGCATTAAAATAGGTCATCAAGGCGCGGTTTCCTAGTTACGGGTCTGAAAGGGATGGGCCGAAGCCCTAAAGACGGGTTCCATCGGGCGCATTCCGCGTCTCATTTTTCCTCACCCTTTGCCCTCGAAATGAAAAAAGTCGCTGCGCGGAGCGCTAATCTCACGCCTTGGCGGCGCGGCATAACTGCGATCGCATTGACGCGCGGGAAGGGCTTTCGTATAAGCCGCGCCGATCGCGCAAATTCCCTGGTATTGCCTCGATCGGCGGGCGCGCACTAGTGTCCCGATTCCGAAGTTCGCATGGCCAAGCGGCAATCCCTGTGCGAACTTCGGAATCAAAGGGACACTGGCAAACCTATTGATCTCGTGTGGCTTTGGTTCAGAAGTCCGCATAATAAGGTGTCGGCAACAATGATGCGGACTTCCGAACCGCCACACTCGCGCGCAGCGGAGAAAAACCCGTGAAACGGACCTATCAGCCCAGCAAATTGGTGCGCAAACGGCGGCATGGCTTCCGCTCGCGCATGGCGACAAAGGGCGGCCGCAAAGTGCTCGCTAATCGCCGCTCGCATGGGCGCAAGCGGCTCAGTGCCTGATCGGGGCAGCATTGCGGTCGTCATCGAGCGGCTAAAACGCCGGGGCGATTTTCGGGCGGCCGCCAGCGGTGTGCGATCTGCGAACCGCGCGTTCGTCCTGCAGGCGCGTTCTCGAGGAGATGATGGCGCCGTGCGCGTCGGTTTCACTGTGACGCGGCAGATCGGCGGCGCGGTCGAGCGCAACCGGATTCGCCGTCGCTTGCGCGAGGCGGTGAGGCTTTCCGCCGCCGGGGGCGCCATGTGTCGCGGTCATGATTATGTCCTGATTGGGCGGCGTCCGGCTCTGGTGGCAACTTTCATGGAAATGACGCAGGCTCTTCATACGGCGCTAACGCGAATCCATGCCCAACTTCAGGGCGAAAAAGCCGGTCCGGGGCGCCACGGAACTGGAAGCGGCCGCCCTGAGGCCTTACATGCGTCCGGTCCGCGGTCGCCCTCAAAGCGGCGCGGCCACCAAGGTCGGTCAAGCTCGAAGCCGATAGAGTCCCCGCCGCGAGGGCGCTGAATGTTCGAACACAAGAACACGATAATCGCCATCGTCTTGTCGCTCGTCGTGGTCATCGGCTGGCAATACTTCATCGGCTATCCGCAAATGGAGAAGCAGCGCAAAGAAGCGCTGCTCAAACAACAGGAGCAAGCGCAGCTGCACCCGCCGGCCGCCCAGCCGGCTCCGGCGCAGCCCGGCACAGCGGCAACGCCTGGTCCGCAAACCGGCGCGCCCGCGCCGGTAAATCCTGTCGGGCCGGCCGCCAATTCGCGCGAAAGCATTGTAACGGCGGCGCCGCATGTCGCCATCAAAACCGAGCGGCTGAACGGCAGCATCGATCTTCGGGGCGCGCGTATCGATAACCTCTCCCTCGAACAGTATCGAGAAACGGTCGACCCCCATTCGCCGGCGATCGTGTTGTTTTCGCCGTCCGGGGCGCCCGAGGCCTATTACGCGGAATTCGGTTGGGTGCCGTCGTCGGGCACCAAAGAAAAAATGCCGGGACCGGATACGGTGTGGACGCAGGAAGGCAGCGGCGCGCTCGGCGTCGACCACCCGGTAACGCTCACTTACGACAACGGCGAAGGATTGGTGTTCCGCCGGACCGTCGCGGTCGATGACCACTATCTCTTCACGCTCAAGGACGAGGTGGCGAACAAAAGTAGCGCCCCCATCACGCTGTTTCCCTACGCGCTGATCTCGCGTCACGGCACGCCGAAGACGTCCGGTTACTACATCCTGCATGAGGGCTTGATCGGCGTCATGGGCAATGACGGCGAGCAGACCGAGACCTACAAAAAGATCGCCGACAAGAAAGAAGAGAGCTGGGACGTCACCAATGCCTGGCTCGGCTTCACCGACAAGTATTGGGCGGCAGCCTTGTTGCCCGAGACCGATGCCAGGGTTCACGCGCGCTTTTCCGCGGCCCAGGTTGGCGGTGAGCAAACTTATCAGACCGATTACTTGCTTGACGCGGTGACGGTGGCGCCGGGCGCGACTGGCTCCGCCGCCGCGCGATTATTCGCCGGCGCCAAGGAAGTCTCGGTCGTGGGCATCAATTTTCCGCTGTCGACGCTCGGCGGCTATAATCAGGCGCTCCAACTCAACCATTTCGATTTGCTGATCGACTGGGGCTGGTTCTACTTCATTACCAAGCCGATGTTCTTGGCCATCGACTACTCTTTCCGCCTGGTCGGCAATTTCGGCATTGCGATCCTGATCGTCACCGTGCTGGTCAAGCTCCTGTTCTTCCCGCTCGCCAACAAGTCCTATGCCTCGATGGCGAAGATGAAGGCGGTGCAGCCTGAACTCACCATGATCCGCGAGCGTTACGGCGACGACAAGGTGAAGCAACAACAGGCGATGATGGAGCTTTACAAGAAGGAAAAGATCAATCCGGTTGCCGGGTGCCTGCCGATCGCCATCCAGATTCCGGTCTTCTTCTCGCTTTACAAAGTGTTGTTCATCACGCTGGAGATGCGGCACGCGCCATTCTATGGCTGGATCCGCGACCTCTCGGCCCCCGACCCGACGAACATTTTCACCTTGTTCGGACTCATTCCCTGGGACCCGACGGCATTGCCGCTGTTGGGCAGTTTCATGCACCTGGGGATTTGGGCGGTGATCATGGGCATCACCATGTGGGTGCAGATGAAGCTCAATCCGGCGCCGCCGGATCCGACCCAACAGATGATCTTCAACTGGATGCCGATCATCTTCACCTTCATGCTAGCAAATTTCCCGGCCGGCCTGGTGATCTACTGGGCCTGGAACAACACGCTGTCGGTCCTCCAGCAGAGCGCGATCATGCACCGCAACGGCGCCAAGATTGAATTGTGGGACAATCTCAAGC
>DAIUEQ010000123.1:0-10725 GCA_036845025.1 Xanthobacteraceae bacterium | reverse complement strand
GGTGGGTGAAGCCAAGCTCGTTCTTCGGCAGATCGGGGTGATGGAATTTCGGCTTAATGACGTAGGTCATGACTTAACCTTGCCTTTGCGCAACGGCGTGACTTTCAGCGCATCCAGACGATCGGCGATTGCACCTGAAATGAACCGCGCGGTGATCGGGGTGCCGTCATAATGCAGGATGGGCACTAGCCGTACCGGATCGACGTTGCATTCGTTGACGATCAGGGAGCGGAGCTGGCCGTCGCGATTTTGTTCGACCACGAAAGTGAAATCGTGCTCGGCGAGAAAGCTCGTGACGCTGGAATGGAACGGGAAAGCGCGCACCCGCAACCGGTCGAGCGCGTAGCCGCCGGCCTCAAGGAGTTCGATCGCCTCGTCCATCGGGGGCGACGTCGAGCCGAAATAGATAACGCCGTACTTGGTCGGTTTATGGGCGTTGGCCTGCAACGGCCGCGGCACCAAATCCTTCGCCGACTCAAACTTCCGCAACAGCCGCTGCATGTTGTCCGCGTAAGCCGGGCCCTCTTCGGTGTAGCGGGCATAGCGGTCGCGCGACGTGCCGCGGGTGAAGAACGCGCCCTTGCTCGGATGCGTGCCGGGAAGCGTGCGATAGGGGATGCCGTCGCCGTCGACATCGAGATAACGGCCGAAATCGGCGCCGGCTTCGAGCGCGGTCGCCGTCATCAGTTTGCCGCGGTCGAACTTGCGGCTGTCGTCCCAGGCGAGCGGCCGGCAGAGCCGGTGGTTCATGCCGATGTCGAGGTCGAGCATCACAAAGATCGGCGTTTGCAGCCGGTCGGCGAGATCGAACGCCGTGGCGCCGAACTCGAAAGCTTCCGTGGCGTCTTCGGGAAACAGCAACACGTGTTTGGTGTCGCCGTGCGAGGCGTAGGCGCAGGAAATGATGTCGGTCTGTTGCGTGCGTGTCGGCATCCCGGTCGAGGGGCCGGCGCGCTGCACGTCGAAGATGACGGCGGGAATTTCGGCGAAATAGGCAAGACCGAGGAATTCCTGCATCAGCGAAATTCCCGGACCAGACGTCGCGGTAAACGCGCGCGCGCCGTTCCAGCTGGCGCCGATGACAATGCCGATCGAGGCAAGCTCGTCCTCAGCCTGAATGATGGCGTACTTGTTCTTTTTTGTTGCCGGGTCGACGCGCATGCGCTGGCAGTGTCGTGTGAACGCTTCGGCAAGCGAAGACGACGGCGTGATCGGATACCAGGCGCAGACGGTGGCGCCGCCATAGACGGCGCCGAGAGCAGCGGCGGAATTTCCTTCGATGAAGATACGATCCCCGACCGCGTCCGCCCGTTGCAGCCGCAGGCCGATCGGGAGTTCGACATTCATGGTCACCCAGTCGCGGCCGAGATGAAGCGCGTGCCGGTTGGCGTCGAACAGTTTCTCCTTGCCCTTGTATTGTTCGCCGATGAGTCTTTCGATTTCGGCCACATCCATATCGAGCAGCGCGGACAGCGCGCCGAGATAGATGATGTTTTTGAACAACTGTCGCTGGCGCGGATCGGTATATTCGCGATTGCAGATCGCGGTGAGCGGTACGCCGATCACCGTGATGTCGTCGCGGAATTTCGACTTCGGCAACGGCTTCGTTGAATCGTAGAGCAAATAGCCGCCGGGCTCGATGCCGGCCACATCCTTGTCCCAGGTCTGCGGGTTCATCGCCACCATGAAGTCGGTGCCGCCGCGAGCGCCGAGATGGCCGGACTCGGAAATGCGTACCTCGTACCAGGTCGGCAGGCCCTGAATGTTGGAGGGAAAAATGTTGCGCGGCGCGACCGGGATGCCCATGCGTATGACCGCCCGCGCAAACATTTCGTTGGCGCTGGCGGAACCGGAGCCGTTGACGTTGGCAAACCGAATGACGAAGTCGTTTACGCTCTGGATTGGCATGCTTGTTCTGCGAGAGTCATGTCGATGAGGTATTTCTGCATGTCCCACGCGCCGGTAGGACAGCGCTCAGCGCATAACCCGCAATGCAGGCAGACATCCTCATCCTTGACCATGACGCGGCCGGTCTTGAGGCTGTTGCCGATATAGAGGTCCTGCGTGAGATTTTTGGCGGGTGCCTGCAGGCGTGAACGCAAATCGCCTTCTTCGCCGTTCGCGGTAAAGGTGATGCAGTCCATCGGACAGATGTCGACGCAGGCGTCGCATTCGATGCACAGCTGTCCGGTGAACACCGTTTGCACGTCGCAGTTAAGACAGCGTTCGGCTTCCTTGAGCGCCAGATCAGGGTCGTAACCGAGTTCAACCTCGGCCCTGATATCGCGCAGCGCCACGACCTTTTCCCGATGGGGCACGCGATAGCGCTTGTCGGGCGCGATCTCGTTGTCGTAGCTCCACTCGTGGATGCCCATCTTCTGGCTGCTGATGGCCATTTGCGGTGCCGGGCGAACATTGACATCCTCGCCGCGGCAGAAGCGGTCGATTGAAATCGCCGCCTCATGACCGTGGGCGACGGCCCAGATGATGTTCTTCGGTCCGAAGGCCGCGTCGCCGCCGAAAAACACCTTTGGATTGCTCGACGCCATCGTCTTGGCATCAACCTTCGGCATGTTCCATTTGTCGAACTCGATGCCGCAATCGCGCTCGATCCATGGAAACGAATTCTCCTGGCCGACCGCGACCAACACATCATCGCAAGGGAAATGTTCATCGGGTTCGCCGGTGGAGACGAGTTCACGGCGCCCCTTGGCATCGCGGACCGCTTTCACCTTCTCAAAAACCACCCCCGTGAGCTTGCCGCTTTCGTGGGTGAATTCCTTTGGCACGAGGTAATTGAAGATCGGAATGTCCTCGTGCATGGCGTCTTCCTTTTCCCAGGGAGACGCTTTCATTTCCTCGAAGCCGGAGCGGACGATCACTTTGACGTCTTCGCCGCCGAGCCGGCGCGAAGACCGGCAGCAATCCATCGCGGTGTTGCCGCCGCCGAGCACAATGACGCGCTTGCCGATCTTGTCGATGTGACCGAATGAGACGCTGGACAGCCAGTCGATGCCGATGTGGATATTCTTTGCCGCTTCCTTGCGGCCGGGGATTTCGAGATCGCGCCCGCGCGGCGCGCCGCAGCCAACGAAGATCGCGTCAAAGTCCTCCGCAAGCAGCGCCTTCATCGAGTCGACGCGCTTGCCGCCGTTAAATTCGACGCCGAGGTCGAGAACGTAACCGCATTCTTCGTCGATCACGCTTTCCGGCAGACGGAATTTCGGGATTTGCGTGCGCATCATGCCGCCGGACAGCGGATCCTGATCGAACACCACGCATTGGTAACCCATCGGCGCGAGGTCGCGCGCAACAGTCAACGAAGCGGGGCCACCGCCGACCAGCGCAATGCGTTTGCCGTTTTGGCTTGCGGCCGGCTTCGGCAGGCGATCGCGGATATCTTCCTTGAAGTCGGCGGCGACGCGTTTCAAGCGGCAGATCGCGACCGGTTCTTTCTCAACCCGGCCGCGCCGGCAAGCGGGCTCGCAGGGACGATCACATGTGCGCCCGAGTACGCCGGGAAAGACATTCGAATGCCAATTGATCATGTAGGCGTCGCCGTAGCGGCCCGCCGCGATCAAGCGGATGTATTCAGGGACCGGCGTGTGCGCTGGGCAGGCCCACTGACAATCTACGACCTTATGGAAGTAGTTCGGAGCTGAGATGTCGGTTGGTTCCATTCCACTTCTCTTACACGCAGCATCCCGCCGAGTTGTTTTGACGGGTATCAACGCTGCTGCGCGGATCGGCATCCTCCGGCGAGACAGGCTCCGTACCGAATCCGGGGCTGGATACTAGTCGGGCGAACCGCGGATTTCCACCGCTTCTGCTTGTTTTAACAAGGTTTTGTCGCTCACCGTCCTTAACTAAAACGCCGTTGCAGGTGCGAACGATTCACCCGTCAGACTGGCTATTGTGACGTGTCAGGGCATCGAGCTAAAGCTTTGGATACAATGACGATTTTTTGTGAACGCGGCGGGGGGAGTGTAAGCTTCCGAGTGTTCGGGAGGTTACGCTGCTGCGCACCACCTCTTTCGCTATGGTCTAAGGTCTAATCTGTCATGCGCGAACCGTTTGAGAATATGCCGCGGCAAGGCCCGATAGAGGCAGCGCGGCGCGGGGCATTGCCGGAGAAGCGCCGCCGGTTCTACGAGACCGTAAACAGCGCGGCTGCCGCAGGTGGTGGCGGCTTCGAGGTGCTGCTCGATGGCAAACCGGCGCGAACTCCCGCCGGCCGCATCCTTGCCGCGCCGTCAGCGCCGCTTGCGCAGGCCATCGCCGCGGAATGGCAAGCTCAGGGCGAGGCGATCAATCCCGCCAGTATGCCGCTGACGCGCCTCGCCAACAGCATCATCGATGGTGTATCCGATCGGTCGGATGCCGTGGGGGCGGAGGTTAAGAAGTATCTCGCTTCCGACCTCATTTGCTATCGCGCGACCTCGCCGCAAAAGCTCGTTGAACGCCAAGCACAGCATTGGGACCCGATTGTCTCATGGGCCGGAGCGGCACTCGGTGCGCGCTTTTTGACGACCGACGGCGTCGTGCACGTCGCGCAGCCGGACGCCGCTCTCGAAGCGGCGAGTGCCGCCATCCCGCGGGACGCATGGCGGCTTGGCGCCGTCCACGCTGCCACCACTTTGGCCGGCTCGGCGCTGATCGCGCTGGCGCTCGCCGAAGGACGGCTGTCCGCCGACGAGGCATGGGCGGCCGCGCATGTCGACGAAGACTGGAATATTGCGCAATGGGGCGAGGACGAGCTCGCAATGCAGCGCCGCGCCTTCCGCTTCGCCGAATTTACCGCCGCAGCAAAGATGCTAGAACGCCTCTGACGGTCTCGTGGCGGACTCCCCTACGCGACGAAATAGAGCTCCACGATCTCTGGAATTCTCAGTGAGTGAAGGTCCGAGCATCGCCATTGTTGGCGGCGGCCTTGCCGGGTTGGCGGCAGCAACGGCGCTCGCCGAAGTTGGCTTCGCCGCGGAGGTTTTCGAGGCCGCGCCGCATCTCGGCGAGATCGGCGCTGGCGTCAATGTCAGCCCACAGGGGATCCGCGTGCTGCGCGCAATCGGGCTCGGTGAGGCTATCGCCGCGGCGGCCAATGTCGCGCCCGGGGTGCTCACGCGTGACATGCACTCAGGCACCGCCCTCGACTATCGCGATCACGCGAATATGGAGGCGCGTTTCGGCGCGCCGCTCTGCACCTTCCATCGTGCCGATCTGCTCGAAGCGCTGGCGCGCGGCGTCGATCGCGGCCGCATTCATCTTGGCCATAGCCTGACCGCCCTGGAGGAGGTGGCGGAGGGCGTCGAATTGCGTTTTGCCAACGGCGTCAGCCACGGCGCGGAGCTTTTACTCGGGGCCGACGGCATTCACTCGCACGTACGCCGCGCGCTCTATGGCGACGATCATCCCTCCTATACCGGGCAGATGGTGTGGCGGGCGCTTATTCCCGGCGCGAGCGTGCCCGCCGGCGTGCTCGAGCCGTCAGGCCACGTTCAGTGGCTCGGATCAGGCCGTCACTTCTTTGCTTATTATCTGCGCGGCCGCGACGTGGTGAACATCGTCACCCAGCAAGACACCGAGCAATGGGTCGAGGAGGGCTGGTCGACACCTGGCGATGTGGAAGAGATGCGCGCGAGCTTTCCCAATCCCGAACCGCGCCTTGCGGCGCTGCTTGATGCGGCGACGGCCTGTTCGAAATGGGGCTTGTTCCTGCGGCCGCTTACTGAGAATTGGGGCCGCGGCCGTATCCAACTCATCGGCGACGCCGCACACGCGATGTTGCCCAACGCCGGGCAGGGCGCCGCTCAGGCGTTCGAAGATGCCTACGTTCTCGCGCGCTGGCTCGCGGCGATGCCCGCCGATCCGGACGCTGCCTTGGAGAATTTTCGCCGTGTCCGTATCCCGCGCGTGCACGCGGTTCAGCGCAGGTCGTCATCGATCGTGCGGACCAAACACGATTACGATCCTCGCGGGTCGGACATTGCGCAGGCGAAAGTCGACGCCGTCGAGGCGATGGCGTGGATCTGGGGGTATGACGCGGTCGGGAGCTGGGACCGAGAGCCAGCAACGCCGATTGTGGCGCAGAACCGCTAGCCGCCGGTGACACTCATGTGGCGCGCAAGCGCCGGCCGCCGGTGGCGGCGGTCGATGACGAAGTCGTGGCCCTTGGGCTTGCGCGCGATGGCTTCGTCGATCGCTTCATGCAGAAGTTCGTTGCCCTCGGAGGCGCGTAATGGCTTGCGCAGATCAGCGGCGTCGGCCTGACCGAGGCACATATAAAGAGTGCCGGTGCAGGTCACGCGGACCCGATTGCACGACTCGCAGAAATTGTGGGTCAGGGGGGTGATAAAGCCGAGCCGGCCACCCGTCTCGGCGATACGCACGTAACGCGCCGGGCCGCCGGTGCGGTAGTCGAGGTCCTCAAGCGTAAATTGCTGGGCCAAACGCGCACGCACCATCGAGAGCGGCAAGTATTGGTCGAGACGGCCTTCGCCGACATCGCCGAGCGGCATGACTTCGATCAGCGTCAAATCCATGCCACGCCCATGCGCCCACTCGATCAGGCGGGGAAATTCATCCTCATTTGCGCCTTTGAGCGCGACGGTGTTGATCTTGACTTGCAACCCGGCGGATTGCGCGGCGTCAATCCCGGCAAGCACTTGGGGCAAAGCGCCCCAGCGCGTGATGTCGCGGAATTTCGCGGGATCGAGCGTGTCGAGCGATACGTTGATCCGCTTTATGCCGACGGCAGCGAGATCTTTCGCGTATTTCTCAAGCTGAGAACCGTTGGTCGTCAGCGTCAATTCTTCGAGACGCCCAGATGCAAGATGGCGCGCCAGCGTCGAGAACAACGTCATGATGCCGCGACGCACCAGCGGTTCACCGCCGGTGAGGCGAAGCTTGCGCACACCGCGCGCGACGAACGCCGAACACAGCCGGTCAAGCTCTTCAAGCGTGAGCAAATCGGCCTTCGGCAAAAAGGCCATATGCTCGTTCATGCAATAGACGCAGCGGAAATCGCAACGATCGGTCACGGAGACGCGTAAATATGTAATCTCGCGGCCGAACGGATCGATCAGCCTTGGGCGGGCAATGCCCCCATCTAAGGCGCGATCAAATTCTGGGATAGGCAAGGGTTCCACCATCCACGCTGTCCATCGGCAGGCGTTTTCGGTGCCCAACGCTCCATATGAGCTTCGTCAGGCCGACGGCACATTACCACATATAGGTCAGCGTTCTAGTCGGATAAAGCCCTGACTATCCACGGCTTTATTTACGAAGCGAGGTCATCGATCGCCGCTGGAAGCTGCGCGAAGGAGCTTATGACCCGATCCGGCTGCAACGAGGCGATGGGCACGTCGGTATAGCCGAAATCTACCGCGACAATCGGCACGGCAGCGGCCCGGGCGGTGTCCACGTCGGTCGGCGAATCCCCGATCATGATTGCGCGCTTCGGGTCGCCGCCGGCGCGCAGCACGGTCGCGCGGAATACCTGCGGGTTGGGCTTTTGAATACCGAAAGTGTCCTGGCCGCATATCGCGGCGAAACGCCGGCTCAGCCCAAGCTCTTCCAAGAGGCGCGTCGCAAGCCATTCGAGCTTGTTGGTGCATACCGCGAGCCGGTGGCCGGCCGCGGCAAGCCGATCGAGCACCGGCTCGACTGCGGGGAAGGGGCGGGAGCGATCCGCGATATGTTCGGCGTAGTGGCCGACGAACGCCGCGTAGAGCCCATCTACCCCGGCCGGGGAGCAGTCCCGTCCTTCGGCCGCCAGCGCGCGCTCGATCATGCCTCTCGCCCCGCCGCCGATCAGCGGACGCGCGGCTTCGAAACGCACCGCCGGCAGACCGTAGCGAACCAGCGTAAAATTGAGCGTGTCGATCAGATCGGGCGCGGTATCAACAAGCGTGCCGTCGAGATCGAAAACCAGGGTCAGCATGGTTTTGCCTAACCGGCGTGGACCATAGGCGCAAGCATGCCTGCCGGCCGTGGAATCCGAATCCGCTGATTTTGCGGCTCATTCGTTAATTGACAGCCGATTCCATTGCCGCGGCTTTTGCCCTACACAAGCAGCGATGAATATCGAATCTTACAAACGCGCAGCCGCGGCCCGCGCCCTGGATTTTGTGCAGCCGGGCATGCGGCTTGGGCTCGGGACCGGTTCGACCGCCGCTCATTTTGTTGATGTTCTTTCGGAGCGAGTTCGCGCTGGGCTGGACATCGTCGCGGTGCCGACCTCGGAAGCGACACGCGAACGCGCCGCACGCGGCGGCATCGCGTTGACGACCCTGGACGAGACCCCACAACTGGATCTGACCGTTGATGGTGCTGACGAGGTTGCGCCGGACCTGAGTCTGATCAAAGGCGGCGGCGGTGCGCTGCTGCGTGAGAAGATCGTCGCCGCTGCCTCCGCGCGGATGATTGTGATCGCCGATGAATCGAAATGGGTGGCGATGCTCGGTCAGTTCCCGTTGCCTATCGAAATTTCGCCTTTCGGCTCGGCTGCGATTTGGCGGGCGGTCGAGGCCGTCAATGCCGAGGCCGGGTGTCGGGGGCCTGTCGCGATGCGTAAGGGACAAGACGGTCGGCCGTTCGAAACCGACGGTGGGCACTGGCTCCTGGACGCCAAGCTGCAGCGCATTCCCGATCCGCCGGCATTGGCGACCCGCATCGCTCAAATTCCCGGCGTGATGGAGCACGGTCTTTTCATCGGCTTGGCGCACACTGCTATCCTTGCCGGACCGAACGGGGTACGTCTCGTCGAACGACCCTGAAATCCCCACATAACATCCCAAGCGCTTTTGGTACTTGCATGTCCGATTTTGATGTCGACCTTTTTGTCATCGGCGGAGGCTCGGGCGGGGTGCGCGCCGCGCGTATGGCGGCGCAGCACGGCGCGCGTGTCACGCTCGCGGAAGAATACCGCGTCGGCGGCACCTGCGTCATCCGCGGTTGCATTCCGAAAAAGCTATTGGTCTATGCCTCGCGTTTCCGGGGCGAGTTCGAGGATGCTGCTGGATATGGCTGGAACGTCGCCCACGCGACGTTCGATTGGCAAACACTGATCGCCAACAAAGACAAGGAAATCGCCAGGCTCGAAGGCGCCTATACCACCACGCTTGAAAAAGCCGGCGTTGCCATTGTCAAGCAACGCGCAGTGTTGGCCGACGCTCACACAGTTGAGCTCGCCGACGGTAAGCGCATCCGCGCGGCTTACATTCTGATTGCCACCGGCGGTGCGCCGACTTACGGCGATCCCATTCCGGGAATCGAACATGCGATCTCCTCCAACGAGGCATTCCACTTGGAGCGGCTGCCGTCGCACGTGCTGATTCAAGGCGGCGGCTATATCGCATTGGAGTTCGCCGGCATTTTTGCCGGCCTCGGTTCGCGCGTAACATTGGTGTACCGCGGCGACAAGTTATTGCGCGGTTTTGACGACGACGTTCGCCAACACGTGCGCACAGACATGGAAAAGCGAGGTATTCGCGTTCTTACCGGTTGCAAGGTTGCAGCGATCGAGCGAACCGAGTCTCACCTTGTCGCCGGGCTCACCGGCGGCGCGCAAGTCAGGGCCGACTGCACCATGTTCGCCACGGGGCGGGCGCCAAAGATTGCCAAGCTCGGTCTGAAGGAGGCCGGGGTTAAGATCGCCGATAATGGTGGCATCGCCGTAGACGAATATTCGCGGACCAGCGTGCCAAGCGTCTATGCCATCGGCGACGTCACCAACCGCATCAATCTCACGCCCGTCGCCATCCGCGAAGGCGCAGCCTTCGCTGATACCGTGTTCGGCGGCAGGCCAACAGCGGCCGACCTCACCAACGTGCCGACGGCCGTCTTCTCGGAACCGGAAGTCGGCGCTGTAGGGCTCACCGAGGCGGAGGCCCGCGCGCGGCTCCCGCAGACCGACATTTATCGGGCGATGTTTCGGCCGCTGAAAGCGACCTTGTCAGGCCGCGACACTACGGTGCTGATCAAGCTCGTGGTCGACGGGCAGACCGACCGCGTCGTCGGCTGCCACATCGTCGGGGAGGCCGCCGCCGAAATGGTCCAGGTTGCCGCGATTGCCGTAAAGATGAAGGCGACCAAGGCCGATTTCGACGCCACGATGGCGCTTCACCCGACCACGGCCGAGGAACTGGTCACCATAAGGAATAAAAGTGCGAGCTATAGCCGCCAAGCCGCGGAATAGGCGGCTTTTTCGGCCTGTCGTATCTGATAGCCGCGCTGTATATATGCGCCGTCATTCCGGCCGAGCCGTATAGCGGCGAGAGCCGGAATCCATAACCGCTGGTGGTGAATATGGATTCCGGGCTCGGCCTTCGGGCGCTCCGGAATGACGCTGGAGATGTTGATGTCGAAACGGACAAACGCGCCGAAGTGGAGCCCGGATTCGTGGCGCAAAAAACCGATTGTTCAGGTGCCGGATTATCCGGATGGCGCAGCTTTGGCCGAGGTCGAGGCGCAGCTCGCGAGCTTTCCGCCGCTGGTTTTTGCCGGCGAGGCGCGCAACCTTAAACGGGCGCTGGCGAGCGTTGCCGCCGGCGACGCTTTCTTGTTGCAAGGTGGCGACTGCGCGGAAAGTTTCGCCGAGCACGGCGCTAATAACATCCGCGACTTCTTTCGATTGTTCTTGCAGATGGCGGTGGTGCTGACCTACGCCGCTGCGTCACCCGTGGTGAAAGTCGGCCGCATTGCCGGCCAGTTCGCCAAGCCACGGAG
>DAIUEQ010000122.1:0-10878 GCA_036845025.1 Xanthobacteraceae bacterium | reverse complement strand
GAAACGGCGCGGTCTTCTTGGCGGTCATGTCGACGTGCAGCGTCATGTTCTCGGAAGTGGCCGACAGCCAGCCTTCCTCGGCGTGGCGCAGCTCCTCGAAATAGTGGATGCGTTTGGCGTCGTAGTCGAGAAGCTGGAAAGTCACCCGCACCGGGTCACCGGCATGAAGCTCGCGCAGATAGCGTACGTGCACTTCGGCGGTGAAGGTGGAATGCCGGGTCTGTTCGAGATAGGCGAGCCCGCAGCCGATCAGCTCGTAGGCCTCGTCGACGCAGCGATCGAACAACACATTGTAATAGGCCATGTTGAGATGGCCGTTGTAATCGATCCAGGCATCCTCGACGCGCATCACCGAAGAGACGAAGGGCGCGAAGAAAGCGGGTTCGGGCGCAGATTCGATGTTTCGGCGGTCGAGCATAAGAGCGGCCTGTAGCGATCCGGGCGGGCAAATTTGGCTGAATCCGCGAGCGAGGGGAAGCGCGATGGCTAGTGGTCCCGATTCTAACGTTCGCATCCCGTCTCGGCGCGCTCTCATGCGAATGTTAGAATCAAAGGACCACCAGGCTACTTGACCGTTTCCGCCGTGGCCGCCACTTTGCCCGAAACTAAGGTCAATACATGGTCATCACTGAAGCTTGGGAAGGACTCAGGCGCGACGGCAGAGCGGTCGATCGCGTCATTGCGGCGCTTGCGGCCAAAGTCGGCAACCGGCTTGTCACTTCGCAGGCGGTGCGCGAGCAGCACGGCAACACGCTCACCTGGATTGCCAATCAGCCTCCGGACGCGGTGGTGTTTCCGCAGTCGACCGAGGAAGTGCAGGAGATCGTGCGCCTGTGCGCGGACGAGCGGGTGCCGGTCATCGGCTTTGGCACCGGAACTTCGCTGGAAGGCCAGATCAACGCGCCGCGCGGCGGCATCTGCCTCGATTTCCGCGACATGAATAATGTCGTTGCGGTTCACGCCGAGGATCTCGATTGCGTCGTCCAACCGGGAATCACGCGGAAACAGCTCAACGAGCATCTGCGCGATCAGGGGGTGTTCTTCCCCATCGATCCGGGCGCCGACGCCTCGCTCGGCGGCATGGCGGCGACGCGCGCTTCGGGCACCAACGCGGTGCGTTACGGCACCATGAAGGACAATGTCATCTCGCTGAAAGTCGTACTGGCGAGCGGCGAGGTGATGACGACGGCGACGCGAGCAAAAAAATCCTCGTCCGGTTATGACCTCACCCGGCTGATTGTCGGTTCCGAAGGCACGCTTGGCATCATTACCGAACTGACGTTGCGGCTCGCCGGCATTCCGGAAACCATTGCCGCGGGAACGTGTCCATTTCCCTCGGTTGAAGCGGCCTGCAACGCCACCATCACGACCATCCAGACCGGCATTCCGGTGGCGCGCATCGAGCTTTTGGACGCGCTGCAGGTTCACGCCTGTAATCTTCATTCCAAGCTCAGTTTGCCGGAGACGCCGACGCTGTTCCTTGAATTCCACGGCACCAAAACCGGCGTCGCCGAGCAGTCGCGGCTGTTCGGCGAGATCGCGAAGGACCTCGGCGGCGGACCGTTCGACTGGGCGACCATGGCCGAAGATCGCTCGCGGTTGTGGCAGGCGCGTCACGATTCCTATTGGGCGCAGCGCGGTCTTCGCCCCGGTGCCGAAGCGCTTGCTTCCGATGTGTGCGTGCCGATCTCGCGGCTCGCCGAATGCCTTAACGAGACGCAGCGTGACATCGCCGACAACAACCTACTGGCGCCAATTGTGGGTCATGTCGGCGACGGCAACTTCCATGTCGGGCTGCTGGTCGATCCCAAAGATCCTGAGGAAGTCGCGCGCGTCGAGGATTTCCTCGAGCGCCTGGTCGAGCGGGCGCTGCGGATGGGCGGGACCTGTACCGGCGAACACGGCGTCGGGCAGGGCAAAATGAAGTACCTTGCCGCCGAGCACGGCGCGCCGGCGCTCGACGCCATGCGCGCCATCAAGCGGGCACTCGATCCGCTCGACATTATGAATCCGGGAAAGATTTTCAGTCTTTAGAGCATGATCCCGAAAAGTGGGTACCGGTTTTCGGAAAAGATCATGCTCGACGAAAAAACTAGAGCGAGATGACGATTCGAAAAGTCGTCTCCGCTTTAGCGCACCGGCTCATCGCGGTTTCTTGTTGGGCGCTTGCAGCGGCGTCGCGCGCTTTTCGATGAAGTCGCGCAGCCGTTGCACGGATTCCGGCGCCTGTTGCATCGAGGTACCGAGGTATTCCATGAACAGGCCGTCGTCGTGCGATAGATCGTTGACGCGGGGCAGTAGATTGGTGATCTTCCAGTTGGTCAGCGGCGCGTTCTGCGCGATGCGCGCCGCAAGCTCCTTCGCCTTGGCGAGCGCTTGGCCCTCTTCCACCACGTAGCGCACGATGTTGACCCTTTCGGCCTCATCGACCGACAGGATGCGGCCGGTGAGCATCATGTCAGCCATTACCGAATAGCCGACGATACGCTGAACGCGAACCGAACCACCGCCGCCGACAAAGATGCCGCGCTGGCCTTCCGGCAGGCCGAAAAAGGCGGTGCGATCGGCAACGCGGATATGGGCTGCGGCGGCAAGTTCGAGGCCGCCGCCGACCACCGCGCCATGCAAGGCGGCGACGAAGGGAATCGGACCGCGCGCAATAATGTCGAATACCGTGTGCCAAGCGTGGTCGCGCTTTTTTCGAGGCAGCGGCGATTCTACGTTTTTCAGGAGTTGTGCGAGGTCGAGACCGGCGGAAAAGTTCACGCCATGGCCGAAGATGACGCCGGCATCCGCCTCATCGCCGGCGCGCACCACCGCATCGCGCAATTGCGTGACCACGGCGTCGTTGATGGCGTTGCGCTTGTCCGGACGGTTCAAGCCGATGACCGCAACCGCGCCATCGAGTTCATAGGTGATAAGAGGCGAGGACATGGATCAAGTTTCCTTTGGACCAAAATTCCTTTGCAATGCGATGAAATGACTTCATCGATCTGGGAGGGCTGGCGCAGCGGGTGCTCAGTGACCGCGCGGCTCCGCGCCAGCGGTGATGATCAGCGCATCGAGTGCGGTCGCGCCGTGGCCCGCGGCATGCACCATCAGCGGATTGATGTCGACCTCGGTGATGCCGGGGTGCGCGCGCATCAGCCGCCCGATCGCGGCCACCGCGTCCGCCACCGCGTTGATGTCCACCGGCGGCGCTCCGCGGAAACCGTTCAGCAGTTTCGCGGTCTTAAGCTTGTGCAATTCGCCGACGATCTCTGCCTCGCTGAGGTCCGGCGGCATCAAACGCACGTCGCCAAGTGCTTCAACCCAGATGCCGCCTAGCCCAACCAAAACGACCGGGCCCCAGCGCGGATCGCGGCGCGCGCCGACGACAAGTTCAAGTCCGCGCGGCGACATCGCCTCGACCAGCACGCCATCAAGCTTCAGTCCGGACTGCGCGCGCGCGACGTTATCGTGCAGGGTCTTCCAGGCGCTGCGAACATCCTCGGCATTGGCGACACCGAGCATGACACCGCCGGCCTCGGTCTTGTGTTCGAGCTTCGCCGCTTGCGCCTTCATCGCCACCGGATAGCCGATGCGATTGGCGACGGCGACGGCCGCTTCCACCGTTCGCGCGAGTTCGCCCGCGGGAGTAGCGATGCCGAGCGCGGCAAGGACTTTTTTGCCCAGCCATTCCGGCTGCGCGCCGGCGCCGAGTTGCGGAATTGCCACCGGCGCGACCGGCGCGGCTTTGCGCGTCGCCAACGCGGAATTGCGGTTGCCATAATCGATGACTTTGCCCATCGCCCGCATGGTGCGGTCCGACGAGCGCGACAACACGATGTTGTTCTTCCGTACCACCGCCATGAAATCGGGCGACAGCGTCGATCCATCGCCAAGGATCGTCAGCGCCACCGGTTTGCTACTGGTTTTGCTCGCGGCCGCGATGCCTTCGACATAGATCACCGAGTGGCGCGGGCTGGTGGCCGGAATTGAAATGAGCAGCGCGCCGATCGCGGGATCGTGCAGCAGCGCTTCTACGCAAGTCTGGAGCAGCTCAGGCTGCTGGATGGTTTGCGTCCCGAGATCGAGCGGATTCTTCGGCGGCAGGAACGCCGGCAAGATCGGCGTAAGTTGATCGAGCGTTTCCTTTGACAGCGCCGGCAGCCGCACGCCGATTTCCTCGCAGAAATCGTGGGCAATGCCGCAGAAAGCGCCCGAGAATGTCAGGATGCCAAGATCGCCTTTCGACGGCGTCGGAAAGCGCGCGAGAATTTCGCTGACGTCCATGAGCTCGTCGAGATTATCGACGACGACGACGCCGGCCTGTTCGACGAGCGTTCGCATGGCGGCGTGATCGCCGGTCAGGGCGCCAGTGTGCGAGCGCGCCGCTTCTTTCGCCTTCACCCCCCGGCCGGGATGCAACATCACAATAGGCTTGCCGCGCCGCCTGGCTTCGCCGGCAATGTCGATGAATTCCCGCGGCCGCCTGATATCCTCGGCGTAAATCGCGATGACCTGCGTCACCGGATCGTCGAGCAGATATTGAATGAAATCGGCAAGGCCGAGGCCGGCCTCGTTGCCGGTCGAGATCCAGCACGAGACCGGCACGCCGCGCGCACCCAATCCGGCCTCCAAGTGGTTACCAAGGCCGCCGCTTTGCGCCACGATGGCGACGGCGCCACGCGTGCCTTCCGGCAGGCGCGGAATTGGTTGCGGCGAAAAAAACACCGCGGCGAACCCGTCAACGAAGTTCATGAGGCCGAGGCAATTCGGCCCGACCAAAGCGACGCCGCCGGCTCGCGCGATCGCACCGATGCGGTCTTGCTCGCTGTTGCCGTCGCTCCCGACTTCGGCAAAACCGGAGGCAAAGATCACCGCCGCCTTCACTTTGCGGCGCACGCAGCCTTCGACCGCTTCGCGTACCGCGGCCGCCGGTAAGGTGAGAACGGCGAGATCGATGTTCTCCGGAAGGTCGTCAATGCTGGCGAGAACCTTATGACCCTCAATATCGGCCGTGCTGCGGCCAACAATGTGAATGGGGCCGGAGAACTTGTTGTTGTGCAAAAGCTCAAGGACGACGCGGCCTGCGGAACCCGGTTTGGCCGATACGCCGACAATCGCGACGCTGCGCGGGCGCATAACGGCGCTGATGGCGGAAGCCGGCGAGTAGGGTTGGGCGGTCGAGAGAGTCATTGTCATTGATCGGCCGGTGACTGCTCGTTTGCGGGGAATGAAGCCATGATAAGCACGCTCGTCGGCGGCGGGGAAGCGGTTGCAGGCCGATCCAGCGGGTCGTGGGTCGGGAGAGGCCCCAAGAACGGAAGTGGCGCTTTCTTAGTGCAACCCCCAAGGGCGGCCGCCCCAGAATCGCCCGCTATAGCGCCTAATCACCGCGGGCGAAGGCGTGCATTCGACGAGAGCTTGTTCTAAGAGTGCCGGACGCCAAGTGCCCGGTTTTCGAAGTTCGTGATACACAGCGGAACGTCTCATACGAACTTCGAAAACCAAAGGGCACTGGCAACCGTATGAATCTAGTGCCGCTTTTCGATTTGAAATTCCTGACCAGATTGCCGCAACCGGTGCAGGAATTTCAAAGCGGCGGCACTAGTCATCACGTGAGCCCTTAAAGGGAAGAACCCCGTGCAGACGACACTGCTCGGTTTGGCGATCTTGATTATTGTCGCGCTCGTCTCCGCGCTGGTCGCCCCGCTGGTCGTTGATTGGAACCTCTACCGCTCGAACTTTGAGCAGGAGGCAAGCCGGCTTGCCGGCTTCACTGTGCACGTTCGCGGGCCGATCGACGCGCGTATCCTGCCGGCGCCGCACATTACACTGCGCAACGTCGATGCCGGCCCCGAGCGGCAGCCGTGGCTGCGTGCCCAAACCGTCGAACTCGAGGTCGGACTGGGGCCGCTGATCCGAGGCGAATTGCAGGCGACGTCGCTGCGCCTCGTGGCGCCGCAAATCACCATTGGGCTCGATCGCGCCGGCGCGCTCGATTGGCCGGCGGCGGCATCGTCGGCGCATCCGGACGTGGTCTCCATATCCCGGCTCGAAATTGAAGACGGCCGAGTCACGCTTGGCGACGCCGCGTCGGGATCGCGTGTCGCGCTGAGCAAAGTCTTTTTCAAGGGCGACATCCGCGCCTTGCCGGGACCATTCCGCGGCGAGGGCACGTTCGTTGCCGGCGATGAACTTTACGGCTACAGGATCTCCGGCAACCGGCCCGACGGAGATTCCGGCCTCAAGCTGCGGCTTGGCATCGATCCGTCCAATCATCCGCTGACCGCCGAGATCGACGGCACGCTCAAGATGGATCGCGGCGTGCCGAGCTTTCAGGGCGCGCTAACGCTGGAGCGGCCGGTCGGAGCGGCGCTGGCAAGCGGCGCGCGCGTCGTCAACGATCCGGTGCGGGTCACCGGCAAAGTACAGGCAACTCCAGTGTCGGCGACGCTCGAGGACCTGCAATTGCAATACGGGCCGGATGACCGTCCGATCAATTTCACCGGCAAAGCAGAAGTTGTGTTCGGCGCGCATCCGCACCTGTACGGCACGGTCTCGTCACGCCAGCTCGATCTTGATCGCGCGCTAGCGGCGCCTGACGTTACCCACCGGCCGCCCTTCGTCATGCTCAAGGATTTCGCTGAGGTTTTGGTCGGGTCCGTCAAGCCGCCTGTGCCGATCACCGCCGGCATCGCCATCGACGCTTTGACCATTGGCGGCACCACGCTGCAATCGCTGACCGGCAAAGTCATTGTCGACGACAAAGGCTGGAGCGTGCGCGACGTTTCGTTCCGTGCGCCCGGAGCTAGCGAAGTCGATGTCAGCGGCCAGCTCGACGCCGGTAAGCAGGGCCTCGTCTTTCGCGGGCCGGCGACGCTGACATCGGCCGACGTCAAAGCGCTGATGGCCTGGCTGGAGGGCGGCCACGACCAAGCCTCCGGCCCAAGCGAGGCGCTTGTCGCCAGCGCCGACATCAGCGTGGCCGGCGACCGTTTCGCGCTCGACCGATTGGCCGCGACGCTCGGTCAGGAAAATATCGATGGCCGGCTTGCGTATACTTGGGCGGCGCGAGATCAGCCAGCGACGCTCGACGGTGAGCTTCACGCCGCGACGCTCAACGTCGATGCGCTCACCACATTCGCCAAGGCCGCCTTGCTCGACCGCGCGCCGGAAATGCCACGCCGGATCGCGGTTGTGCTTGATGTCGGCCGCGCGACCTTCGCCGGCGTCGACGCGCGAAAGATCTATACCCAGCTTAAGCTCGACTCCGGAATCTTGCGCATCGACCGCATGTCGATCGGCGATCTCGGCGGTGCCGCGCTTGATGTCAGCGGCAGCGTCGAGGAATTATTGTCGCAACCCCGTGGGCGCTTCACGGTCGATCTCGACGCCAGAACGCTTGCCGGACTCACTGAAACGCTGCGCGGCGTCACGCCGCAGGCGGCAGACGCGCTCCGTCCGTTCGCCGATCGGCTCGCGCCGGCAAAGGTTCATGCCATTCTAAGCTTCGAGCGCGCCGGCAATTCCGCCACGCTGGCCAAGCTCGACCTCGCGGGGTCGGTCGGGGCGATGCGTCTGACCCTGAATGCAGAAGGCACGGGCGAAGCGGCGCGTCCCGCCGCTGCGGCGATCCGCGTTGCCGGAAAACTCGACGCTGACGACGGCGCGGCGCTCACGCGATTGCTGGCGCTCGATCATGTGCTGGCCGTCGACCAGTTGCCGGGGCAGATGACTCTCTCGGCCAGCGGACCGCTCGGCGGTGACGTTCACGTCAATGCGCTTGCGGCGGCCGGCGGCTTTTCCGCGACGGCCGACGGCGTTCTGCATTTGACGGCGCAGCCGGGGCCGACCGGCCGCTTGCAAGTCAAAGCGACGGCGGCGGACTTAAAGCCGCTACGCGTCGCCATGACCGGCCAGTCTGGCGATACGGTCCCGCTGGCGGCAAGCGCGGTCGTTGGCATCGCCGGTGCCGAGCTTTCGGTAACCGACTTATCGATGACCGCCGGCAGGTCGGTAGTGCGCGGCCGTCTCAACTTGAAGGTGGCAACACCTTTGGGCCTCGGCGGCGAAATCGAAGCCGATCAGGCCGACGTCCCGGTAATTTTGGCGATGTTGACCGGAACGCCGTCGGCCGCGGGGAGCTGGTCGCCCGACCCGTTTGGGCCCGGGGCATTCGGCGCTGGAGCCGGTGACATCGGCTTTGTCATTCATCGCGCCGCGCTCACCCCGGCATTGGCGCTCCGCGATTTCAAAGGCACGATGCGATTTGCGCCCCCGGCGATCACGCTAAGCAATCTCGACGGCGGCGTTGCCGGCGGACGCTTCTCCGGCGAATTGTCGCTGCAACGTAATGCCGACGAAGTGAGCGCGCGCGGCCGCGTCGTGCTGACCGGCGCCAACGCCGACCTCGCCTTCGCCTCGAAAAAGAACGGCGTCGACGGCCAAGCGACGCTCACCTTGCAGGGCGACGGCACCGGCTTGAGTCCGGTCGGATTGATCGGCTCGCTCCACGGCAGCGGTAAGATATCGCTGCGCGATGCGCGCTTCGGCGGGCTTGATACGGCGGCGTTCAGTGCCGCCGTCCATGTGTCCGAAGATAATGCGCCACTCGACGCGGCCAAAATCCGCACCGCGGTAAATGCCGCGATGGATGGCGGCCGGCTCCTCGTTCCGCAGGCTGACGCCGACATCACCATGGCTGGCGGGCAAATCACGATAGCGAAGGCGACGCTGCGCGCGCAGGGCGGGGCGACGTTGTCGTTGAGCGGCATGCTCGACCTGAAGGCGGAAGCGATCGACGCCAACCTCAAGCTGACGCAACCGCCGCCGGCCACCGGGTTGATCCTGCTCCCGCCCGAATTGACGGTCGCCGTCAAGGGCCCGCTGGCGGCTCCGGAACGAACACTCGATCTTTCCGCGCTGATGGGTTGGCTGACGTTGCGGACCACCGAGCAGCAGACCCGGCGCCTGGAATCCATCGAAGCCAATAGACGCAACGACGACGTCGGGTCCATGACTCGTCCGGTCTCACCGGCGATACGCTTTATTCCGGCGGGCGTGGCGTTGGAGACCACGAACCGCCCCGACGCCACCGGCGTATCCGGACCGCGGACCTTCGATCGGATGCGGCCGGAAGCTTCTGCCGAATCCCCGCCAAGCCATGTGGACTCAAGCCACGTTGATCAAAGCCACGTCGATCCGAGCCACGCGGATCAGGGATCGGCGTCGCTCACCGGCTCGGCCACTCCGGCCAGCCCGGCCACTCCGGCGACGCCGCGCACCGAGAAGCCGAACACGACATCGGGAACCGCGCGGGCGCCGGCGCCTTCGCTGCTGCGTTTGCCGCTCGATTTACTATTCCACTCGCAGAACTGACGTTTTCGCCTCAAGCGCGATTTCTCCGGACCGCCGGTTGGTTTCGCCGTTGCCGGGACTCCGCGCTCGATAGTGGTCGAGCACAAACAAGCGAATGGCCGAGGACAAGTTTCCTTGCTTGCGCTCGGCATCGATGTTTCCGACGAGATCGGACAGAGTTTGCTGGCGGGTGGCGGCGATGTTCTTGAGTGCCGTCCAGAACGCGGCTTCGAGGCTGACGCTGGTCTTGTGCCCCGCGACCACAACGGAACGCTTGACGACGGCCGATCTCATTCCGCTTCTCCGGCGTCGATCCGGTGCCCGTCGAGGTCCCGATTGTCCTTTTCGCTCCGCGACTGTTGCAGCACGCGTTCAGTCTTCGGACGCCCATAAGCCAATCGGTTGGACGCGGCTTTCTCGTTCGCGCGGCGGCGCCGCGCCTGTTTGCGCGCACTGCGCAGGTTAACGAGATCGCCCATCCGAAATCCTGCCGATGTTGGATTTGCTTCGGCCGCGCCGCCGGCTAGGGTTGCCACATTACGTTTAATTTTGACAAATTTCACGTCCATCTGCGGATTAGTTAGCTCGCGTGGCGGTAATTTATTGAGGCTATACGCGCTGGCGCGCCAAAGTCGCAAGCTGACGTGAACGTGACTTGAAAAACACTCGGCGCGGAACCACACCCGATGCGGCAACTTAGCACAGTGACGGTACGCGGGGCGGCCGCATTATCCTCGGCAAGCGCAGGAGCCTTTAAAAAATGTCGGACCTGAAGAAATCTGCGAAGCGAAGAACCCGCAGCAAAGCCGCGCCCATGCTGGGCATCGCGGGAATGACGTTTTTGGCCGGAGCGTCCGCGGCGCTTGCGCGTCCGTCGCTGGAGCCGGCAACAGATAGCGCCAGCAACAAAATAGTGCTCGGTGAGGAGGAAATTTCCGACGTCACGTTGGCGACATTTTACGCGGTCGACCACGAAGGCCAGGGTCAAGGCCCACGCAGGACGCAACGCGTACGGCTGGCGCTCGGAGGCGGCTGTGGTTGCGGCTGCGGCGCCTGCGGCGGTTGCTGGGGCGGAGATTACTTTGGCTACGGCGGATACGGCCCGCCGCCGTTATTCCGCGACGGGTATTGGCCGCCCGCACCGGTCCGGCCCGTGCAAAACTATCGGCGCACCTATAAGCGAACTGATAATCGCTGAAATCGGCGAGGGGGCGCGGCCGCGCTCGCGTTTTGCCCGAAAGCTTCGCGATCGCCGCAATCATGAAAAAGGCGCCGGTGATACGGCGATCTCCGGCGCCTCCGATTTGCATTTAAGGTTTCGTCAGTCCGGTAAGTAAACGGACTTGATTTCCTGATAGGCCTCCAAGCCTTCCGGTCCGCCGACCCGGCCAATTCCGGACTCTTTGAAGCCGCCAAACGGCACCGCATTGTCCAGCTTTAACCCGTTGATGGTCAGATTGCCGGTGCGGATGCGGCGCGCCAGGGCCACGCCCTTTTCGGTGTCCTTGGTGAACACCGCGCCGCTCAAGCCAT
>DAIUEQ010000121.1:0-10919 GCA_036845025.1 Xanthobacteraceae bacterium | reverse complement strand
GGCGGTTTGCGGTGCGCGGCACGCCGACCGATTGCGTGATCATGGGCGCGCATCACGTGCTCGGCGGCAAAAATCCGGACCTCGTTCTGTCCGGCGTCAATCGCGGCCGCAACGTCGGCGAGGACGTGATTTATTCCGGCACCGTCGCCGGCGCGCTCGAGGGTACGGTGATCGGCGTGCCATCGCTCGCTCTATCGCAAGCGACTTCAGCGCGCACGGGCCGGTCGCCTTATTGGGACACGAGTTTGCGCTTTGCGCCCGACATTATCCGCCGCGTGATTGCCGAAGGCATTCCGCACGACGTGCTGGTCAACGTCAATTTTCCCGATTGCCCGCCCGACGAAGTCAAAGGCATCTCGGTGACGGGGCAGGGCCGCCGCCGCCAGGAGCGTTTACAGATCGAGCAGAGGAAGGATGGCCGCGGCAATCCGTATTACTGGATCGCCTATGTCCGGCATGCCTTCGTGAAAGCCGAGCAGGGCACCGACTTGGCGGCCCTCGAAGATCGGCGCATCTCGGTCACGCCGCTGCGGCTCGACATGACCGACGAGCGTTATATGAGCAAACTCTCCGGCTTGTTTCCTTAAAACATGGCGCGCGCGACTTTGTCGCGTCTGCGTTAGCTGTGCGCGGGCGTCGCGGCCTTGATGGCCTGCGCCAACGCTTCGGCCTGAAATGGCTTCTGCAAGGTTGGCGTTTGGCGATAGGCTTCGGGCACGCCACGCTGGCCGTAGCCGGTGGCGAACACAAAAGGCAGCCCGCGCGCGATCAGAATATCGACAACCGGCGAAATCGGTTGACCGTTGAGATTGACGTCAAGGATGGCGACGTCGAAGTCGGTTTGTTTGGCGAGTGTCAACGCTTCGTCGATCCGGCCGGCTTCGCCGGCAAGCTTGCAGCCCAGATCGGTGAGCATGTCCTGCAACAGCATGCGGATCATCAATTCGTCCTCGACAATGAGGACGCGCTTTCCGGCGATCGAACTTAACGCTGACGCCATAACAACACCCCGTGCTTCTCCAAGACCCCGATCGTGACGGCTGCGCCGGCCTTTTTTATGCGCTCAGCCACCATGCGAAGCCACCCCGCTAATATCTTTTCCCGAGGGCTTAATCCCTGATGAAGGCCACGGTTCCCTCCGGCGCCTGGCTGGTGGGGTCGTCCCGGTTGTTGTGCCGCGAAGCGCTCTCTGTATCAGCCGTCCCGGCAAGATGATAGAAATCGATCCCTCAGTCGCAGATGAGGGCATTGTGGCGGATATCGACGCCGACGACGTAGAGCGGATGGAGTTTCAGCTCACGCTGCGTCGCCGTGGCATCAGCGATCAAGCGGTGCTCCGCGCCATGGACGCGGTTCCTCGCGAGCATTTTGTCACTGCGGATTTCGCTGCCAGTGCCTACGCCGATCAGGCGCTACCGATCGCGTGCGGTCAGACCATCAGTCAACCTTACGTCGTCGCCTACATGACGGAGCAACTCGAGGTCCGGCCCGAGCACCGCGTGCTCGAAGTCGGGACCGGCTCCGGTTACCAGGCCGCCATTCTCTCGCGCCTGGCGCAGGAAGTGGTGAGCATCGAGCGTTATCGGACGCTGGCTGATACTGCCCGCGACCGCCTTAAGACGCTTAGCTATGCCAATGTGACCGTTCGCGCCGGCGACGGGCTGGCGGGCGCTCCCGACGAGGCGCCCTTTGACCGGATCATCATCACCGCCGCGGCCGAAGAGATTCCGGAAGGTTTGCTCGATCAGGTTGCCGACGGTGGCAAAATGGTGCTGCCGCTCGGCCCGCGCGGGGGTGCCCAACACATCGTCAAGCTGTCCAAAACGGCGGACGGACTGGGGCGGCAGGACCTGATTGGCGTTAGATTCGTACCGCTGCTGCCCGGGCAAGCCCGAGAATTGTAACCATTCGATCACCATTTCGGCTTTGTTACCGTCCTCCCCCAATACTTAAACGCCTGTTTACCTCAACGATGTTTATTCGCTGGCAGGTAATTTTGCGTGCGGGCGGTAACTATGGGCGCATGGCGTTTGGCCTTCGGGCCGCAATTGGCTGTTATCGCGTTAATTGGGGCGGGGGCCGCCGGTTGCAGCGACTCAAGCCGGTTTGACAGCAATCCATTCGCCTCCGAGAACACCGGTTCGCGCAGCGAAGTCACCGGCTCGATCCCGAAGTCCTCCGGTAGTGTCGAGAGCAAGCCGCTCCCGCGTCTCGCCAGCAATGGCGGCGATGGCTATTCGGGCGGCGGCCGGGGCATGGGCTCTTATCAGCCCTCCGTGCCCGCCAATTCCGACGTCACCGGTTCGCTGCCGCCCGCGGCGCCGCCGCCCCCGTCCTGGAGTTGGGAAGGCGGCACGCCCATCACGCTTCGCGCCGGCGACACGCTTGAGACGCTGTCGCGGCGATACGGGGTACCGGTCGCCGTCATCATGCAATCCAACAACATCAGCAATCCGGCGCTGGTGCATGCCGGCCAACACCTCGTCATTCCCCATCTGAAAGGGCCCGCCGCGGCGCTCGCCGCCCCGCCGCCGCGCCTCGCAGCAAATGCACCCGCGCTACCGGCCGCGGCGCCGACGCTGCCGCCGGCGGCTCCGGTCCCGCCACCGCGGATGGCGCTCGCGCCAAGTTCGGCCGTTCACGTGGTCGCCGCCGGCGAGACGCTGCGCAGCATTGCGCATATGTACGGCAAGCCGGTTTTGGTGCTCGCCAAGGCCAACAACATCGCCCCCGACAGCCGGGTAAAGATCGGCGAGCGCATCGTCGTTCCGGATGCCAAAACGGCCGCCCAGCCGTCGGCCGCATTGCCGAAGCGTGCCGAGGCTCCGCCCGCCGCCGCGCCGCAAAACCTGGCCTCGGTCGCCGAGTCGCCGCATAGCGCCCGGTTGGCGTCGCCGGCCGCGCCCGTCGAAGAGGACAGCGCCGTTAAGACCGCCGAACCCGCGGGCAAAGTCGGCGAGTTCCGTTGGCCGGTCCGTGGCCGGGTCATCGCCGGCTTTGGGCCCAAGCCGAACGGATTGCAGAACGACGGCATCAATCTCGCGGTGCCTGAAGGCACGCCGGTCAAGGCGGCGGAAGACGGTGTCGTCGCTTACGCAGGCAACGAACTTAAGGGTTACGGCAATCTGGTGCTGCTGCGCCACAGCAACGGATTTGTCACCGCCTATGCGCATGCCAGCGAAATCCTGGTGAAGAAGGGCGATGTTATCAAGCGCGGCCAGACCATCGCCAAGTCTGGCCAGACTGGCAGTGTCACCGCGCCGCAGCTTCACTTTGAAATCCGCAAAGGCTCGACGCCCGTCGATCCCGCGCAATATCTCAACGGGGCTTGATCAGACGAGTTAGAACCGACGACGGAGTTATCCGCCGTCGGTCCTCAGCTCTCCTTGATCTTGATTCCTAAGCGCCCGGCCAGGTCCTGCACATATTGCCAAGCGACGCGGCCAGAGCGCGCGCCGCGCGTCGTCGCCCATTCCAGCGCCTCGCGGCGCAACTCGGCGTCATCAATTGGAATGCGATAGCGCGCCACATAAGCGTCGATCATGGCGAGGTATTCGTCCTGGCTGCAGCGGTGAAAACCAAGCCATAGCCCGAACCGATCCGACAGCGAGACTTTTTCCTCGACCGCCTCGCCGGGATTGATGGCGGTGGCGCGCTCGTTGTCGACCATGTCGCGCGCCATCAAATGCCGGCGGTTCGACGTGGCGTAAAAAATCACGTTTTCCGGCCGTCCCTCGATGCCGCCTTCGAGCATCGTCTTGAGCGCTTTGTACGAGGTATCTTCGGCTTCAAAAGAAAGGTCGTCGCAGAACACGATAAAGCGCTGCCGTGCCGGCCGCAGCCGACCCATCAGCTCCGGCAGCGACTCGATATCTTCGCGATGAATTTCGACTAGCTTTAAGCCCGCGGCGGGATGGCCGGCGCTCACCGCGGCATGCGCCGCCTTCACCAGCGACGATTTGCCCATGCCGCGCGCGCCCCAAAGGAGCGCGTTGTTGGCCGGCAAACCGCGGGCAAAGCGTTCGGTATTTTCGACCAGCAAATCGCGCACCCGATCGATGCCTTTGAGGAGTGACATCTCGACGCGATTGATGCGGCGGACCGCGGCCAGTTTTCGCCCTTCCGGATACCAGGCGAAAGCGTCGGCAGCGGAAAAGTCGGGCTGCTCGTCGCGCGGCGGTGCCAAGCGCTCAAGCGCGGCGGCGATCCGCTGCAGCAGCTTTTCGTCGTCGGCGCGCGACGATCGAACTTGCGGTCGGCCGCCGGCGCTTTTCGGCGGCGTTTTACGTCGTTTTGGTGGTGGGGGTTTAGCCATGCTGAATTCGCGTAACCGCTCAAATTATCGTCTTAGGTATCTCTTGGAACCGGCTTTGCTACCGCGGGTGATGCTGTAACGGGCCGCCGAAGGCCTCGCAAGCGCGCCGAAAGGGCCGCCGTACATTGCAATTGGGCGAACGGCAGCTATAGTCCGCGCCGATTTCCCGCGCAAAATCGGGCCTTCATTGTAAGGCCGGCGCGTCCCTGACGTTCCGGAGGAACCATGCTGATTACGCCCGCATATGCGCAAAGCAATCCCTTGAGCGGCCTGTTCGGCGGCGACAGCGGCGGCATGGTGACCTCGCTGCTGCCGTTGATCCTGATTGTCGTGATCATGTATTTCCTGGTTTTGCGCCCGCAGCAGCAGAAGGTGAAACAGCACCAGGCCATGGTCAGGGCGCTGCGCCGCGGCGATACGGTGGTGACCAACGGCGGGTTGGTCGGCAAGGTCACCAAGGTCGTCGATGACGACCAGATCGAGGTCGAGATTTCCGACGGCGTGCGGGTGCGGCAGATGCGCTCCATGGTCTCCGACGTGCGCGCCAAAGGCGAGCCGGTGAAGGACGATAGCGCGAGCTAAAGCTCCCTTCGCTCACGCCGGTCTTTAACAGGGACGGTCAATCGCATGTTGTTTTTCACGCGATGGAAGGCGGCGGGTATTTTGCTGACCGCGCTCGTCGTGTGTCTGTTCGCCTTGCCGAATTTCTTCTCGGAGAGTGCGGTGCGTGCGTGGCCGACATTCGCGCAGCGCCACATCGTGCTCGGCCTGGACTTGCAAGGCGGGTCAAGCCTGCTGCTCGAGGTCGACACAGCGGCCGTACGCAAAGAGAAGCTCCAGGGCATCGCCGACGACGTGCTGCGCATTCTTCGGGGCGCGCGCGTTCCCTTCACCGGACGCGCCATCCACGGCAACAGCGTCGAGGTGCGCATTACCCGCGACACCGATGTCGAGAACGCAATGGCCAAGCTGGGCGAGTTGTCGCAGCCGCTGTCGGGGATACTCGGCTCTTCGGGGCAGCGCAGCGTCGATATCACCGAGAATGCCGGCTTGATCACGCTGACGCCTTCGGATGCGGCGCTGGCGGAACGCGTGCGTCAAGCCGTTGATCAATCGATCCAAATTATCGAACGCCGCGTCAACGAACTCGGATTGGTCGAGCCGACCATTCAGCGTGAAGGCGCGTTCCGCATTCTCGTGCAGGTTCCGGGCCTGCAGGACCCATCGCGGCTGAAGGAGATTTTGGGCAAGACCGCCAAGCTTGATTTTCGCATGGTCGATCAGTCGATGACGCCGGAACAGGCGACGGCGACACACGCGCCCGCCGATTCCGAAATTCTCGACGGGGAGGGGGGAGCGAAATATGTCATTGAGAAGCGTCCCCTGGTTTCCGGCGGCGACCTCATCGACGCGCAGCCCGGCTTCGACCAGCGTTCCAGCGAACCGGTGGTCAACTTCCGCTTCAATTCGGCCGGCGCGCGCAAATTCGCCGAGGCGACGCAGCAAAATGTCGGACGGCCATTCGCGATTGTGCTCGACAACAAGGTGATCTCGGCGCCCGTGATCCGCGAACCCATCCTCGGCGGGTCGGGGCAGATTTCGGGTAATTTCACCGTCCAATCGGCCAATGATCTCGCCATCCTGCTCCGCGCCGGTGCGCTACCGGCGCCGCTCGCTGTCATCGAGGAGCGAACGGTCGGGCCCGGACTGGGACAGGACTCGATCAATGCCGGCGAGCACGCGGCTTATGTCGGCGCTGCCCTCGTGGTCGTGTTCATGCTCGTGACCTACGGCCTGTTCGGGCTGTTCGCAAACATCGCGGTGGCGATCAACGTCGCCATGATCTTTGGCGTGTTGTCCATGCTCAACGCCACGCTGACGCTGCCGGGGATCGCCGGTATCGTGTTGACCGTCGGCATTGCGGTGGATTCGAACGTGCTGATCTACGAGAGGATTCGCGAGGAGGTTCGCGCGGGGCGGAGCGCCATTAATGCGATCGATGCCGGCTTTTCTCGCGCGCTGGCGACGATCCTCGACTCCAACATTACTACTTTCATCGCCGCGGCGGTCTTGTTCTACATCGGCACCGGGCCGGTGCGCGGCTTCGCCGTGACGCTCGGCATCGGCATCCTCACCAGCCTGTTCACCGCCTTCACGCTGACCCGTCTGATCGTGGCCTATTGGGTGCGGATGTGGCGGCCGCGCACGGTTCCCATCTAATTTTTTGAAAGAGATCACGTGCGCCTCCTTCGCATTGTTCCCGACGACACCCGATTCGATTTCATGCGCTTCCGGCGCATCAGCTTTCCGATATCGGCGCTGCTGTCGATCGCGGCGATCGCGCTGTTTTTCTTCCATGGGCTGAATTTCGGCATCGATTTCGTCGGCGGCACCTTGATGGAGGTGCAGACCAAGGCCGGGCCGGCCGATCTCGCCAAGATGCGCTCGACCATCGGCGGACTAAAACTCGGCGATTTCCAGCTGCAGGAGTTCGGCGCGCCGAATGACGTGCTGATCCGCATCTCCGAGCAGCCCGGCGGCGACGAGGCGCAGCAGGCGGCGGTGCAGAAAGTGCGCGAAGCGTTGGGCGACGAGGTCGACTACCGCCGGGTCGAGGTGGTCGGGCCGAGCGTGTCCACGGAACTGCTGGCTTACGGCACCATCGGACTCGTGATGGCGATCGGCGCGATCCTGATTTATCTGTGGTTCCGCTTCGAATGGCAGTTCGCGCTCGGCGCCATGATCGCCAACGTGCACGATCTGGTGCTCACCGTCGGATTTATGTCGCTGACCGGCATCGATTTCGACCTCACCAGCATCGCCGCGCTGCTCACCATCCTCGGCTACTCGCTCAACGACACCGTTGTGATCTACGACCGCATTCGCGAAATGCTGCGCCGTTACAAACGCATGTCGATGCCTGATCTGCTGAATGCGTCGATAAACGCCACGCTGTCGCGCTCGATTGTCACCCACTTGACGGTGTCGCTGTCCCTGCTGGCGCTGCTCCTGTTCGGCGGGCATGCGATCCGCAGCTTCACCGCCACCATGATGTTCGGCGTCGTGCTGGTCGGCACCTATACGTCGGTGTTCATTGCCTCGCCCATCCTGATCTATCTCGGCGTCGGCCGTACCCGGCTGGGCGAGCCGGAGGAGGCCGAGGCGCAGGTACCGATCGCGCCGCCGACCGCTCCGACAACGCCGTCGCCGCCCGCGCCAACGTCGCGGCGCGCGCGGGCCCGCCGCTAGAGCGCAATGAATTTATCCGAAAATTGGTTTCCACGTTTCGGGATCATGCGCTAGTGGACGATCCGCATCTGCCCCAGCAGGTGGTGATTGACGCGCACGGCGAAGGCGGCTTCCGGTTCGGCGGCATGTCGCATCGCGGCTCGCTTCTTTGCTTGCCGGATGGTGTTTGGGCCTGGCCGGTCGCCACACCGGCGGCGTTAACGGCGGAGGCCTTGGCGCCCGTTTTTGCCCGTGCCGCCGACCTCGATTTCTTCCTGCTCGGCACCGGATCGGAGCCTTGGATGCCGCCGCCATCGCTGCGCGCGCGCTTTCGCGAGACCAACATTTCTTTCGATGTTATGGCCACCGGTCCGGCGGTGCGCACCTACAACGTCATGTTTTTGGAGGGCCGGCGGGTCGCTGCGGGTCTGATCGCTCACGATTGAATGCTAGGCTGGTGTGGCGGTTCAGAAACCCGCATCATTTTTGCCGCGAACGCACGATGCGGGTTTCTGAACTAAAGCCACACGAGAACGATAATTTGTTAGTGTCCTTTCGATTCCGAAGTTCGCAAACGAGAACGCCGCACAATGATACGAACTTCGGAATCAGGACATTAGGCGGCATCGTGGATGAATTCGCCTATTGCGCCCAACTGGTTCGGCAAGCGGATCGTGACCGCTTCGTTGCCTCGTTATTCGCGCCCGCCGAAAAGCGTGACGCGCTCTACGCGCTTTACGCTTTCAATGCCGAAATAGCGCGCGTACGCGAGGCCGCGCATGCGGCGTTGCCGGGCGAAATTCGCCTGCAATGGTGGAGCGACGTGATCGCCGGCGAACGGGGCGGTGAAGCGCGCGCCAATCCGGTAGCGGCGGCGCTCATCATCGTTATGGAGCGCTACCAGCTCCCGCCATCGCGGTTGATCGGCATGGTCGAGGCGCGACGTTTCGACCTTTACGACGAGCCGATGCGTGATCTGGTCCAGCTCGAGACTTACGCAAGGCAAACTTCCTCGGCGCTGTTCGCGCTCGCTGCGCAAATCCTCGCCGAAGTCGAAGCCGATGCCATCTGCGCATCGGCAGGGGTGGCTTACACGATTACAGACCTGTTGCGGTCGCTTCCGCTCCAGATCGCGCGGCGTCAATTTTATTTGCCGACAACACTGTTGGCGGAATTCGGGGTCGATCGCCACGACCTTTCCGCCGGGCAACCGTCTCCCGGTCTCGAAGCCGCGCTTGGCGAATTGCGCGCGTTCGCGCGCCGGCAGCTCGTCAGCGTTCGTGAGCAAATGGCGAAATTTCCTCCGCCTGCCATTCCGGCGTTGCTGCCACTCGCCGTCGTCGGACCTTTGCTCAATCGCCTTGAAAAAAGCCCAGCGTTTCAACCGGCCGACATTCCGCTGTGGCGGCGGCAATGGCTGATCTGGCGCGCGGCGCGCGACACCAAAAGAATTGCGCGGTGAGAACGATCAAAACCGCGGTCGGTTATTTCGTTATTCCGCCGCCAGCGGTACGGGAGCGCCGCTCCATTGTGCGAGATCGGCAAGCGCGCGCTCGGCAAGTGCTTTTTTCCTGTCGCCGCGGCGCGTGCGGGACGGGAGCGGCGGAAATAATCCGAAATTGACGTTCATCGGCTGAAACGAGCGCTGTCCCGCATCCAAGTCTTCGATATGTCCTCCGGTGATATGTGCCAGGAGGGCGCCGTGCGCCGTGGTCGGAGGTGGTTTTTGCATCTGTTCGCCGAGGCGCTCCGCTGCGGCAAACCGGCCGGCCAAAAGGCCAATGGCGGCGGATTCGACATAGCCTTCGCAGCCGGTGATTTGGCCGGCAAAGCGTAGCCGCGGCATCGCCTTGAGCCGCAGCGATGCATCGAGAAGTTTCGGCGAATTCAGAAAAGTATTGCGGTGCAAGCCTCCGAGCCTCGCGAATTCCGCGTTGGCGAGCCCGGGAATGGTGCGCAGGATACGCGCCTGCTCGCCGTGCTTCAGCTTGGTTTGGAAGCCCACCAAGTTGAACAGCGTACCGAGCTTGTTGTCCTGACGCAGCTGCACGACGGCATAAGGCTTTGTCGATGGCTGTCGCGGATCGGTCAGGCCGAAAGGCTTCATCGGACCATGACGCAACGTTTCCCGTCCGCGCTCGGCCATCACTTCGATCGGTAGGCAGCCCTCGAAGTAGGGCGTCGAGGCTTCGAAGTCGTGGAAAGCCGTCTTTTCCCCCGCCAGGAGTGCGTCGATGAAGTCGTCGTACTGCGCGCGCGTCAGCGGACAGTTGATGTAGTCCGCACCCGACCCGCCCGGCCCCGCCTTGTCGTAGCGCGACTGGAACCAGGCGATGTCGAAATCGATCGACTCGCGATAGGCAATCGGCGCGATGGCGTCGAAGAAAGCAAGCGCGGCTTCGCCCGTCACCGCGCCGATCGCGTCGGCGAGTGCGGGCGACGTCAGCGGTCCGGTAGCGATAATGACGTTGTCCCAGTCCGGCGGCGGCACGAGGATTTCGTCGCGCCGGATTTCGATCAGGGGCTCGCTTTCGAGCGCCGCGGTGATCGCGGCGGCAAAGCCGTCGCGGTCGACCGCAAGCGCGCTGCCGGCCGGAAGCTTGTGCGCATCGGCTGTGCGCATGACCAGCGAGCCGAGCCGGCGCATCTCGGCGTGCAAAACGCCGATCGCGCTGGTATTCGCATCATCGGAACGGAATGAATTGGAGCACACGAGCTCGGCGAAGTGCCCGGTTTTGTGTGCGGCGGTCGAACGCGCCGGCCGCATTTCGTGCAGCACAACTGGCACACCGCGGCTTGCGATCTGCCAGGCGGCTTCGGAACCTGCGAGTCCGCCGCCGATGATGTGAACGGGCAAAAGAGTGTGTGTCACGGGATCAAGTTAGGCGCGCAAAGCCGCATCGGCAACGGCGCGAGGCGCGGTTGGCGGGTTGTGCGTGGTCTGCTATAGCCCCACTTAACGAGCTGCCCATGAGACGTTAATGGCCGTCGATATCGAAACTGTGCGCCGTGTTGCCCACCTCGCGCGAATGGCCGTCACCGAGGACGAGATCAAAGGTTTAGGGCGCGAATTGAATGCCATACTGGCATTCGTTGGGCAGCTTGCCGATATTGATGTGACCGGCGTCGAGCCGATGACCTCGGTGACGCCGATGGTCATGAAAATGCGCAAAGACGAAGTGAATGATGGCGGCATCGCCGACGCCGTGCTCGCGAATGCTCCCGAGCGGGAGGATCATTTCTTTGTTGTGCCGAAGGTGGTGGAATAATGTGTCTCGCCTGTGAACAACAAGGCATGTGGCTCGCCTATTTGAAAAGGCGCGGTCTGCTCACCGAAGATGGATATCTGGTGGAACAGCCACCGTTTTTGGCTGAC
>DAIUEQ010000120.1:0-10923 GCA_036845025.1 Xanthobacteraceae bacterium | reverse complement strand
ATTGCCGCGCCAAGCCGGGCAAGGGTCCGATGATGCACAACCACGACACCAACGAGACTTTTATTCCGATGACCGGCATTTGGCGCTGCTCTTGGGAAAACGAGCGCGGTCAAGTCGAGTCGGTCGACCTCAATCCACTCGATGTCATTTCCTTTCCGCCCGGTGCTATTCGACGGTTCGAAAACGTGAGGGCGGCGGATAACGGCGAGGACGCGACTCTGATGTTTGTGATTGGCGGCGACGGTCCCAAAGCCGAATTCACCGATAACGCGATGAAGGAGCTGGAAGATATCGGCGCCTGGCCGCGGAAATAGTGGCATCTAATTCCGGAGCGCGGCGGAAGTTTAGTCGGCGCCCGGCTCCGCCAGCGGCAAGCGGTCGTTCTCACGCGCGTAACCGAGCGGGCGCGCCGCCGACCCCGATTTGATGGCGCCGGTATATGCAGGCTCCGCTTCGCGGTGTGCAGCGTAGTGGCCTCTAGCGCGCTCGGCGACGACCTCACCGGGAATGGCGGTCGGCTCGCAGATGTGGCGGCGGCTCGCATGCCGCATCAGGTCTACGTGAATGTGATTGTAGTGATAGACGTTGGCGCCGGGCGCTAGCACGGTTGAAAACTGGTCGCATGCCGCCAATTGGACGTCATGCAGAAATCCCTGCTCTTCGGGCGCGCCGCGCCAGCCGTATTGCACGCTGATCCGGTGGCCGTCGGCAAGTGTGAATTCGGCGATGTCGAGCGCGTTGCCGAAAGCATGCTCGGAAACATGCGCATTGGGATCGCCATTCATGCCGCGGCAGGAATAGGCGGAGATTTGTTTGATCTCGACGACCGGCTCGCGGAACCAATGCATCGCGGCCGGTTGCACGGAAGCCGCTATCCATCGGTCGAGCGCGGAAACAATAGGACAGGCGAGCGTCGCCGCCGGCTTCAATTCGACAGGCCCGCCCGCATTGATCGGCCTGCTCATGCCTGATGGGCCGAGGGGCGCGCTTTCGTATGGCGGAGCTGGCGTCGGCTCGGCACTTCGCGAGTAGGTGGGTGCGGGAGCGGGATAAATTGGTGGAGGATAGTTTGACCCAGCACCTCTTGAAGGCGGCAAAGGCGCGGACGGCACACTGCCGCGCGCGCCCGAAGCGCCCTCGTACAGACGCGGCGGCGCAGGCTCATATTCCTCCGAGTCAGGTTCGGGCACTGGCACGCCAGGGGCGTAGATCGACATTGGCGCGCTGGATTGGGCGGCTGGCGGCGGACCCGTTTGCCAGCGCATCTCTTGTGTCGCGCCGTTTTGGGCTCGCCCGCTGGCAGCACCGTAAGGCGGGGTTGCGCCGCCCGACGAGGCTTGCGGCGCGACGTTAGGCTGTGCGCCCGGCCAGCGTGGCGGCAGTGCGCCTTGGGGAATAGCGCCGGGCGGGCGGAGCGATTCATCATCGTAGCTTAGCGGCCCGCTCACTCCTAACGCGGAGACGCGCAGCGGGAAGTCGATACCGCAAATACCGGGACCGCTGATCGCGGAAATCTGTACGCGCGCGGGGCCTTCCTTGACGCCGCCCGAACCGAGGCACGCAGCTTCGGCGTCGTGCCGCCACGCTTCGCGTTCGCCAGAGAGATAATGGCTGCAGCCGGCGAGCGCGATCAACGCGGCAACGACGACAGCCGGCAACGCACGCTGAACACCACGCGACATAATGCGCAGAATGCATGGGTTTCCGTTAAGGACTGCTCAATGTTCGGCGAAGGAAAAGTCTGTTAACCATGTGGCCGCGGCTTTGGCCTTGATCCGACGCCGGCTTTACGGACACATCGCTGTTCGGCGGCGAGTGGGGTGGACTATGGAAGGCAAGGCGAGATTCATTTTTCCGGTGGTCGCCACCGCGCTCATTGTTTTCTTCGTGAGCGCGGTCGTCACTTTCGCCAATATCGGCTTTCGCGCCGACTTCGTGCCGCGCTGGTTATCGGCCTTCGGCATCGGCTGGCCGGTCGCCGCTATCATTGGACTTATCGCTTTCCCTCTCGTACGCCGCGTGACCAACCGTCTCGTGGCTCTCATCGAAGGTAAATGATGCTCTCGGTACTCGATCTTGTCCGGCGCCTGGACGCCGGCAAAACTAAACCGCGCGCAATTATCGAATTGTGTGCCGAAACTATCGCAGCCCGCGAACCGGAAATCGGCGCTTTTGTTGCGCTCGATATCGAGGCAGCGCGAAAAGCTGCCGACGAGCCGCGGCTGAGTTCGTCGCTACTGCGCGGTTTGCCGATCGGTGCGAAGGATATTTACGACACGGCCGATTTGCCGACCCAATATGGTTCGCCGATCTATGCCGGCTACCGGCCGCGCGCTGACGCTGCCGCCGTAAGTTTGGCACGCCGCGCCGGCGGCATAGTGCTCGGCAAGACGGCGACGACTGAGTTCGCTTCGCTCGTGCCCGCCGCCACGCGCAATCCAAGAAATCTCGCGCATACGCCTGGCGGTTCTTCGTCCGGCTCGGCCGCTGCGGTCGCTGCGGCGATGTTGCCCGTCGCGTTTGGCAGCCAGACAGCGGGCTCGGTTATCCGCCCCGCTTCGTTTTGCGGTGTCGCCGGTTTCAAGCCGTCCTATCGGCTCATCCCTACGGTGGGCATGAAATGCTACGCGTGGCACCTCGATACGGTGGGTCTGTTTGCCGCGAATGTTGCCGATGTCGCTTACGCGGCAACGGCAATCACCGAGCGGCCGCTTCGCGTTGACGAAAAGGCGCCCGCGGCGCCGCGCATAGGCCTTCTGCGCACGCATCTATGGTCGAAGGCGAGTGCGGCAATGCATGCCGCGATCGATACCGCTGCTCGAGCCGCCGAGGCAAACGGCGCCACTGTAACGGATCTGGAAATGCCGGAGATTTTGCAGGAGGCTTATCGCGCGCAGTTCATCATTCAGGATTTCGAAGCGTTCCGCTCGCTCGCCTACGAATATGACAACCATCGCGATCAGATCGGGCCGCCCTTGCGCGAACAACTTGACCGGGCCGCGGCAATCACCGTGGAGAACTACGATGCGGCGCGCGGGACGGCTTCGCGTGCACGGCGGTCGCTTGGCGACTTCATGCGCGATGTTGACGTGATCTTGACCCCCTCAGCTCCCGGCGCCGCGCCGCATGGCCTCGGCTTTACCGGCGATCCGGCCTTCAATCGGCTATGGACTTTGATGGGCACACCCTGCGTCAACGTGCCTGGGCTAAGCGACGGCGAGTTGCCGCTGGGCGTGCAGATTGTCGGCGATTTCGGCTGCGATCGGGAAGTGCTTGAAGCGGCGCTCTTTGTCGAGCGCGCAATTGCGCGCAAGGACTAGGGTACGGAAAGACCTAGCGAGACGAGATAGCCCTTGTTGACGTGAACGTTGGCGAATTTCGCCGCTTCCAAATAAGCATTCAGAATTGTCTGAGCTTGTTCACGGGGAAGCGAAGTCGACGTCGCCGCACTCCCGGCACGCGCAATGAGGTTCCATTCGGCTGGTTCGCGAATCGACACGACGCTCGTTGGCGAAGCCAAATTCTTGTAGGGCCAAAAGCACCAGCCGATGCCGAACTTTTCGTTGAGTCGTCGAAATTTTTCATTCCATTCGTAGGAGCCCTCGCCGGTTTCGCCGATCAGCAAGGGGACGTTCCAGCGATTGCTGAAATCGAGATAGCTTTGCACTGCATCCCGGGTCGGGACTGCCCAAAACTTGTGATACGAATAGATCGCGTTGTCGTCGAAAGGACGCGAAAACGCGGCGAAGCTCGTGCTCCATTGTGCGCCCGCCAGGATCACCGGGTGTCTCGAATCAACGCTCCGGATCGCTGCGACGATCTCGCGATATAGCGGCTCCAATCGCGGATTGAGATAAGCTTCGTCATTGTAAGGAGAGATCGGTTCGTTCAGAAGGTCGTAGCCGAGTATGGTGGGCTCGTCGCGATAGTGCAGGGCAAGCCGCCGCCACAGCTCGATAGTCAGCTCCCGGTAGCGCGGGACATAAAAAACTAGCGGGAACCCCGGTCCGTCGTCGTGGTTCACTCCGGTCTGCCCACCGGGAGCCGCATGCAGGTCGAGAATGACGTGCAGGCCAGCTTCCCGGCTCCATCCCACTAGTCGGTCGAGCAGCGACCAGCCCGGTCCCTCAAATTGATCCTCGCCGTGAGTACCGGGCTTGACGAAAAGCGCCCAATGCAGCGGCACGCGTACGGTGTTGAATCCGGCCGCCTTGATGAAGTCGATGTCATCCTTCGCCACGTAGACATCGCGGAACTGCGTCCAAAATCGAGCGGCGTCTTGCGGGCCGATCAGCCCTCGAATCACCGCGTCGATTTCCGAGGGAGCGCGCGCCCGGGTAAACTTAAACATATAGCCTTCCGGCACGAGCCAGTTGCCGAGGTTTGTTCCTTTGATGGTGAAGCGTTCACCGTCGCCGACGACGAGATGTTTCCCGTCGGTTCGAATGAAATCACCTAGTGTCGCGGCGTTGCCTTCGTTCGCCAGGAACAGCGCGAGCACGATTCCGAGCTGAACGCATCTCGCAAGCCACCAACCAAGTTGCGCGGTCATTTCGCTATATTGCCCCGCCGAAGGAGGTCCAATATTGGTGTCGGTCATGCCCTTAGTCCAGGCGCTTATTTTCATTGCGGCCGCCGTTATTCTGGTCTCGGCAATTCAGTCGCGACGCTTGCACCCGTTCCTTGCGATCATTGTTGTCGCGACCGGGTTCGGCCTGGCGTGCGGACTTTCTGTCGGCCTTCTGGGTAAGACCTTCGGCGCCGGCTTTTCCCAGGCGCTCTATTCGCCCGGACTGGTCATCGTCGGCGCCGCCATGATTGTCAGCATTGCCGAGGCTACAAACCCGGCCGCTCGAACCTCAACTTCGCTTGCTTCTGGCCGGTGGTCGCGGCATCGCACATTAAGCGCGCTGGTCGGTTTGATTGCGGGCATCGGCGCTGCTCCGGCGACGGCGTTCGCTCTGCTCAGCCCATTGCTGCAGCGACTCGCCAATAACTCAAGCGCTCGTCCATCGACAATGATCGGGCCGGCGCTGGCACTCTCCGCAGGCCACGGGCTTGTCCTGTTTTCGCCGGTCCCGATCGCTGCGGCTTCGATCTTGGGTGCTCGCTGGGATCGCGTCGCTCTTTTCGGTCTGCCGATCGCGCTCGTGCTTGCTGCATTCGGTGTGGCTTGGGCTCGGTGGTTTTCGCCCTCCGGCGAGGCACCGCCGCCGGCAAAAGGTTTGCGCGCCAACGATCGCACCCAGAGTGCTTGGTCGACGACTGTTTTGCTTCTCGCCGTCGCGGTCCCGTTGCTCCTTCTGATGATTCAGTCCATCGGCGACATTCCCAGCGAACCGCTCGGCGGCGGCACGGATAGAGAAAGAATCCTCGGCCTGGGGCGGCCGCTTGTGCTGTTTTTAGTGGGTTTGGGCATCATGGTTGCCGGCCATTGGCGGCTCGGCGCAAAGCTTCTGGGCGATGCGACCTGGATCGACGGTGCGTTCGCCAAGGTTGCGGGCCTGCTTCTGACGGTGGCCGCCGCTGGCGGCTTGCAAAAGCTTTGCCAAGAAACCGGCATGGCGGAGCTGCTCGGCGAGCGGATTGCGGGTCTGCCAGGTGGCGTCCTAATTCCATTTTTGGTCGCGGCGGTGATCAAGACCTTGCAAGGGTCGTCACTCGTTGCCGCTATTGCCGCCGCCGGAATGATTCAACCTTCGCTGACCTCCCTGGGATTGGGTACGGAGAGCGGCAGGGCGCTGGCTACTCTGGCGATTGGCGCTGGCGCGATGACGGTCTCGCACGTCAACGATGATTATTTTTGGTTGGTCACCTGGAATGCCGGACTTGCACCGGCGCGAGGGCTCGTCGCGCTCAGTCTCGGAACGCTCGCGCAAGGGCTAGGTGCGCTGGCATTGTTGGCGATAATATCTTTCGTGGTGTAACCGCGCTGGCCGCGCGGATTAAGTTTACTCAGCGGCGCGGCGGACCGCCGCCAGCGGATCGTAATTGAGAATTGGCGCCAGCCATTTCTCGGCTTCGGCAAACGTCCAGCCTTTGCGCGCCGCGTAATTCTCCACTTGATCGCGCTCGATCTTGCCGACACCGAAATAATAGCTCTCGGGATGGCTGAAATAGGTTCCGCATATCGATGCGCCGGGCCACATGGCGAAGCTTTCCGTCAGCCGCACGCCAATCTCGCGCTCGCCGTCGAGCAACTGGAATAGGGTCGCCTTCTCGGTGTGGTCCGGTTGCGCCGGATAGCCGGGCGCGGGCCTGATGCCACGATACTTTTCGCCGATCAGTTCGTTAGTGCTTAGGACCTCATTCGGCGCGTAAGCCCAGAAGTCCTTGCGCACGCGCTGGTGCAGCCGCTCGGCAAGCGATTCCGCCAGCCGGTCGGCCAGCGCTTTGGCCATGATCGCGGAATAGTCATCGTTGGCGTGTTTGAACCGGTCGGCGACTGCTTCCTCGCCAATTCCGGCGGTCACGGCGAAGACTCCGATATAGTCCGCTAGCCCGCTCGCGCGCGGCGCGACGAAATCGGCGAGCGCAACGTTGGACTGGCCTTCGCGGCGCGGAAGTTGCTGACGGAGCGTGTGCAACGTCGCAACTGGTGCGGAACGCCGCTCATCGGCAAACAAGAGAATGTCATCGCCTTCGCTGTTGGCCGGCCAGAAGCCGATCACGGCGTGGGCCTGAAACCAGCGTTCGGCGATAATTTGCCGCAACATCTCTTGGGCGTCAGCGTAAAGCCCGCGCGCCGCCTCACCGACTTTGGGGTCATCGAGAATCGCCGGGAATTTGCCGGTGAGCTCCCAAACCGAGAAGAATGGCGTCCAATCGACGGTGTCAATGAGTTCGGAAATCGGCACTTCGCTGAGGCGTTGCGTGCCGGTGAAGTGCGGCGCGGGGGGACGGTAATCCCCCGACCAGTTCAGCTTCAAGGAATTGGCGCGCGCATCGGCAAGCGACAAGCGCCGTTTGTTATGCTCGCCGCGCGCATGCGCGGCGGCAATTCGGGCATACTCCGCCCGCACTTCGTTGACGGTGTGTGCGCGCGTCTCCGGCGAGAGCAGGGTGGAAACTACGCCCACGGCGCGGCTGGCATCGTTGACGTAGACTGTCTGCCCGCGCCGGTAATTCGGATGGATTTTTACCGCGGTGTGCACACGGCTGGTGGTAGCTCCGCCAATGAGCAGCGGGATCTCGAAACCCTGGCGCTCCATCTCGTTGGCGACGTGGCACATCTCGTCGAGTGAGGGGGTGATGAGGCCCGAAAGGCCGACGATATCGGCCTGCTCAGCGATCGCTGCCTCAAGTATCTTTTCAGCCGGCACCATCACGCCGAGATCGACCACGTCGTAATTGTTGCACGCAAGTACGACGCCGACGATGTTCTTGCCAATGTCGTGCACGTCGCCCTTGACGGTCGCGAGCACGATCTTGCCGTTGGAGGACACATGGCTGCGCCCGTCCTTGTCCTGCTCCATGTAGGGCAGGAGACAAGCGACGGCCTGCTTCATCACGCGGGCCGATTTGACCACTTGCGGCAAAAACATGCGCCCGGCTCCGAATAAATCGCCGACCACATTCATGCCGTCCATGAGCGGGCCTTCAATGACGGCAAGCGGGCGAGGCGCTTTCAGCCGCGCTTCTTCCACGTCGACGGGAATGAAATCGTTGATGCCATGCACCAGGGCATGGGTCAGCCGCCGCTCGACCGGCCACTCGCGCCAGGACAGATCGGCCTCTTTCTTTTCCTTGCCGTGACCGCGATGGCGCTCCGCCACCGCGAGCAATCGCTCGGCGGCGTCGCTGCGGCGGTTGAGGATTACGTCCTCGCAGGCGTCGCGCAATTCGGCATCGAGGTCGTCATACACCGTGATCTGACCGGCGTTAACGATGCCCATGTCCATGCCGGCGGCGATGGCATGGGTGAGAAACACCGAGTGCATGGCTTCGCGCACCGGCTCATTGCCGCGAAATGAAAAGGAGAGATTCGACACGCCTCCGGAGACGTGAGCGTGCGGCAGATTCTGCCGGATCCACGAAGCGGCATCAATGAAGGCCTTACCGTATCCGTCATGCTCCTCGATTCCGGTCGCCACCGCGAAAATGTTTGGATCGAAAATGATGTCCTGCGGCGGAAATCCGAGTCGGTTGACCAGGATGTCGTAGGCGCGCGCGGTGATCGCCGTTTTGCGCCCGAACGTATCCGCTTGGCCCTTCTCGTCGAACGCCATCACCACGACCGCGGCGCCGTAACGACGCACTAATTGCGCCTGCTTGACGAAAGCATCCTCGCCTTCCTTCAGCGAGATCGAGTTGACGACGGATTTGCCTTGAACGCATTTCAGACCCGCCTCGATGACCGAGAACTTCGACGAATCGATCATCACGGGCACGCGCGCGATATCGGGCTCCGCGGCGATGAGATTGAGAAACGTCGTCATCGCTTTTTCGGAATCGAGCAAGCCCTCGTCCATATTGACGTCGATGATCTGCGCGCCGTTCTCGACTTGATCGCGCGCTACCGCGAGCGCCGCAGCAAAGTCACCGCCGGTGATCAGTTTGCGAAAGCGCGCCGAGCCGGTCACGTTGGTGCGTTCGCCGACATTTACGAACGGAATTGTTGACGTGAGCGTAAACGGCTCCAACCCCGAGAGCCGCAACAGCGGCTCAGGACGCGGAATTCGGCGCGGCGGTTTGCCGGCGACGGCGGCCGCGATGGCGCGGATATGATCAGGAGTGGTGCCGCAGCACCCGCCGACAATGTTGACCAGTCCGGCGTCGGCGAACTCGCCGATTAAGTCCGCCATCATTTGCGGGCTTTCGTCGTAATGGCCGAACTCGTTTGGCAGGCCGGCATTGGGGTAGGCGCAAATGAGCGTATCGGCGACACGGCCCAGTTCAGCGATGTGCGGCCGCATCTGTCCGGCGCCGAGCGCGCAATTGAGCCCCACGGAAAGCGGAGCGGCGTGTGCCATCGAATTCCAGAATGCCTCGGGCGTCTGGCCGGAAAGAATACGTCCGGACCGATCGGTGATGGTGCCGGAAATCATCAGCGGGATGCTTGTCCCGCGCGCTTCCATCATTTCAAGGCAGGCGAAGATCGCGGCCTTGGCATTGAGCGTGTCAAAAATCGTCTCGATCAACAGCACGTCGGCGCCGCCGTCGATCAGACCGCGCACCTGCTCGGCATAAGCGACGCGAAGGTCGTCAAAGGTGACAGCACGAAAACCGGGATTCAAAACATCCGGAGATATTGACGCAGTGCGGTTGGTCGGGCCGACGGCGCCGGCCACAAAGCGTGGACGTCCATCTTCGCCCTGAGCAACGCGCGCGGCGGCGCGCGCCAGTCGCGCTCCCTCCAAGTTGAGCTCGTAAGCCAGCTCTGCCATGCCGTAATCGGCTTGGGCGATGCTGGTTGAGGAAAAGGTATTGGTCGAGACGATGTCGGCGCCGGCGCGAAAATAGGCCAGATGAATAGCGCGGACGGATTCGGGCCGGGTGAGGTTGAGGAGATCATTATTGCCGCGGACTTCGCGGTTCCAGGCGTCGAAGCGCGCACCGCGGTAGGCTCTCTCCTCGAGCCGAAGGTCCTGGATCATGGTGCCCATGGCGCCATCAAGAACCAGGATGCGCTCCTGGGCGATGCGGTGGAGCGTCGTCTCCGTCGTTGAACGCGTCACCATCACGTCTTCCTGTTCAAGCGGGCGCCGTCTCAGCGCGTAGTTGCGCACCCGGCCGTTCGCTCGGCCGCAATCCAAGCAGGTGGCAGATGGCGTAAGCCAGGTCGGCACGGTTCATGGTGTAGAAATGGAAATCGCACACATCCTGTTCGGCGAGGCGCATCACCTGCTCGGCGGCGACGGTCGCGGCGATCAGCTTGCGTGTTGCGGCGTCTTCGTCGAGACCTTCGAACCGCGCAGCGAGCCAATCCGGCACGGAAGCACCGGCCCGCGCGGCGAAATTCTTTGTTTGGATGAAATTCTGCACGGGCAATATGCCGGGGACGATCGGAATATCGATGCCGGCGGCACGCACTTTATCGAGATAGCGGAAGTAAAGGTCGTTCTCGAAGAAAAACTGCGTAATGGCGCGGCTCGCGCCGGCGTCGATTTTCGCTTTGAGCATGTCGATATCGGCCGCGACGGTCGGGCTGTCGGGGTGCTTCTCGCAATAAGCGGAGACCGACACTTCGACATCGGCGATGCGCTTAATGCCGCTAACGAGATCCGCGGCATTTTGGTAGCCGCCCGGGTGGGGTGAAAAGCGCTCGCCGATCCCGCCCGACGGGTCGCCGCGCAGCGCCACGATATGGCGCACGCCGGCCCCGGCATAAGCGTCAATGACTTCGTCAATCTCCGCGCGCGTTGCGCCCACGCAAGTCAGATGCGCGGCCGGAGTAAGCATGGTCTCGGCCAGAATCCGCTTCACCGTTGAATGTGTGCGCTCGCGCGTAGTCCCGCCGGCGCCGTAAGTGACCGAAACGAAGTGGGGTTGCAGTGGCGCCAGCCGTGCGATCGCCTGCCATAGCGTCTGTTCCATCTCGGCGGTTTTCGGCGGAAAAAACTCGAACGAGACGCGAATCGTCCGCTTGGTTTTTGCTTCGTGCGACATCAGGCGACCTCGCGTGCGCTTGGGACGGCAAGCAGGATGCGCGGATCGCGGGCGAGCCAGAGCGAGACCGCGACCTTGCCTTCGGGGCCGGGCGGCAGTGTTTGCTGGCGAACGACGTCAAGTCCGACGGCCTCAAGCCATTGCCTGACCGTCTCGGAGGCAAAGCCAAGCCGGCGATGCTCGTGTTCCTCGCGTAAAAATTCCAGATCGTGCGGTGCGAAATCAACGACCAGCAGGCGTCCTCCCGGCCGCAGAACCCGAGCGGCCTCGCGAATGGCGCGGGCGCTGTCGTCGAGAAAGTGCAGGACCTGATGG